>NZ_QQAO01000012.1:0-135056 GCF_003349855.1 Curtobacterium sp. AG1037 | reverse complement strand
CGGCGCAAGGAACTGCAGATTCAGCATCGCTGCCCCTATCGATCGGTCGTGCCGTTTCAGACGTGGGTGGGGCATGGCGAGCAGTTGGCGACAGAGGTGCCGTCCGGTTGACAATCGGCTATTGAGACGACAGGGTGTCGTGTTGAGTCTCGTAGAAGGCACCTCTATCGATACGGGGGAGGGCAGAGCTCTCCTTCCCGAATGAGGGCTGGCGTTTTTCGGCGGCTACTTGTTCCCGAGACGGGCTCGCCGCAGTTCTGCGACGATGCGTGCCCGCTCGGGGTCCTTGGCCAGCGTGCGGTCGTCGATGACGTCCACGACCTGCTTAACCAGCTCCGTGACCTGCTTGCGCAGGAGGAAGCCGAGCACGGGGAGGACGACCGCGATGATGCCGGTCAGGGTGGTGCCGCCGAAGGCCGTCAGCATGTCCACCGTGGTGTCGGTGATGGGCATGTTGCCTCCTTCGGGTTTGGCCGTGTGGCCAGCCCGCTCGTCGTGAGCGGGGGTCTAGAGCGTCGGAAGCCGACGCGAGCGCCCGGTGGGCGCTTAGTACCCCTATGCGCCGAGCGGTCGGCTTGCTGGGTGCTCGCGCGTTGAGGGCATGGAAAAGGCCGGCCCTGACGGGTCCGGCCTGTTCGTGTTGCTCGGGTGCTGCGCTGAGGGCAGAGTCGTTCCGAGCGGTTCCAGCCTACGGTCCGGGCCGGACATGACGAAAGCCAGTCCGATGGACTGGCTTTTTGCGCGCACTAATGACGCATGCCACAGCATAGCGGGTTTTGGAACGTACCTGCAAGCGTGCGGATCGGGGCGTGCCGCTCCTGCTCAGGAACCGGCGCGCGGGCTTCGGCGTTCGACGAGGACGTTGTCGCGCCACTGCCCGGTCCACGGCCCGAACGTCATGAGGCCGATGCGTTCTCGGGTGCCGAGTTCGCGGAACCCGTGGCGGCCGTGGAGGGCTCGGGAGGCGGTGTTCTCGGGGAAGATCCCGGACTGGATGGTCCAGATCCCAGCGGCCTCCGTCGACGCAATGAGCGCGTCGAGGAGCAGGTGTCCGACGCCGCGGCCGCGCGCTGTGGCGGCGACGTACACCGAGTGCTCGACGACGCCCCGATACACCGGCCGGGTGGAGGTCGGGGAGACCGCCACCCAGCCGAGGACCTCGTCGCCGGCGACGGCGACGAACCGGTGCTCGGGCAGCTTGCCGGCGTCGAATGCTTCCCAGCTTGGCGGTTCCGCCTCGAACGTTGCGTTTCCGGTTGCGATGCCCTCTCGGTAGATCGTCTCGACACTGGGCCAGTCGGCGGCGGTCATCGGCCGAACGGTGACCGGGGTGTTGTCGGTCATGGGTGCAGGAGCTCGTCCTGGATGCGGGCGGCGACGGCGTTGCGCATGGGGCGGACGTCGTCGGGGGACCAGGAGTCCGGGTCCGGGAGCGACCACTGCAACACCTTCCCGCGAGGTGTCGCGGGCAGGTCGAGGCCGGGCTTCATCAGCACGACGACGTCGGCCTGATCCAGCAGTTCTGGGGTGACCTTCCGCGGGGTTCGGTTGCTGATGTCGAGGCCGAGTTCCGCGACGGTCGCGGCGATCGACGGGTTCACCTCGTCGGCGGGGGCGATGCCGGCGGAGGTGGCGGTGTAGCGGTCTGGGGTTGCGAGTTCGAGGAGGGCTGCGCCGAGTTGGGAGCGGCCGGCATTGTGCTTGCAGATGAACAGCACGGTGGGCTTGTCGGTCATGTCGGGCCGGTTCAGTTCGTGCAGCAGGAGCTGCTGGCGGGCAGAGCGGCCGGCGCGGGTGCGGCGCAGCACGACGACCCCTCGGACACTGCGGTCGTCGTGGGGACGTCGCAGGAGGATGAGCCGCCGATGTCGGTTGTGCAGACGCCGGTCTCGGGGAGGACGAGCTGCACGTCGCGGGCGGCCTGGTGGTCGCCGGCGAGTTCCGCGGCGATGGAGCGGACCTGCTCGTAGCCGGTGAGGAGCAGGAACGTGGGTGCGCGGCCGTAGGACTTCATCCCGGCGATGAAGAAGTTCGGTTCCGGGTGCGCCAGCTCCGCGACACCGTGCGGGGGGACGGAGCCGCAGGAGTGCAGGTTCGGGTCGATCAGTGGTGCCAGCGCCCGAGGCGCTTCGACGATGTCGTCCAGGCCGAGGCGGATCTCGCGGAGCATGTCGAGGTCGGGCCGGAACCCGGTCGCGTTCACCACAACGTCGACCGTCACCGTGAACGGATCCCCGGCACGGCGGCCGGTGACGGTGACCTGGTCGCCGTCGGGGCGGACGTCGTCGATCTCGAACGAGGCGAGCCGTTCGATGTGCCCGGACTCGACGAGGCCGTGCACGTTGGAGCCGAGCTGCCCGCGTGCGGCGAGCCCGTCGGCAGCGTCCGCGCCGAGGCGGGCGGTGCCGGCGTTTCGGATCGCCCACAGCAGCGTCGTGCCGGGTTCGTCCTTGGCGAGGGCGGCGAGCTTGATGAGCGTGTTCGCTGCCGAGTGGCCGGCGCCGACGACGAGGACCCGCTTCCCGGCGAACCGTGCCCGGTCCGCGCCGAGCACGTCCGGGAGGGCGTGCACGACCCGGTCGCCGAGGTTCGCGGCGGGTGCGAGGCCGGCGGCGGTGAGCGGGTTCGGGGACGTGTACGTGCCGGAGGTGTCGACGACCGCGCGGGCGGTGACGTCCTCGACGCCGTCGCTCGTGTGGAGGCGAAGGAGGAACGGGGTGTCGGCGCGGCCGGTGGAGCGGGTGCGGTCCATGCCCTGCCGGGACACCGCCTCCACGTGGACCCCGTACCGGATCGCCGGTGCCAGCTCCGGCGTCTGGGCGAGGGGTTCGAGGTACTGGGCGACGAGGTCGTGCCCGGTCGGCAGCGACGACCGGCGGGGCACGGTCCAGCCGGTGGGTTCGAGGATCCGTCGGGCGGCGTCGTCGATGACGTACCGCCACGGGGAGAACAGGCGCGTGTGCCCCCACACACGCACACTCGTACCGACCTGGTCGCCGGCTTCGTAGACGACGACCGGAAGGCCCTGCTCGAGCAGGTGCGCGGCGGCTGCGAGCCCGACCGGGCCAGCGCCGATGATAGCGACGGGCAGCCCGGTCAGGCGGTCCGCGTCAGCACGGGGTGGGACGGTGAGGGTGAGCGTCATGGTCAGGGTCCTTCCGATGGTCAGGCGGATGCTTCGGTGGGCAGCAGCTCGGCCAGGAGCGCCTGCACGCGGGTCTTGATCTCGTCGCGGATGGGGCGGACGTCGTCGATGCCCTTCCCGGCGGGGTCGGTGAGTTCCCAGTCCTCGTACCGCTTGCCGGGGAAGATCGGGCACGCGTCGCCGCAGCCCATCGTGATCACCGCGTCGGACTCGCGGACAGCGTCGGTGGTGAGGATCTTCGGCTGGTTCCCGGCGATGTCGATGCCGTCCTCCGCCATCGCCTGGATCGCGATGGGGTTGATCGGGTCCTTCGGCGCGGAGCCTGCGGAGAGGACCTGGACGCGGTCGCCGCCGAGGGCCTGGGCGTAGCCGGCGGCCATCTGAGAGCGGCCAGCGTTGTGGACGCAGACGAACAGGATCGTGGGGGTCGCGGTCATGGTGGTGCTCTCGGTTCGGGTGGTCATCGGATGAGGGTGAGCCAGCCGGCGAGGGCGGCGAGTGTGATGGCGAGGACGGGGACGGTCAGCACGATGCCGGTGCGGAAGTACTGCCCCCAGCCGATGTGGATGCCCTTCCGGTCGAGCACGTGCAACCACAGCAGCGTCGCCAGCGACCCGATCGGAGTGATCTTCGGGCCGAGGTCGGAACCGATGACGTTGGCGTAGATCATCACCTCATGGGTCAGCCCGGTCGCGCCGGCTCCGCCGATCGCGAGGGCGGCAATCAGCACCGTCGGCATGTTGTTCATCAGCGACGCGAGGATCGCGATCACGAACCCGACCCCGAGCGCGGTGACGAGGGCCCCGTGGTCCCCGAACACGTCGAACAGGCGGGCGAGGTAGTCGGTGAGGCCCTGGTTCTGCAGCCCGTACACGACGAGGTACATGCCGATCGAGAACAGCACGATCTGCCACGGCGCCTCCCGGATCGTCTTCCACACCGGAATCACCCGCCCCGACCCGCCACCGGCGCCACCGCTGCCGGCGGTGGCGGTGGCGGTGCCGCCGGTGGTCACGAGGACCGGGGACGCGGTCTGGCGGGCGAAGAGGAACGCGGGTTGCCGGGCGGCCACGAGCACGATCACGACCGCGCCGATACCCGCGACCGCGGCGAGGGGCACCCCGAGCGGATCGGCGGCGAAGTAGCCGACCAGCAGCACGACGAGGACCACCCAGCCGGCGTGGAACGTCGCTCGGTCCTTCACCGCGGCGGCGGGCCGGGTGAGGGCGAGGACGTCGTACCGCTTCGGGATCGACCGGCCGAAGTACGCCAGCAGCATCCCGAGGGACGCCAGCACGGACACGATGCCAACGGGCACCATGACGGCTGCGTACTCGGCGAATCCGAGGCCGAAGTAATCGGCGGAGACGATGTTGACCAGGTTCGACACCACCAGCGGCAGGCTGCCGGTGTCGGCGATGAACCCGGTGGCGAGGATGAACCCCAGCGCCGCCTTCGCCGGCATGTTCAGCGCGCGGAGCATCCCGACGACGATCGGGGTGAGGATCAGCGCGGCCCCGTCGTTGGCGAACACTGCCGCGATGACCGCGCCGAGACCGACGATCAGCACGAACAGCAGCCGACCGTTCCCGCGACCCCACCGGGCGACGTGGAGTGCGGCCCACTCGAAGAAGCCGGCCTCGTCGAGGATCAACGAGATCAGCACCACCGCGACGAACGTCAGCGTCGCGTTCCACACGATCCCGACCACCGTCGGCACGTCCCCGAGCCCAACGACGGTCGTCGCGAGGGCGAGGACCGCGCCGATGAGGGCGGTGTAGCCGATCGGGAAGCCCTTGGGCTGCCAGATCACCACCACCAGCGTCGCGACGAAGATCGCCGCAGCGACCACAGCCAGCACCATCAGACGCCCACCCCAGCCTGGTTCGCTGCCGCGGCGGCGCGCTCCCAGCCCTGCGCGGCGACCTGAACGGCATCCCACGGGGACCCGAGCGGCGGCGTGTAGCTGAGATCCAAGTCGATCACGTCGTCCACCGAGAGGCCGGCGTGGAGGGCGGTGGCGTACGTGTCGATGCGCTTACTGATCTCCGCAGACCGTTCCCCGACGATCTGCGCGCCGAGGAGCCGGCCGGACGTGTGGTCGCCGGTGACGCTGATCGTCAGTGGCACCGCACCCGGGTAGTACCGCTTGTGGTCATCCGCGACCGTCACCCGGGTCAACGGGGACACGTCCAACGGTGCGGTTTCGTGGTGGCGGAGGCCGGTGCGGGCGGCGACGAGGTCGAACACCTTCACCACCTGCGTCCCCACCGAACCGGCGAAGTTCCGAGACCCCCCGAGCATGTTCTCCCCGGCGACGCGGCCCTGCTTGTGCGCCGTTGTCCCGAGCGGCAGCCACGTCGTACCGAGGAGCCGGTGATGCGTCACGACGCAGTCACCCGCCGCCCACACATGCGGCACCCCGGTCCGCATCTGCTCGTCAACGACGATCGCGCCAGCCTGCCCGAGCTGCGCACCCGCTGCGGCCGCGAGGTCCGACACCGGTCGCACGCCGACGCAGACAACCACGAGCGCGAACGTCCCTTCCGCATCCCCAGCGGCTGTCGTCGTCATCACCCGCCACTGCCCGCCTCCGGCCGGGGTGATGCCGGTGACGGTCGCACCGGTCAGCACAGTCGCGCCGTGCCGACGGACCTCCGCGGTGACCAGGGACCCGAGTTCCGGGTCGAGAGTGGAGAGCACTTCCGGTCCGCGCTGAATCAGCGTCGTGTCGAACCCGCGGGCGACGAGCCCCTCGGTCATCTCGAGACCGATGTACCCGGCGCCGACGACCGCGACGCGGCTCCCGGCAGGTAGGAGCTCCAGGGCGGCGACGACCTGCTCCGCGTCGGTCATCGAGTGCAGCAGGTGAATCCCGGGCTCTCCGAACGGGATCCCGGCCGGGCGGACCGGCTCAGCGCCGGTCCCGATCAGCAGTTCGTCGTAGGCGATCTGCTCCTCGCCGGAGGGGCCGGTCACGCTCAGCAGTCGGCGGTCGACGTCGACGGCGGAAGCCCAGCTGGAGGAGCGAACGGTCATTCCGGCGGCTTCGAGGTCTCCGCGGGTGCGGTGCGCGAGGGACGCTTCCGTGGCGACGTCGCCGGAGACCCAGTAGGGGATGCCGCAGATGGAGAAGTTCGGGAACTCGTCGGCGAGGACCACGGTCACATCGGTCGATGGGTCCAGCTCACGGGCGCGCAGCGCCGCGGCGATGCCGGCGTCACTGCCCCCAACGGCAACAAGGTGAGTCATCGGGTCGGTCCTTCACAGATCGATCGGAAGTCGAGCAGGAACATCGAAGCACGTCGATATCGATGAGCGCAAATATAGACGTGCATCGAACGACGTGGGACGATGGTTCGATGACGACCATCGAGCTGCTCCCCATCCAAGACGTCACCGCATGCTGCTCGCCCGTCACGACGGAAGCGATGACGCAGGAGTCCGCGGAGGTCCTGGCGAAGTCGTTGAAGGCGATCGCAGACCCGGCGCGCTTGCGGCTGATCTCGATGGTTGCCGCTCACGAGGGCGCGGAAGCGTGCGTCTGCGATCTGCAGGAACCGCTCGGCCTGTCCCAGCCGACCGTCTCGCACCACCTCAAGGTGCTCGTTGACGCCGGCATCCTGCACCGCGAGAAGCGCGGCACCTGGGCCTACTTCTCCCTCGTGCCCGGTGCCCTCGAGTCCGTCGCTGCTCTCCTCACCTCGCCTGCACGCTGAGGACAAACCACGTTAGCGATGGCACGCGTCCGTTGGCTGCGTGATCTGGTCGCGGCCCGGTGAGACTCGCCCGTCTCATCGCGCCAATGGATCTGTACAGTACGTCTAAGCTGTTGAGGTCGCGTCACTAGCGGCGTGGGGAGAGCAGCTGAGTGCAGGACTTCCGAGCCGTCGCGGGCGCGCTCGACAGTGGCTCTCTGCATCGCGCGCTTAAGCCCGCGGTTCACGATGAAGTTGCGACGATCGACCTTGGTCATGCTTCTTTCGTGACACCGGCCGGACTCGTAGCCGTTGCGAGTTTTGCTCAGCGAGCTGCTCGGAAGGGTCGTCAGGTGGAGGTGCTCCGCCCTACGAACTCCGATGTCGCAAACTATGTTTCTCGCGCCAGGCTTGGTTCAGTGTTGGACGAAGTCGGCGCGAAGCACGACCTCCCCTCGGTGCGCGAGCACGACGTCGGAGACAACCTGATTCCAGTGGAGTCCTTCGACACCGCGGACGGCGTCGAGACCCTCGCTCGTCATGTGTGGACCCAGGTCGACCCGATCGACCCGGATGCCGCTGCTGTCATCTACACGGCGCTTGCGGCGATGGGGGAAAATGTGGGATATCACTCAGGTCAGAGTCGTGGATACATGGCCGCGCAGAAGACACACCGGGGTCAGGTGCTTCGGTTCGCCGTGGCAGACGCTGGCCGAGGTTTCCGCAAGTCGCTGTCTCACCGGTCCCCCGAGTCCGATGCCGCCGCCCTTGCTATGGCCTTGCAGGCCGGGGTCAGTGGAACCGATGATGCGGCGCGGGGCTACGGACTGCACGAGATGGTTCAACGGTTCCGGGGGATCAACGCGACGCTTCACCTACGGTCTGGCTCCGGCAGCCACACCGTCTTCGCGACCGGACGCACCAGAAGTGAGACGTACGCGATCAAGCTGCGCGGCTCAGTACTCGAAGGTGCGATCCCGCTCACACGCAAGAAATGATCATCATGCAGGGAAGTTGGTGTGGTTCACTGTGGTACAGACGTCTGTGGGATCGACAACGGAGGTAGGAGCATGACGCAAAGGATCGCTCTTCCTCGCCTCGTTGGTACGCGGGAAGCGGCAGACAGGCTGGTCGAACAGCTCCCGGCGGACCTTCATGACGACTCGGTCGTCCTCCTGGGTCGTGCGTTGTCCACGTCGACGGTGTCGTTCGCTGACGAACTGGTTCGCGCGCTGAAGGAACGTGGTACCGCTGAGATCGTTCTTCTTGCCGCGCCCGAGGAATTTCAGCGGCAGGTGCGCGACTCCGCGTCTCGACGTGGCAGCATCAGTGTCCGCGTGGGCGACCGGAACGACCTCGCTCCCGTCTAGGCGTCGCTCCAAAATCTTTGTCGTAGCCAGACATAAGTCCAGGGAGCCTTCTAGGTCAACGGAGCGGCCGCCCAAGCAGCTAGGCCTTCTTGCGCTCCATAGCTACGTCGGTCAGCAGCGTCCGAAACGCTGAAAGTTCGTTCTCGGTTCCGGTGAGGGGGTCCTGCGCCGCCACCAACTCCGCCGTCTGCAAATACAGCTCCGTGTCGTCCAGCAGTGCGCCCGCCTTCACCATGGTGCATTGGACAAGTACGTCACTACCAAGGACAGCGAGCCGTTCGTCACGCTCGTGGTCTGGGGTGGTGCCCGGAATTTCATTGGCGTAGGTGAGAACAGCGGCACGGTACTTCCGGAGGGCTTTCGCGGCGGCGGAGGTGTCTGCAAACTTTCGCTCGCTCAGACGGGCACGCTGCTCGTGACTGCCCACGACGAGTTGCGTGACCCAAGAGGATCCAATCACGCCGACAAGCAACGGCGTACCTACGATGATCGCAAGCTGGCCCCATGCAGGAATTCCGGCTTCAGTCAGCGCAGTGATCAGCTCGCTCATCTCGGTCTCGCCCTCTTCCCCTAGCGAGCGTAGTGGGCACGACGGCTCCTCGTCAGAAGATGCTGACAATCAACTCAACTGGCCCGCTCCGCTGCGAGCCACGGCTAGACGCTTGGGCGGCCGGTTCAAGCGCACGTTGGACGGTTTTACCTGTGTCCCCCTGTAGGGCTTGGTTGAGCACCCAGGCTGGGGTCAGCGACCCCAGCCTGGGTTACCTCACCAGCGAGTCTGGCCCGGTCGGAATCGGATCTGCACGCCGTCGCGGATGGCTTCCGCGTACTTGGTCAGTTCCGCCTCAGTGAGCGAGCCGCCGTCCTTTTGAAATGCGCGACGAAGCGCCGGCTTGATGACCTCGACCGGCTTCCCGCCGAACTCGGCTTCTAGCCGCTTCATGTCAGCGTTGCGCTCCGCCGAGATGTCCTTCACAGCAGCGTCGATCTGCTTGCCAACTGCGCGGCCCAACGCCTTCTTGTCAAACCTGAACTTCATGCTGCTCATTGCAGCTCCTCTCCCCGCGCTACCGCGGGACGAGCAGGGGAAGCAGAGGGGTGGCGTGCTCAAGGTCACGCCACCCCGGAGGGACTAGCCCTTCCCGAGCGTCGAGCCCGCGTTCGACTTCGCCGTCTTGGACGACCCGTCTGATGCGAGAGTCCGGCCTGCCTTCGACAGGGCCTGCTTCGACGGCTTCGCCGTCCTGCTGGGCTTCCCGGTCTTGCTCATCTGCTTACCTCCTACTTGGGGTTGCGCAGAAGCACGCCGTCCGCCGAACAGCGGACTGGCGTAGAGGTCATCGAACCTCTAAGGTCGAGGAGTCTTCCCGGACACCTCAGCCCCGATCTGCGATTTGAGAGCCATTCTCGAACTAGCCGATCGGGGCTCTGTTTGTACTCAGGAGTCTACCGATGACGGTCGACATCCCGAGGGCCACTGGTAATCATCGGTCGCGCTGGAGCAACGGCGCCGCCTGGACCTCAACTACGCCAGCCGCGTCCCAGTGCCCGATGCAGACCTCGTTCGCCCGACTCGTAACGAATACGAGCGGAACCGCTGAGCCGCTGGTCGCCAAGTTTGCGACTGCCGAACCAAAAACCGCCCAATCTGCGAAGAAAACCTCCAAAGCATCCCCCTCCGGGACACGACAACAACACTCACTGCGGCATGTCCACGAACCGAGAGAACATCCCGTGGAACGCCACCGTGATCGTGTCCGTCGGCCCGTTGCGGTGCTTCGCCACGATGAGATCCGCCTCACCCTGCCGCGGGTTGTCCTTCTCGTACGCCGACTCACGGTGGAGCAGGATCACCATGTCGGCGTCCTGCTCGATCGACCCGGACTCACGCAGGTCCGAGATCATCGGCTTCTTGTCCGCACGCTGCTCGGGACCACGGTTCAGCTGCGACAGTGCGATCACGGGCACGCCGAGCTCCTTCGCCATGAGCTTCAGCGCACGCGAGAACTCCGAGACCTCCTGCTGGCGGCTCTCGACCTTCTTGCCCGAGGTCATCAGCTGCAGGTAGTCGATGACGACGAGCTTCAGGTTGTGCTGCTGCTTGAGCCGGCGGCACTTCGCCCGGATCTCGACGAGGGTCATGTTGGGGGAGTCGTCGATGAAGAACGGGGCGTCGTTGATCCGCCCGCGGGTCTGCGCGATGGTCGTCCAGTCGCGGGAGTCCACGGTGCCCTTGCGCATGTTCTGCAGCGGCACGCTCGACTCGGCGGAGAGCAGACGCATCGCGATCTCGGCGCGACCCATCTCGAGCGAGAAGAACGCGGCCGTCTGGTCGTGCTTGAGCGCGGCCGCACGGCACAGGTCGAGTGCGAGCGTCGACTTGCCGAGTGCGGGTCGTGCGGCGACGATGATGAGCTGCCCGGGGTGGAAGCCGTTCGTCAGGGCGTCGAGCCCGCTGAACCCGGTCGGGACGCCGGTCATCTGCCCGTCGCGGCCCTTCGCGGCCTCGATCTCGTCGATTGCGGCGCCGATGGCGTCGGTGAGCGGGACGTAGTCCTCGGTCTGCACGCCGCCGGCGACGTTGTAGACCTCGGCCTGCGCGCTGTTGACGAGGTCGGTGACCTCGCCCTCGGACGCGTAGCCCATCTGCACGATCCGGGTCCCGGCGTCGACCAGGCGGCGCAGGACGGCCTTCTCGGCGACGATCGCGGCGTAGTACCCGGCGTTCGCCGCGGTCGGCACCATGCTCGTGACGCTGTGCAGGTACTCGGCGCCGCCGGCGCGGGACAGCAGACCGGTCTTCGTCAGCTCGTCGGTGACGGCGATGACGTCGGTGGGCTCGCCGTGCGAGTACAGCGACAGGATCGCGTCGAAGATGACCTCGTGCTTCGGGATGTAGAAGTCGACCCCGCGAGCGGTCTCGATGACGTCGGCGACGGCGTCCTTCGACAGCAGCATGCCGCCGATCGTCGACTGCTCGGCGAGCAGGTCGTGCGGCGGCGTCCGCTCCGTCCCACGGTCGGCCATGTCCTGCGGGGACGGATCGAGGTGCGCGATCGACACACGGACTCCCTGTTGGTCTGCGACGGTTCGGGACGGTGCCCGCCCCACTGGTTTCCTACCCCGAGCGACCGACATCCCCCGGGATCGCCGAGTCGCTGGGCCAAGCTACGGGGACAGAGTTATCCCCAGCAAACAGCCCTGTGGACAACTCTGTGGAAACGGTGGCGAACACGCCGGAAGTTCGTGTGGACAACTGTGGACAGACGTGGGGATAAGTGCGCACCCGAACGCATGTTCGACGGATTGACCTGGGATTTCCTGTTCCACACCGTGTGTGGACAAGTGGGGTTCGAGTACACGTTGAAGGTTGCTCTGCACCCCGCTTCGGGTGTGCAGAACGACTTGACAACGGGCCACCTGTGGGCAGCGTTCTCGGGCTGCTCCCAGCATCCGCAGCAGCGCCTGAACGGTAACCCGTCAGCCCAGCGCGAGCCACGGGACGGACGCACCGCGCGCCTCCAGGCCGGAACGCCGGAAGCGGGACCCCGGAACCTGGAAGCCAGCCAGCCGAACCGACGACCGACGCGACCCGGAGCAGACACGACGAAGGGCGGGCCCCCTCACGGGGACCCGCCCTTCGACGGTTGGTGCGTGCCTTACTTGGCGGCGACGACCTGCAGGGAGATCACCGCGGTGATGTCCTCGCGCAGACGCACGGTGGCCTCGTGGTCACCGACGGTCTTGATGGTCGCGGGGACCTCGACCTTGCGCTTGTCCAGCGAACCGACGCCCTGCGCCTGCACGGCGTCAGCGACGTCCGCGGGACGCACGGAGCCGAACAGACGACCGTCCTTGCCGGCCTTGACGGTCAGCTTGATGGTCGCGTTCTCGAGCTTCATCTTGAGGTCCTGGGCCTCTTCGATGGTGGCGAGCTCGCGAGCGGCACGGGCCGCACGGATCGACTCGACCTGCTTCTCGCCGCCCTTGGACCACGCGACAGCGAAGCCCTGGGGGATGAGGTAGTTGCGGGCGTAGCCGTTCTTGACGTCGACGACGTCACCGGCGGAACCGAGGCCGGAGACCTCGTGGGTGAGGATGAGCTTCGACATGTGAACTCCTCCGATCAGCGGCCGGAGCCGGCGTAGGGGAGGAGCGCCATCTCACGGGCGTTCTTCACGGCACGGGCGATGAGGCGCTGCTCCTGGACGGAGACGCCGGTGATGCGACGGGCGCGGATCTTGCCACGCTCCGAGATGAACTTGCGCAGGGTCGCGACGTCCTTGTAGTCGATGACGCCGACCTTGATCGACTTCGCGGGAGCGGCGTTCTTGCCACCCTTGCCGCGAGGCTTCCGGCGGTCGCCGGTGCTCTTTCCAGCCATTGTGATTCCTTAGAGAAGAAGAAGTTGTGTGTCCGTCAGACCGCTGAGGATCAGAACGGGGTCTCGTCGTCGTACGAGCCACCGGGGGTGCTCCACACGTCGTTCGACTGTGCGTTGCCACCCTGCTGGCCGCCCTGGGGCGACCACGGTGCGTCCGACTGACCGCCGCCGTTGTTGTTGCCGTTCCAGCCGCCGCCGTTGCCGCCCTGGCCACCACCGGAGGCATTGCCGCCCCCGACCTGGCCACGACCGCCGCCGGAGCCACCCGCAGCGCGGGTGACCTGTGCGGTCGCGTAGCGGAGCGACGGGCCGATCTCGTCGACCTCGAGCTCGATGCTCGTGCGCTGCTGGCCCTCACGGTCCTGGTAGGAGCGCTGACGGAGACGGCCCTGCGCCATGACGCGCATGCCCTTCGTCAGCGAGCCCGCCACGTGCTCGGCGAACTCGCGCCACACGCTCGCACGGAGGAACAGCGCGTCGCCGTCCTTCCACTCGTTCGCCTGACGGTCGAACGTGCGAGGGGTGGATGCGATGGTGAAGTTCGCCACCGCGAGCCCGTTCTGCGTGTAGCGCAGCTCGGGATCCGCGGTGAGGTTGCCCACCACCGTGATGACGGTTTCGCCGGCCATGACTTACTCGGCGCTCGCGGTCGCGTTGGCGGCCTTGCGGGCCGCGCGGGCCTCGTCGCGCTGCTTCTGCGCGGCGACCTGGGCGATCGCCTCTTCGGCGCGGAGGACCTTCGTGCGGAGCACGGCCTCGGAGAGGCCGAGCTGACGGTCGAGCTCCTTGGCGGCCTCGGGGGTCGAGGTGAAGTCGACGACGGCGTAGATGCCCTCGGACTTCTTCGCGATCTCGTAGGCCAGGCGACGACGGCCCCAGACGTCCACGTTGTCGACGGAGCCACCGTCGTTGCGGATGACCGCGAGGAACTTGTCCAGGCTGGGAGCGACGGTGCGCTCGTCGATCTCGGGGTCGAGGATCGCCATCAGTTCGTACTGGTGCATGCGGAACCCACCTCCTTTGGTCTCGGCGGCTCCGGGCGGTTCCCGGAGCAGGAGGGTTGATGCATGTGTCCGGACACGCAGGAGCGCGCGGACAACCCCACAAGCCTAGCCCACGGCCTGGAGGCGCGCCACCGGCTGTGCAGAACTGCTCGCCCCCGTCAGGCGGTCGCGTCGCGGTCGGCCCACCAGGCGCGCAGGCGCGCTTCCGCCTCGTCCGAGCCGAGGGGCCCCTCGTCCATCCGGAGCTCGAGCAGGTACCGGTAGGCCTCGCCCACCGCGCGCCCGGGTCGGATGTCGAGGATCCGCATGATGTCGTCGCCCGTCAGGTCCGGACGGATGGAGTCGAGCTCCTCTTGTTCGGCCAGCGCCGCGATGCGCTGCTCGAGGTCGTCGTACGCGAACCCGAGCCGGTCGGCCTTCCGCCGGTTCCGGGTGGTGACGTCCGAGCGGGTGAGTTCGTGCAGCCGTTCGAGGAGGGGACCGGCGTCGCGGACGTACCGCCGCACGGCCGAGTCGGTCCACGCACCCTCGGTGTAGCCGAAGAACCGCAGGTGCAGCTCGACCAGGCGCGCGACGGCGGCGATGGTGTCGTTGTCGAACCGGAGCGCCCGGAGCCGCTTCTTCACGAGCTTCGAGCCGACCAGGTCGTGGTGGTGGAAGCTCACGGCGCCGCCGGGTTCGAGCTTCCGGGTCGCGGGCTTGCCGATGTCGTGCAGGAGCGCCGCGAGCCGGAGCACGGTGTCCGGGGCCTCGCCCGCGTGCCGCTCGGCCTCGTACCCGATCGCCTGGGTCAGGACCGTCAGCGAGTGCTCGTAGACGTCCTTGTGGTGGTGGTGCTCGTCGATCTCCAGGCGCATCGCCGGCAGCTCGGGCAGGAACCGCTCGGCCAGCCCGGTGTCGACGAGCAGCCGGATCCCGGGGACCGGGTCGGCGGTGTCCAGGAGCTTCACGAGCTCGTCCCGCACGCGCTCGGCGGAGACGATCTCGATCGAGTCGGCCAGGTCGGTCATCGCCTGCTGGACCTCGTCCGAGACGGTGAAGCCGAGCTGCGCCGTGAACCGTGCCGCCCGCATCATCCGCAGCGGGTCGTCGCGGAACGACACCTCCGCCGTCTGGGGGGTGTGCAGGCGCTCGGCGAGCAGGTCCTCGACCCCGCCGTGCACGTCGACGAGCTCGCGCTGGGGGAGTCGGAGCGCCATCGCGTTGACCGTGAAGTCGCGGCGGAGCAGGTCGTCCTCGATGGTGTCGCCGAACGCCACCTCGGGCTTCCGGGTCTCGCCGTCGTAGACGTCGCTGCGGTAGGTCGTGATCTCGACCTGCTCGCCCCGGATCCGGGCGGCGATCGTGCCGAACTGGCGTCCGACGTCCCACGTGGCGCTCGCGATCGGCTCCACGATGCGGAGCGTCTCGTCCGGGGTCGCGTCGGTGGTGAAGTCGAGGTCGGTCACCGGGCGCCCCAGGAACGCGTCCCGGACGGGCCCCCCGACGAGCGCGAGTTCGTGCCCGGCCTCGGCGAAGGCGTGCGCGAGGACGGCGACGGGCTCGGTGGCGGCGAGTGCGTCGAGACGTTCGACGGCCTGGGCGACGGAGTGCATGACGGTCCTCATCCTCCCAGATGCGTGCTCGCGAGTTCTGCACAACCCCGGTGCGCACGGGATCGTCATGGCTCAGCCCTCGTACACTCGTGCTCGGCCGGAACCGACCCCCTGGTCCTCCTGTATGCACATCCTCCGCTCCACGCTCGCCGCCGCCGCGACGGCCCTCGTCGTCGGCGTCGTCGTCACGCCCCTCGCGACCGACGGTGCAGGGGCGGCCACCGCCCAGCCCGTCACGACCCGGACGGCCCACCCGGCCGCCGCGGACGCCGGGAAGACCACCGTCAGCGTCTCGCCCGCCAACCGCGGGATCGTCCAGCGCGACCAGGACCTCGAGCTCACGGTGACCGTCACGAACGACACCGACACCGAGGTCCCCGCTGGAACCGCCGAGCTCGACATCTTCCGGTCGGTGAGCACGCGGGACGTCCTGTCCGACTGGCTCGCCGACACCACCACGACCGGTTACCTCGGCGCCCCGATGGACTCGGTTGACGTCCCGGCCGTCCCGGCGCACCGATCCGTGACGCAGACGGTGACGATCGTCCCCGGCAACGTCGGCCTCGGCGGGTACACCTCGTTCGGCGCCCGACGCATCGCCGCGGACTACACCGCGGGCAGCACCTCGGCCGTCGCCCGCTCCGCGATCACCTGGTACCCGGACTTCGAGCAGACGCCGGTCGGTGTCTCCGTCGCGATGCCCGTCACGGTCCCGCGGACGACCGACGGGGTCCTCACCGCGAGCGAACTGGCCGCCGCGACCGCCGTCGACGGCACGCTCACCCAGCAGCTCGACGCCGCCCAGGACCACAACGTCACCCTCGCGGTCGACCCGCGGATCATCGCGTCGATCCGGCTCCTCGGCGAGAACGCGCCGACGTCGGCCGCGACCTGGCTCCAGCGCCTCGAGTCCCTGCGCAACGAGAAGTTCGCCCTCGCCTACGCGGACGCCGACGTCAGCGGCCTGCGCCAGGCGGGCGCCGAAGGGACCCCGGGTGTGGTCTCCCTCGACCAAGAGGTCGAGGAGGAGAACTTCCCCGGCGCCGTCACCGCGAGCCCGACCCCCACGGCCACCGACGGTGCCACGCCCGACACCACGCCCGGTGCCACCTCGCCGAACACCCCGACCCCGACACCGACGGACACCGTGACCCCGAGCACCGAGCCGACCGGTACGGCCACCGACGGTGCCGCCGGTACGCCGACGCTCCCCACGACCCGGTCGCTCCTCGACTTCCCGTGGTCGATGAGCGGGATGTCATGGCCGGTCGAGGGCACCGTCGCCCAGGACGACCTCGGGGCCCTCGCGGCCTCGGGCACCGAGACGACGATCGTGTCGAGCGGCAACACCTCAGCCGGCGCGGACACCACCATCGCCGCCTCCGAGCGGATCGGCGACCAGCACGTGCTCGTCGCCGACCAGGGCGCGTCCGCCCTGCTGCGCGACGCCGCGACGGCGAAGGACGAGCAGACCTGGTCGACCGACATGGCCGAGCTGACCGCCACCCTGGCGACCGCCGCCCGGTCCGGCACCGCGACGAGTCCGGTCCTCCTGACGCTCGGTCGCGAGTGGCCGACCGACTCCGACCGGCTCTCCCGCGCGCTCGACGCCCTCGAGAGCACCGCGTGGGTGTCGCCGTCCGACCTCTCCAGCGCTGCCGCGGCCTCCGCCGGGTCGCTGACCCTGGCGTCCTCGTCCGCCGGCGACGACCGCGTCGACCAGCTGCGCCGACTCGTGGACGGTGAGCGCGAGGTGTCGTCGTTCTCCACAGCACTCGACGCACCCGCGGACATCACAGCCCCCGCGCGCCTGTCGCTGCTCGCGCTGTCCTCGAACGCGTGGCGCGGTGACACCGGGGACCTCACCGTCGCGATCGACCGGCAGCTGAGCCGCTGGACGAAGCAGACCTCGGCCGTCAGCATCCCGAACTCCAGCTCGCTGACGCTCCTCGGCGACCGCTCCTCGCTCCCGATCTCGGTGCGCAACCGATCCGACTACCCGGTGACCGTGCGGCTGAGCGTCCAGCCGTCGAGCTCGGCGCTCCGCGTCGTGAAGAACGACATCGAGGTCAAGGTCCAGGCGCAGTCCTCGACCCGGACCACCGTCCCCGTGCAGTCCGTGGCGAACGGCAAGGTCTCGCTGACCATGTCGCTGCAGAGCCCCACGGGCGTGACGATCTCCGAGCCGTCCACGGTCGAGCTCAACGTCCAGGCGCAGTGGGAGACGGTCATCACGGCCGTCGCCGCCGTCGGTCTCGTCGGCATCTTCGGCTTCGGCATCTTCCGCAGCATCCGCAAGCGGATCCGTCGCCGGAACGGCGAGGTCGACGACGACGAGGAGGACGACCCGAACCGCCCGCTCGCGGTCCAGCCGGCAGCGCCCGGTGCGCCGGGCCGGCCTGGAGGCACGTCAGCCGCCGCGCAGGCGGCCGCGGCCCCCGCCGTGGTCGGGTCCACCACGTCGCTGCGCGACCCCCTGCCGGAGCCGGAGGCACCCACCGGGGTCGACCCGCGCCTCCAGGCCGACGCGTCGCACCGATCCGCCGCGCCCACCGAACCCGAGGAGCCGACCATCAGCACCCAGCAGCAGCCCGTCGTCGACGCGGAGCCCGGCGCCGAGCGCAGTCTCGGCCGGGCGAGCGCGATGCTCGCGGCGGGCACGATGCTGTCCCGGGTCCTCGGCTTCGCGAAGACCTTCGTGCTCGCGTTCGCGATCGGCCAGGCCAACTCGCCGGGAGCCGACGCGTTCGCCCTGGCGAACCAGCTGCCGAACAACATCTACGCGCTCATCGCGGGTGGTCTGCTGTCCGCCGTGCTCATCCCGCAGATCGTCCGCTCGATGCAGCAGAGCTCGGACGGCGGCACCGCCTACGTGAACAAGATCGTGACGCTCGGCACCACGGTCTTCGTCGTGATCACCGTGCTCGCGACCCTGCTCGCGCCGCTGCTCGTCTGGGTCTACAGCCAGCAGTCCTCGGACGAGGGCAAGGGCTTCACGGCCGCGCAGACCGACCTCGCGGTGGCCTTCGCCTTCTGGTGCCTGCCGCAGATCCTCTTCTATGCGCTGTACTCGCTCCTCGGCGAGGTCCTCAACGCCAAGCAGGTGTTCGGGCCCTTCACCTGGGCACCACTGATCAACAACGTCATCGCGATCGCCGGCCTGTTCGTCTTCATCGCGATGTTCGGCGGCCAGGACGTCAACGCCGCCACCGACGCGTGGACCCCGGCGAAGATCGCGGTGCTCGCAGGCAGCGCGTCCCTCGGAGTCTTCGCGCAGGCGGCGTTCCTGCCCTTCTTCTGGCGCCGTGCCGGCCTGACCTTCCGCCCGGACTTCCGGTGGCGCGGGGTGGGGCTCAAGTCGACGGGGACGGCCGCGGGCTGGCTCTTCGCCATGATCCTCGTGACCCAGCTCGCCGGCATCGTGCAGTCCCGCGTTGCCTCGCTCGGCACCGGCTCCGCGGGCAACGCGGTACTGCAGAACGCGTGGCTGCTCTTCATGCTCCCGCACTCGATCATCGCCGTGTCGATCGCGACGGCGTACTTCACGCGGATGAGCCACGACGCGGGTCGGGGCGACCTCGACGCGGTCCGCCGGAACCTGTCGCTGTCGCTGCGGATCGTCGGGCTCTTCACGGTGTTCGCCTCGGTCGCGCTCATCGTCGTCGCCGTGCCGTTCGGCCGCATGTTCGACAACACGTACGACGGGGCGCTCGTGATCGGCTCCGTGCTGCTCGCCTACATGCCGGGTCTCGTGCTGTTCAGCATGCTCTTCATCATCCAGCGGGTCTTCTGGGCGATGCACGACCACCGCACGCCGTTCCTCATGCAGTGCATCCAGTCCGTGCTGTTCGTCATCGGTGCCCTCGCCGTGGCCACCCTGCCCGGCGACGTCATCGGCGTCTCGATCGCGGCCTGCACGACCCTCGCCGGCACGGCCCAGACGATCGTCGCCCTGGTGCTCGTCCGGAAGCGGCTCGGCGGCATCGAAGGACCGGTCGTCACCCGTTCGCACGTGCAGTTCGTCATCGCGGCGCTCATCGCCGGCGTGGCCGGACTGCTGGTCGTGAACTTCTTCGGGGCGTTCTCCGCCGACGGCTTCGCGATGTCGGACGCCACCGGCGCCCTCGTCACGATCGTCCTCACCGGCGCCGTCATGGCGGTCGTGTACTTCGGCGCCCTGGTGGTCGCGAAGAACGGCGAGATCCAGAACGCCGTGGGCATCCTCCGATCCAAGCTCGGTCGCTGACGCCCGTCCGGTCGGCGCACCCGGCTGCCGTGGAATGCCACGCCGGTAGCATGTGTTGACCCGGTCAGTACGCAACGGAAGGGCACCAGGCATGCGCCAGCTCATCATCATCGGTTCCGGTCCTGCCGGGTTCACCGCCGGCATCTACGCCGCGCGCGCCGAGCTCAAGCCGCTCATCGTCGCCTCGAGCGTCGAGACCGGTGGCGAGCTCACCAAGACCACCGAGGTCGAGAACTTCCCTGGTTTCCCGGAGGGCATCCAGGGCCCCGACCTCATGATCAAGATGCAGGAGCAGGCCGAGAAGTTCGGTGCCGAGGTCCTGTACGACGACGCGGTGTCCGTCGACCTGACCGGCGAGGTCAAGAAGGTCACCGTCGGCTCCGGCGAGACGTTCGAGGCCCTCGCGGTCATCTACGCCACGGGGTCGGCCTACCGCCACCTCGGGCTCGCCGACGAGGAGCGCCTGTCCGGTCACGGCGTCAGCTGGTGCGCGACGTGCGACGGCTTCTTCTTCCGCCAGAAGAACATCGCCGTCGTCGGCGGCGGTGACTCCGCGATGGAAGAGGCCACGTTCCTCACCCGCTTCGCCGACAAGGTGACGGTCATCCACCGCAAGGACTCGCTGCGTGCGTCCAAGATCATGCAGGACCGCGCGATGAACGACCCGAAGATCGAGTTCGCGTGGAACAAGGAGGTCACGGGCATCCAGGGCGACACGGCCGTCACCGGCGTCACGCTCACGGACACCGTGACGGGCGAGGAGTCCGAGCTCGCGCTCGACGGGCTCTTCATCGCGATCGGCAACGACCCGCGCACCCACCTGATCCACGGGCAGATCGACCTCGCGCCGGAGGGCACCATCGCCGTCCAGGGTCGTTCGTCCAAGACGAACCTGCCGGGTGTCTTCGCCGCGGGTGACGTCATCGACCCGACGTACCGCCAGGCGATCACGGCCGCAGGTTCGGGCACGGTCGCGGCGCTCGACGCCGAGAAGTACCTCGCGGAGCTCGACGACGCACTGACCGATCAGGCCGAGGGCCGCACGCCCTCCGAGCCCGCGATGGTCGACGTCGAGGCAGCGCGGGCCTGACGCACGGAATACTGCAGCGGCCATCCCGTTGTAACCACAGAACTCTCGAAGGAGCACACATGTCGAACGCCAAGGCCGTCACCGACGCCACCTTCTCGGACGAGGTCCTCAAGTCCGACAAGACCATCCTGGTCGACTTCTGGGCGGAGTGGTGCGGCCCGTGTCGCGCGGTCTCGCCGATCCTCGACCAGATCGCCGCGGAGCACGCCGACAAGATCGAGATCGTCAAGCTCAACGTCGACGACAACCCGCAGTCGGCCATGAACTACCAGATCACGTCGATCCCGGCGATGAAGGTGTTCAAGGGCGGCGAGGTCGTCAAGACCGTCATCGGCGCCAAGCCGAAGCCGGCGCTCGAGGCCGACCTCGCCGAGTTCCTGGCGTAGGTCCGACCGCACCGTCGAACGGCCCCGTCCTCCACGCGGAGGGCGGGGCCGTCGTCGTTCCGCGAGGAGCGCCGCGGCGGCGTTCCGGGGTGCGCGCTGCGCGTTCGCGGGCCACAGCTTCAGGATCGGCCCCCACCTCCCACCGGGGATCCGGCAACGGATGTCGTAGTGTGGCGGGAATGTCCCACTGAACGGAGCACACGATGACGAACGGCAACAGCCTCGACCCCTGGTACGACTCCTACGCCCAGCGCACCGCCGGGCTGAGCGCCTCCGAGGTCCGAGCCCTGTTCGCCGTCGCGTCGCGGCCCGAGGTGGTCTCGCTCGCCGGCGGCATGCCGTACGTCTCGGCGCTCCCGCGCGAGCTCGTCACGGGCTCCCTGGACCGCGTGATGGCCGAGGACGCCGCGATGGCGCTGCAGTACGGCGGCGGCCAGGGCCTCCGCTCCCTGCGCGAGCACATCGTCGACGTGATGAGCCTCGAGGGCATCCGTGCGAGCGCCGAGGACGTCGTCGTCACCACGGGGTCGCAGCATGCGCTCGACCTCGTCACGCGGCTGTTCATCGATCCGGGCGACGTCGTGCTGGCCGAGTCCCCGTCCTACGTCGGCGCGATCGGCGTCTTCCGGTCGTACCAGGCCCAGACCGTCCACGTGACGACCGACGAACACGGCCTGGTGCCCGAGGCCCTCCGCGAGGCCATCGCGAACCTGCGGGCACAGGGGAAGCGCATCAAGTTCCTCTACACGATCCCGAACTTCCACAACCCCGCCGGTGTCACCATGAGCCGCGAGCGCCGGATCGAGGTGCTCGACATCTGCCGGTCGAACGGCATCCTGGTGCTCGAGGACAACCCGTACGGGCTGCTCTGGTTCGACGAGCCCGCGCCGCAGGCCATCCGCTCGATCGATGAAGAGGGCGTGGTGTACCTCGGCTCCTTCTCGAAGACCCTCGCGCCGGGCTTCCGCGTCGGCTGGGCCCTCGCACCGCACGCCATCCGCGAGAAGCTCGTCCTCGCGAACGAGTCCGCCGTGCTCGCGCCGAACTCCTTCGGCCAGTACGTCGTGAACGCCTACCTCGACGCCGCGGACTGGAAGGGCCAGGTCGACACCTTCCGAGGCCTCTACGCCGAGCGCCGCGACGCGATGATGTCCGCGCTGGGGGAGTTCCTGCCCGACCTCTCCTGGACCCGCCCGAACGGCGGCTTCTTCGTCTGGCTGACCCTGCCCGAGCACCTCGACTCGAAGGGGATGCTCCCGCGCGCCGTGAAGGAGCTCGTGGCCTACACCCCGGGAACAGCGTTCTACGCCGACGGCCGCGGTGGTGGCAACATCCGGTTGTCGTTCTGCTACCCGACGCCCGAGCAGATCCGCGTCGGGGTCAAGCGTCTCGCCACGGTGATCAACGACGAGCTCGAGCTGCTCGAGACGTTCGGCTCCGCGACCCGTCCGATCACGACCGTCCGCGAGTCGAACTCGGTCGTTGCGCCGCCGCCGAACGTGTCCTGACCAGCGCTTTCCGCACAATCACAGCAAAGGGATCCCTCGCATGGCCGACCTCACCCGTCGTCACGTCGTCGTCGTCGCCGGAGGGATCTCGCACGAGCGGGACGTCTCCCTGCGGTCCGGTCGTCGGGTCGCGGACTCGCTGACCGGCTACGGCTGGCAGGTCGACCTCCGCGACGCCGACGGCTCGCTCCTGCCCGCCCTGCGCGAGGAGCGACCGGACGTCGTGTGGCCGGCTCTGCACGGTGCGTCCGGAGAGGACGGCGCGCTCCGGGGCGTGCTGGAGGCCCTCGACATCCCGTTCGTGGGCTCACGCTCTACCTCGGCCCGCCTGGCGTGGGACAAGCCCACCTCGTCCGCGCTGGTCGCCCGAGCTGGCGTGCACACACCGCGGTCGGTGACCCTGTCCCACGACGTCTTCCGCGAGCTCGGCGCCGTCGGGGTCCTTGAAGCCATCGCAGGGGAGCACCCCGTCCCGCTCGCCGTGAAGCCGGCACGCGGCGGCAGCGCGCAGGGCGTCACCCTCGTCGAGGACGTCGCCAACCTGCCGCGCGCAATGGTCACGGCCTACACGTACTGCGACGACGTCGTGGTCGAGCAGCTGATCCGGGGGACCGAGGTCGCCGTCGGGATCATCGACACCGGGGACGGTCCCGTCGCGCTGTCGGCGGTCGAGATCGTCCCGCGCAACGGGCCGTACGGCTTCGAGGCCCGTTACAACGCCGGTGAGACGACGTTTTACACCCCCGCCAGACTCTCTGACGCCTTTGCCGCGGCCGCCGCGGAGGCGGCCATCGCAGCACACGTCGCACTCGGCCTGCGGCACCTCTCTCGCGTCGACCTCATCATCGACGCCGCCGGGACGCCCTGGTTCCTCGAGGCGAACGTCCTTCCCGGCCTCACCGAGACCTCCCTCGTCCCGCAGGCGCTGAGCGCGTCCGGGTTCGACCTCGGTTGGACCTACGCCGAGCTGGCCGAGCAGGCCATTCGCGACCACCGCGCCTGAGTCCTCGTGCGTGTTCCACGTGGAACATCGATGGCCATGCCTGTCCTCGGCTCCGCGGTCGTGGTGCTGGTCGCATGTCTGGCTTGGGGTGAGGCGGTCCACTTCGGTGCGAGTGCCGCAAGCCGACGGCACCGCGCAGGTCTTTCATGCAGGGGGCGCGACGTCGCCGTAGTGGTCATGGGGTTCAGCAACCGGGCCTCGCAGCCGAACCTTGTGAACCGGTGGCGTGCCCGGATCGCCGTCCGGACCGCACGCTTTCTCGTCCGCCGCGGTGCGCGGTCGGTTCGGATCATCTGCTGCGGTGGCCCCGTGATGGGTCCCGTGCCGGAGGCGGAGCACCTCGCCGCCGCGCTCCGGCACGCTGGGTGGCACGGCCAGACCGTCCTCGAGGGACACAGCCGCTCGACGTGGGAGAACATCGCCAATGTCCGGCCGCTCCTCCGCCGGGATGAACTCATCGCCCTCTGTTCGAATGATCTGCACGTCGTGAAGGCGCGTCTGTACTTCGCGCGCCAGGACCCCGATGTCGTCGGGCGTCTGATCGGATCCGCGAACTACCGCGTGGGGGAGATGGTGCTGGCCAAGCCGCTGTTCGCCGCGGTCGGCCTGCACAAGCTTCGCGCGCTGCGGCCGCACCGTCACTGATGAGATCCTCGGCGATCAGGACTCGCGATGTTCCACGTGGAACGTCCAACACGGAGCCAGCGGCTGTTGGCTCACTCACATGAGGCTGCGCGCCTCTCCCCGGCGAAGGCGGGCCGGGGACCGTGGCTCCGACGCCTGCGTTCGCCAACGGTCGAGGTTCTCCCACCGCGAGGCAGTCGACCTACAGCACCGGGGCCTCGACCGGTACCAACTTTCGCTCGCTGCAGCCGGGTCGCTCCCGGTTCGCACCCCCGATGCACGTGCAGCAGCAGCGATTCCACTCGAAGACCATGTTCCACGTGGAACACGCGTCGCCGCCGAGCGCGACCCATGGCGGATACAAGCCTGCCGGCCTCCTGCGCGCCATCGAGCGTCGCGCTGCTCTGGAGATACCCGCACGGCCAGAACGGTCGCCAGCGGCCCGTCAGAGGCTCGGGGGACAGCCAGAAGGTCAGCCTGCGATGTCCTGGACCCCGAGCTCGCCCAGGATCCGGTTCAGGTCGTCTCCGTTGGCGAAGTCGATGGTCACCGAGCTCTTCCGCGCACCGACGGCGATCTTGACCCGCGTGTTCAAGCGATCGCCGAGCCGCTCCGCGAGATCGTTGAAGTGCGCCTGCCGCTTCGAGGGCTCCGGCTTGACCTTCGCCGGCGCCTTCGTCGCAAGCTGCTGGGCGATCGCCTCGGCAGCACGCACGGACAGGTCCTCGTTCACGATCTTCTCGGCGAGGTACTCCATCGCCTCGGCGTCCGGCGCTGCGAGGATCGCCCGCGCGTGTCCCGCCGAGAGCACTCCTGCGGCAACGCGGCGCTGCACCGGAGAGGGCAGACGCAGCAACCGGATCGTGTTCGTGATCTGCGGACGCGACCGCCCGATGCGCTGCGCGAGCTGCTCCTGCGTGATCCCGAAGTCTGCGAGCAGCTGCTGGTACGCCGAGGCCTCCTCGAGCGGGTTGAGCTGGGCGCGGTGCAGGTTCTCCAGCAACGCGTCGCGGAGCATCGCGTCATCGGGGGTGTCCTTGACGATCGCGGGGATCGTCGAGAGCCCGAGCTCCTTCGTGGCACGCAGTCGGCGCTCGCCCATGATGAGCTCGTACTGCGGGTCCGTGCCCGTTGCACCGGGGATGGGACGCACCACGATGGGCTGCAGGACGCCGATCTCCCGGATCGAGTGCACGAGCTCCTGGAGCTCCTCTTCGCGGAACTCCTTGCGCGGCTGCTGCGCGTTCGGCACGACATCGAGCGGGTTGAGGTTCGCCAGCCGCGCGCCGGGCACGGCCACCAGATCCTCGGCGGTCTGCCCGGACGGCGACGGAGCCGACGCCGGCGATCCGCCGGTCGGGAAGAACACGTCGACGGGACGGTCCTGCTGCTCATTGGCCGTGGGGATCAGGGCGCCGATCCCGCGGCCGAGGCCGGTTCGCTTGGGTGCCATCAGTCCTGCGCTCCTCGTGCTGCGATCTCGGCGGCTGCCTCCAGGTAGGAGAGCGACCCGGATGAGTTGACGTCGTACGAGACGACGCTCTGCCCGTAGCTCGGCGCCTCGCTCACCCGCACAGAACGGGGGATCATCGCCTGCAGGACCTGGTCCCCGAAGTGCTCGCGAACATCGGCGGCCACCTGGTTGGACAGGTTCGTCCGGCCGTCGTACATCGTGAGCAGGATCGTCGAGACGCGCAGGTTCGGGTTGAGGTGCCGCTCGATCAGCTCGATGTTCCGCAGGAGCTGGCTCAACCCCTCGAGGGCGTAGTACTCGGTCTGGATCGGGATGAGCACTTCCTGCGCTGCCACGAAGGCGTTGATCGTCAGGAGCCCCAGCGACGGCGGGCAGTCGATGAAGACGTAGTGGTACGGCTCGTCCAGCGACGACAAGTACTGGTCCAGCGCGGTGCGGAGCCGCTGCTCACGCGCGACGAGGGAGACGAGCTCGATCTCGGCGCCGGCGAGGTGGATCGTCGCCGGTACACACCACAGCGTCTCCGACTCGGGGGAGCGCTGCACGGTGTCCGCGATCGGCGCCTCGTCGACGATGACGTCGTAGATGCTCGCGACCTCGGCCTGGTGATCCACGCCGAGCGCGGTCGAGGCATTGCCCTGCGGGTCCAGGTCGATCACCAGGACGCGAGCTCCACCGTGCGCCAGAGCCGCCGCCAGGTTGACCGTCGTCGTCGTCTTGCCGACGCCGCCCTTCTGGTTCGACACCGTGAAGATCCGGGTCTTTGCCGGCAGCGGGAACTGCTGCGTCGCGATCGCACGACGGCGCCGGTTGAGATCAGCGATTTCCCGCGCAAGGGGAGTCGACGCGTCGTAGTCGGTCGATGAACTCAACGAAGACCTCTTCCCCGGTGCAGTGTTTCACGTGGAACGTCGAGCCCGCGAGATCCGGTAGCACCGGTCCGAGCGACAGCGTCAGTCAACTGTAGCCCGGAAGACGCGCGTGGTCTCCTCGACCACACCGACTCCGAGCTCGAGGACCTCGACGTTCTCCAGACGCTTTCGGAGGATCACCTTCCGCGCCTTCTCGATCTCCTCGCCGACCCGCGCCCCCTTCATCAGGATGAGCTGACCGCCGGAGCGGACGAGCGGGACAGTGAGCGGGATGAGCTTCGACAGTGCGCTCACGGCACGGGCGGTGACCTGATCGACGACGATGTCGTCCGCGACGTCCTCTGCTCGTCCGCGGACCACCGTGACGTTGTCGAGTCCGAGTCGCGCGGCCTCACTCGTCAACCACTCACACCGGCGCTCCATGGGCTCGATGAGCGTGAGCGTCACGTCGGGACGCGCGATCGCGAGGACCAGGCCGGGGAGCCCGGCACCCGAACCGACGTCGGCGACCCGGCCACGATCCTCCAGGAGGGGTGCCAGCAGCGCAGAGTTGAGGATGTGTCGCGTCCAGAGCCGCGGCAGCTCGAGCGGACCGATCAGCCCGAGCTCCTCGCCTCGACGAGCGAGCTCTCCCGTGAACGACCGGGCCAGCTCGAGCCGCTCGCCGAACAGCGTTGCCGCAGCGGCGGGCTCCTGCTCGAGCTCCGGCGCCTCGGTGGCGTCCGTCATCGGGTGACGACCGTGTGGCGGTCCCGACCCTCACCCTCGGACTCCGAGTGGAAGCCCTTCTCGGCGACCAGGTCGTGCACCAGCTTGCGCTCGTACGACGACATCGGGGGGAGCGCCGCCGTCGGGGCGCCGGCCTCGATCCGCTCGACGGCGGTGTCGACCAGGCGCTGGAGCTCGGTCGCCCGTGCATCGCGCGAGCCACCGACGTCGAGGATCAGGCGGCTGAACTCGCCCGTCTCGGCCTGCACGGCGATGCGCGTGAGCTCCTGCAGCGCCGACACCGTGTCCGGCTTCGAGAGCACGCGCAGCGCCCCGCCCTCGTCGCTCACTGACAGGTACACGCGCCCGGCGCGCTCCTCGATCTCGATGTCGCCGTCGAGGTCACAGATGTCGAGGAGTTCCTCGATGTAGTCCGCAGCGATGTCCGCCTCGTCACGCGCGTCGTCGTCGACGCCGTCCTGCTCGACGGAGGGAGCGTCGGCGGTGTCCTGCTCGACGGGGGCGATGTCCTGCTCGGTCACTTACTTCTTCCCGTTCTTCTTGGAGCGGTTCTTGCCGACCGGCTGCTGACGCTGGGTGGTCACACGGACCGGCTCGACCTCGATGGCCGACGCACCCGCACCAGCCTCGGCGAGGACCGGGGTGCCACGGCGCTGGGCCTTCTTCGCCAGGCGGGCCTCACGCGCGAGCGCGGCCTCGGAGCCCGGCGTGGGCATGCTGCGGATGACGAAGTACTGCTGCGCCATCGTCCAGATGTTCGACGCGAGCCAGTAGAACATGACGCCGAGGGGGAAGCTCAGACCAGAGATCACGAAGATGAGCGGGAGGATGTACAGCATCATCTTCTGCTGGCGATACATCGGCGACGCCTTGGTCTCCGGCGACATGTTCTTGGCGACGAGCTGCAGCTGCGTGATGAACTGCGAGACCGTCATCACGACGATCATGAAGCCCGCGATGACCCGGACCTCCCACCCGGAGGCGTTCGTGAAGGTCTCGTGCAGAGGAGCGCCGAACAGGGCGGCGTTGCCGAAGTCCTGCGCCAGGGTGTTCGTGAGCAGGCCGATGCCCGTCTTGTTGATCTGCGCCTCGTGCAGCACCGAGTACAGCGAGAAGAAGATCGGCATCTGGATGAGCAGCGGCAGGCAGGAGCTCAGCGGGTTCGTCCCGGTCTCCTTGTAGAGCGCCATGGTCTCGCGGCTCATGGCCTCGCGCGAGAACTGGTCCTTCTTGCCCTTGTACTTGTCCTGGATCTTCTTGAGCTGCGGCGCGACCTCGAGCATGCGGCGCTGCGACTTGATCTGCCGCACGAAGATCGGGATCAGCGCGGCACGGACCACGAAGGTCAGGAAGATGATCGACAGCACCCACGTGAGGCCCGCGGACGGGTCCATCCCGAGGTTCTCGAAGATCCAGTGGAAGGCCACGAGGATCGCCGACACCACCCACTTGAGGGGCCAGAGGATCGTTCCGATGAAGTCCATGAGGACGGTCACGCCTTTCGAGTGCGCTGGGGGAGCAGGTCCGGGAGCACGCCGGCTCGGGGGGACTGCGACTGCTGCGGGGTCGGCGCGAGCACGAACCCGAACCGGTTGACGAGGTAAGGACGACGGCGCTCGCGCACGTCGTCGATGCCGCCGGCAGCCCAGGGGTTGCAGCGGGCGATCCGCCAGGCGCCCATCGCAGAACCGCGGACGACGCCGTACTGCTGGATGGCCTCGAGCGCGTAGCGCGAGCACGACGGGTGGTAGCGGCAGACGTTCCCGTACAGCGGGGAGATCACCGCGCGGTAGACACGGAGCACGACGACGCACGCGTTGCGCGGGAGCAACGCGACGGCCCAGGCCAAGCGGGTCCACAGGGTGCGGTTCATGCTGCCTTCTCGAGTCCGCGCGCGAACGAGCGCGAAACGTCTCCGAGCAGGGTAGGCCATGCCGCCTGCGCTGCGGCTGGCAAGGCCCTGATCACCACGTCGCAGTCCGTCGGGGTCCCGGCGAGCAGGTCGTGCGCGATCGCCTTGAGCCGTCGGCGCACCGTGTTGCGCGTGACCGCGTTGCCCACGGTCTTCGCCACGATGAAGCCGAAGCGGGTCGGGGCTCCGTCGGACCGTCGGACAACGGATACGACGACGTGCGCCGTGGCGCTCCTGCGACCACGACGCACGACGGTCCGGTAGTCGTCACCCCGCACGATGCGGTTGGCGCGTGCCAACACGATCGCTACCGGGTTCCCGACCGGGACCGGACCAGCTCGACCAGGCGGAGCCTGATCAGGCGCTGAGCTCGGTGCGGCCCTTGGAACGGCGCGCGGCGAGGATGGCGCGGCCGGCACGGGTGCGCATGCGGGCGCGGAAGCCGTGCTTCTTGGCGCGGCGGCGGTTGTTCGGCTGGAAGGTGCGCTTGCTCATGATGATCTCCACACGGCTGCGCTCGAGGACTGGCTCAGCGCGAGCCGACACGTATGTCTGGACAGCCGCTCGACAGGATCGAACAGCACGATGGGCGCGACCGAATGGCCGCAGTCAACTGGTTAACGGTACGTGACAGCGGCGAGCAGGTCAAACGGTCCCGGGGAGCCCGTCGGACGGGGCGCGCGCACGATCATCATCCACATTGGGGAAAACGTGCGTTCGGTGCCATTCACTCGGACCCTTTACAGTGGTGTGATCGATCGGCCCGTTCCGCGGAGCGACGGGGGAGTCACCTCTCCGCCCGCCACCGGACCGACGTGGACAGGACTGTGGACAACCCTGTGGATCACCGCCGCGGGGCGACAGTGGTCCGGGCCCGATGGTGCCGCTCGGACACGACCGCCCGAGCACGCCGGCAGGCGACGGGGCCAGCAGCGTCAGACGACCGAGCGAGGCCAGACGACCGGGCGCAGCCAGCCGCGGCGGCCGCGGCACAGCGACCACCTGACCACCTGACCACCTGACCACCGAAGACCCGACCACACCACGACAGCGAAGCAGGAGACGAGCGCGACATGACGATGCCGGCCGATCCCGTCGAGGACCTCTGGTCCTCCGTCCTGGGCCTCCTGTCGGAGGACGACCGCATCACGCCGCAGCTGCACGGCTTCCTCAACCTGGTCGAACCGAAGGGCGTCCTCGCCGGCACCCTCTACCTCGAGGTCCCGAACGACCTGACCCGCGGGATGCTCGAACAGCGCATCCGGATCCCGATCACCGAGGCCGTCTCGCGCGTCGGTGACGACTCGGTTGCGAACTTCGCCATCACGGTCAACCCGGACATGGCGTCGGAGCCCCGGGTGGACACCGTCGTGCCGAGCCACGTCCCGGAGTACGCCGAGCCCGTGCAGCAACCGGTCGAGCAGAGCGCCGCGCCCCGCCAGTACATCGAGGCGCCGTTCGTCCCGAGCCAGATCGACGCCCCGGGAACCAGCGGTCGCCCGGAGTCGCGGCTCAACCCGAAGTACAACTTCGACAACTTCGTCATCGGCTCCTCGAACCGCTTCGCGCACGCCGCAGCGGTCGCGGTCGCCGAGGCCCCCGCGAAGGCGTACAACCCGCTCTTCATCTACGGCGACTCCGGCCTCGGCAAGACGCACCTGCTGCACGCGATCGGCCACTACGCCGAGAGCCTCTACCCCGGGATCCGGGTGCGGTACGTGTCGAGCGAGGAGTTCACGAACGACTTCATCAACTCGATCGCGAACAACCGCTCGAACCAGTTCCAGCAGCGGTACCGCGACATCGACATCCTGCTGATCGACGACATCCAGTTCCTGCAGGGCAAGGACTCCACGCAGGAGGCCTTCTTCCACACGTTCAACACGCTGCACGACCACAACAAGCAGGTCGTCATCACGTCGGACGTCGCGCCGAAGCACCTGACCGGGTTCGAGGACCGGATGCGCTCGCGCTTCGAGTGGGGCCTCATCACCGACGTGCAGGCCCCGGACCTGGAGACGCGCATCGCGATCCTCCGGAAGAAGGCGCAGTCCGACCACCTGCAGGTGCCGGACGACATCCTCGAGTTCATGGCCTCGAAGGTGTCGAGCAACATCCGGGAGCTCGAGGGGACGCTCATCCGCGTCACGGCCTTCGCGAGCCTCAACCGGACGGCCGTCGACATGGCCCTGGTGCAGACGGTCCTGAAGGACCTCATCACGCTCGACGACGACAACGTGATCGCGCCGACGGACATCATCAACCACACCGCGGAGTACTTCAAGCTCTCCGTGGACGACCTCTACGGGTCCTCCCGCTCGCAGGCGATCGCGACGGCTCGGCAGATCGCGATGTACCTCTGCCGCGAGATGACGAGCCTGTCGCTGCCGAAGATCGGCCAGCTGTTCGGCAACCGCGACCACACGACCGTGATGTACGCGAACAAGAAGATCACCGAGCTCATGAAGGAGCGTCGGTCGATCTACAACCAGGTCACCGAACTGACCAGCCGCATCAAGCAGGACCGCCGCTACCGCTGACGCAGATCACCGAGACAGCACCACCGACGCCTGCGAAGGAGCGTCGGTCGATCTCCAACCAGGTCACCGAACTGACCAGCCGCATCAAGCAGGACCGCCGCTACCGCTGATCCGCACCGGCATCCATGCCGTCGACGCGAGCCTCCGGGCTCGCGTCCGTCGTCGCGCCAGCCTCCGTGATCGCAGGAAGGGCGGCCTGGAGGCACGGATCACCATCCCGGATCAGCCCGCCCGAGCGATGATCCACCATCTGAGACGGTTCCATGCGCCGAGATTCACACAGTGTGGAAAGCCTGTGGATAACTGTGGAGGACACGCGGTCGCGTTGTTCACAGATCTGACCCCGCCTGTGGAGACTGGGGATGGAAGTGGATAGATGAGATTTGTTCATCCAGACGCCGCCAACACGCGACTCACAACTCACACGTGTGTAGTTCCCTGTGGAGAAGCGGGATGCACAGAGTTATCCACACTGTGCACAGGCGTTAACACCATTGATCCTGGTTAACGATCTGGTTGGAGGGGCCAACCTTGTGGACGGCGGGATGACAAGAAATCCGGCGCTCCTCCCGCTGTGCCACAATGGGGCGGCCGGACAGTCCAACCGATCGACAGGGGTCCCAGCTGTGAAGTTCGAGGTCAACCGGGACGTCTTCTCCGAAGCCGTCTCCTTCGCGGTGAAGCTCCTCCCACAGCGCACGACCCTCCCGATCCTGTCCGGTGTCCTCATCCACGCCGAAGGCGACCGTCTCACGCTGTCGTCCTTCGACTACGAGGTCTCGGCGCAGACGTCCATCACGGCGCAGATCGACGACCCGGGCACGGTCCTGGTCTCCGGCCGCCTGCTCAACGACATCGCGAGCCGACTGCCGAACGCCCCGGTGACCTTCACGACCGAGGACACCAAGATCTCGGTCACCTGCGGTTCGGCGCACTTCACGCTGCTGTCCATGCCGGTCGAGGAGTACCCGACGCTCCCGGAGATCGGCGAGCAGACCGGCGTGATCCCCGGCGACGCGTTCTCCGAGGCCGTCTCCCAGGTCGCCGTCGCCGCGAGCCGTGACGACGTCACCCCGGTCATCACCGGCGTGCAGCTCGAGGTCGGGGACAACGACCTCTCGCTCACGGCGACCGACCGCTACCGCGTCGCGATCCGCACGATCGCGTGGGACTCCGGCCGCGTCGGCTCCGAGCCGCTGCACGCCCTCGTCCCGGCCCGCACCCTGCAGGAAGTCGGCCGCACGTTCGGGTCGGCATCCACCGTCTCGGTCTCGATCTCGGGCAGCTCGGACCGCGAGCTCATCGCGTTCCACGCCGACGACAAGACCGTCACCTCCCTGCTCATCAAGGGCAACTACCCGCCGGTCCGCCGGCTGTTCCCCGACACGGTCCAGGACCACGCGGTGATCAACACCGCGGAACTGGTCGAGGCCGTCCGACGGGTCTCCCTCGTCCTGGAGCGCGAAGCGGCGCTCCGGTTCTCCTTCTCGGTCGACGGGCTCACGCTCGAGGCGATCGGTTCCGAACAAGCGCAGGCGTCAGAGTCGATCAGTGCGTTGCTGACCGGTGAGGAAACGGTGGTCTCGCTGAAGCCCGCCTTCCTCCTGGACGGGTTGAACGCGGTGCACTCCGAGTTCGTCCGCATCTCCTTCACCAAGACGGAGAACCCCAACAAGCCGGGTCCGGTGCTCATCACCGGGCAGACCTCGCAAGAGGCCCCGGCGACGGACGGATACCGGTACCTGCTGCAGCCCAATCTCCTGCTGCGGTGAGCGCAACAGCCGTACCACTGCGCTGACGTGCTCGACGCACCAGCGCGACGACGAACAGAAGAGGAAATCATGCACATCGGTCTTGTCGGCCTCGGTCGCATGGGCAACAACATGCGTGCCCGTCTCCGCAACGCAGGCATCGAGGTCACCGGGTACGACGCGAACCCCGCCGTCTCCGACGTCGCCGACCTCGGCGCCCTCGCCGCCGCACTGCCCGAGGGCAAGAAGCTCGTGTGGGTCATGGTCCCGCACGGCAAGATCACCGACGACGTCATCACGGACCTTGCCGAGGTCCTCAGCCCCGGTGACCTGGTCATCGACGGCGGCAACTCGAAGTGGCTCGACGACGAGGTGCACGCGAAGCAGCTCGACGCCAAGGGCATCCGCTACATGGACGCCGGTGTCTCCGGTGGCGTCTGGGGCAAGGACAACGGCTACGGCCTCATGGTGGGCGGTGCGGCCGAGGACGTCGAGTTCGCCATGCCGGTCTTCGACGCGCTCCGCCCCGAGGGCCCGCGCGAAGAGGGCTTCTCGCACGCCGGCGGTGTCGGCGCCGGGCACTACGCAAAGATGGTCCACAACGGCATCGAGTACGCGATCATGCAGGCCTACGGCGAGGGCTACGAGCTCCTCGAGGCCAAGGACATCGTCCACGACGTCCCCGCGGTCTTCGCCGGGTGGCAGCGCGGTACGGTCGTCCGTTCCTGGCTGCTCGACCTGCTCGTGCTCGCCATCAACGAGGACCCGAAGCTCGACGAGCTCGAGGGCTACGTCGACGACTCCGGCGAGGGCCGTTGGACCCTCGAAGAGGCGATCGAGCTCGCGGTGCCGATGCCCGCGCTCTCGGCGGCCATGTTCGCCCGCTTCGTCTCGCGTCAGGGCAGCCAGTCCCCGACGATGAAGGCCGTCGCGGCGCTCCGCAACCAGTTCGGCGGCCACGCCGTCAAGAAGGCGTAGTTCAGGTAACCACCTGAGCTCGTCTCGGCCCGCGTGCACGTCGACCACCTGCAACTCACCGACTTCCGGAACTACCGGGAGGCGGAGGTCGACCTCGTACGCGGGCCGAACCTGTTCGTCGGACGGAACGGCCAGGGCAAGACGAACCTGGTCGAGGCGATCGGGTACCTGTCCACCCTCGGGTCGCACCGGGTCCCGACCGACGCCGCCCTCGTCCGGCAGGGCTGCGATGCCGCGATCGTCCGCGCGCGCCTCGCCCACGAGGACCGCAGCATCCTCGCCGAGGTGCAGATCAACCGCACCGGCTCGAACCGGGCGCAGGTGAACCGCGCCGCGATCAAGCCCCGCGAGCTCCCGCGCTACTGCACGAGCGTGCTGTTCGCCCCCGAGGACCTCGCCCTCGTCCGCGGCGAACCCTCTGGCCGGCGACGCATGCTCGACGAGCTCCTCGGCCAGATCGCCCCGCGCATGCAGGGCGTGCTCGCCGACTACGACCGGACGCTCCGCCAGCGCAACACCCTGCTGAAGTCCGCGCGGGCCACCGGGTCACGGTCCGGGTCGCTCGCGACGCTCGACGTCTGGGACGAACGCCTCGTCGCGTTCGGCGCCGAGATCATCGCCGCACGCGACCACCTGACCCGGCGACTCGCCCCCTTCGTCACCGAGGCCTACGCGACCGTCGCCGGTGAACGCCACGAGGCGAGCATCGCCGGCGTCCTGAGCGTGCGCGGCGGCGACCCCGAGGACGCGGCGGCGACCGATCCCGTGCTCGGCACCCCGGACGAGCCGGTCTCGGTCACCGCGGCGGCCGATGCCTTCCGGGCCGCCCTCGAGCGGCGTCGACGGGACGAACTCGACCGCGGACTCACCCTCGTCGGGCCGCACCGCGACGACGTCCTGTTCCAGCTGAACGGGTTACCTGCGCGTGGTTACGCCTCACACGGGGAATCGTGGTCCTTCGCACTGGCCGTCCAGCTCGCCAGTGCCGCCGTGCTCCGGGCGGAGTCCTCGCTGGGGGACCCGATCATCATCCTCGACGACGTGTTCGCCGAACTCGACGAGTCCCGCAGGGAGCGCCTGGCCGGCGCGGTCGCCGACTACGAGCAGGTACTCATCACCGCGGCCGTGTTCGGCGACGTGCCGGAGCAGCTCGCGGCACACACCGTCCGGATCGCGGCGGGCACCATCGTGACCGACGGGGCGGACGCGAGCCGTGCCTCCAGTCCGACCGCCCCGAGCACGACGGTCGACGGCGTCTGATGCCGAAGCCCGTCAAGCCGACCGAGCCCGCCCGGGTCTACCGCCACCTGCGCGCGGTCTACGGCGACCCGTCGCTCCGCACCGTCGACGCCCGCCGCCGGCGGGCACGCGAACTCGACGCCGACACCGTCCCGTACGGCAAGGGGCGCGAGCCCCGCGGCCTGGGCGACGTCGTCGGCTCGCTGGCCGCCGAGCTCGGCTGGACCGAACCCCTCGCCCGCTCCGAGCTCTTCGTGGACTGGCCCGCCGTGGTCGGCGACGAGCTCGCGAAGCACTCCCGGCCCATGACCATCGACGACGGCGCACTCGTCATCCGCTGCGACTCGACGGCGTGGGCGACGCAGCTCCGGCTGATGCGGTCGACCATCACGACGACCATCGCCGAGCGGCACCCGGAGGCGGGCGTGCAGTCCATCCGGGTTTCCGGGCCGGACGTCCCCACGTGGAAACGCGGTCCCAGGACCGTTCAGGGGCGCGGCCCCCGCGACACCTACGGCTAGCCAGACGAAATCGTCCTCAGGGACGAAAAAAGCCCGTCTGGAGGCCGGATACGCCCTCGAGGAGGGGGTCCCTGCGGTAGACTGGGGAGTGCAGTGTGCGGGTGTTCCGCGCGCAGGCAGGAGCACCTACGACATGGCAGCAGAATCTGACGACGACCGGACGATCCCGCAGGGCGAGACCGAACAGGCTCCGCAGTCGGAACCATCGTACGGCGCAGATCAGATCCAGGTGCTCGAGGGGCTCGAAGCCGTCCGCAAGCGCCCCGGCATGTACATCGGTTCGACGGGCCCGCGCGGTCTGCACCACCTCGTGCAGGAGATCGTCGACAACTCCGTCGACGAGGCCCTCGCGGGCTACTGCGACACGATCGACGTCACCATCCGCGAGGACGGTGGCGTCCGCGTCGTCGACAACGGCCGCGGCATCCCGGTCGACGTGCACGCGGCCGAGGGCGTCTCGACGCTCCAGGTCGTGCTGACCGTCCTGCACGCCGGCGGCAAGTTCGGCGGCGGCGGGTACGCGGTCTCCGGTGGTCTGCACGGCGTCGGCTCCTCGGTCGTGAACGCGCTCAGCTCCGAGCTCGACGTCGAGGTCCGGCGACAGGGTCACGTGTGGCGCCAGAGCTACACCGACGGCGTGCCCGTGGCCCCGGTGTCGCAGGACGAAGCCACGGACGAGACCGGCACCACGATCACCTTCTGGCCGAACGCCGACATCTTCGAGACCGTCGAGTTCGACTACGAGACGCTCCGCACGCGCTTCCAGCAGATGGCCTTCCTCAACAAGGGCCTGCGGATCAGCCTGCGCGACGAGCGCACCCCGGACGAAGGCGAGGAGTCGCGCAAGGACTCCTTCCGGTACGAGCGCGGCCTGCCGGACTACGTCGAGTACCTGAACTCGCAGAAGAAGGCCGACCTGGTCCACCCGGACGTCATCGCCATCGAGGCCGAGGACACCGACCGCAAGATCGCGCTCGAGCTCGCGATGCAGTGGAACACCTCGTACCAGGAGAGCGTCCACACCTTCGCGAACACGATCAACACGCACGAGGGTGGTACCCACGAAGAGGGCTTCCGCGCCGCGCTGACCTCGCTGGTGAACCGCTACGCGCGCGAGGCCAAGATCATCAAGGAGAAGGACGACAACCTCACGGGTGACGACATCCGCGAAGGCCTGACGGCCGTCATCTCCGTGAAGCTCGGCGAGCCGCAGTTCGAGGGCCAGACGAAGACGAAGCTCGGCAACACCGAGGCGAAGTCCTTCGTCCAGCGGGTCGTCGGCACCGAGCTCGCCGATTGGTTCGACCGCAACCCCACGCAGGCGCGCGACGTCATCCGCAAGGCGATCCAGGCCTCGCAGGCGCGCATCGCCGCCCGCAAGGCGCGTGAGACCACCCGCCGCAAGGGGCTGCTCGAGTCGGGCGGCATGCCCGGCAAGCTCAAGGACTGCCAGTCGAAGGACCCGACGGTCTCCGAGATCTTCATGGTCGAGGGCGACTCGGCCGGTGGCTCGGCGGTCCAGGGGCGCAACCCCATGACCCAGGCGATCCTCCCGCTGCGCGGGAAGATCCTGAACGTCGAGAAGGCCCGGCTCGACCGCGCGCTCGCGAACCAGGAGATCCAGTCGATGATCACGGCGTTCGGCGCCGGCATCGGTGAGGACTTCGACCCGGACAAGGCCCGGTACCACAAGATCGTGCTGATGGCCGATGCCGACGTCGACGGCCAGCACATCACGACGCTGCTGCTCACGCTGCTGTTCCGCTACATGCGTCCGCTCATCGAGCGCGGCTACGTGTACCTCGCGCAGCCGCCGCTGTACCGCCTGAAGTGGTCGAACTCGGCGCACGAGTACGTGTTCAGCGACCGGGAGCGCGACGCGCTGATGACCGCCGGCCTCGCCGCCGGCAAGCGCATCCCCAAGGACAACGGGATCCAGCGTTACAAGGGTCTGGGCGAGATGGACTACAAGGAGCTGTGGGACACCACGATGAACCCGGACACCCGGACGCTCCTGCAGGTCACGCTCGAGGACGCGGCAGCGGTGGACAGCGTCTTCGCGACGCTCATGGGCGAGGACGTCGAGTCGCGTCGCCAGTTCATCCAGCAGAACGCCAAGGACGTTCGCTTCCTCGACATCTAGACCGGCCTGGAGGCGCGGTGCCAGCCGCGTCGACCAGTCCCGACCACCTGTGGTCGCGCCCGGCGCGACCGACGGAACCCCTGCCTCCAGGCAGTGCAGAAAGGTGACCAGGCCACATGGCTGACGACAACGAGACGAACGACGAGCAGCCCGAGATCGTGCACGGCGACTCCGGCGACATCGTCGTCTCCGGCGACCGCATCTCGCAGGTCGACCTGCAGCTCGAGATGCAGCGGTCGTACCTCGACTACGCGATGTCCGTCATCGTCGGACGCGCCCTGCCCGAGGTCCGCGACGGCCTGAAGCCGGTGCACCGCCGCGTGATCTACGCGATGTTCGACGGCGGCTACCGCCCCGACCGCGCGTTCTCGAAGTGCTCGCGCGTCGTCGGCGACGTGATGGGGCAGTTCCACCCGCACGGTGACAGCGCCATCTACGACGCCCTCGTGCGCCTGGTGCAGCCGTGGTCGCTCCGGTACCCGCTCGCGCTCGGCCAGGGCAACTTCGGCTCGCCGGGCAACGACGGCGCCGCCGCACCGCGGTACACCGAGACCAAGATGGCGCCGCTCGCCATGGAGATGGTCCGGGACATCGACGAGGACACCGTCGACTTCCAGGACAACTACGACGGCCGCACCCAGGAGCCGTCGATCCTGCCGGCGCGCTTCCCGAACCTGCTCGTCAACGGGTCGGTCGGCATCGCGGTCGGTATGGCGACGAACATCCCGCCGCACAACCTGCGCGAGGTGGCCGCCGGCGCCCAGTGGGCACTCGAGCACCCGGACGCCACCCGCGAGGAACTCCTCGGGGCGCTCATGCAGCGGATCAAGGGTCCGGACTTCCCGACCGGCGCCCAGATCCTCGGCACCAAGGGCATCCAGGACGCCTACCGGACCGGTCGTGGCTCGATCACGATGCGCGCGGTCGTCAACGTCGAGGAGATCCAGGGCCGCACGTGCCTGGTCGTCACCGAGCTGCCGTACCAGGTGAACCCGGACAACCTCGCGATCAAGATCGCCGAGGGCGTGAAGGACGGCAAGCTCGCCGGCATCGCGGACATCCGCGACGAGACCTCCGGCCGCACCGGCCAGCGCCTGGTGATCGTGCTGAAGCGCGACGCCGTGGCGAAGGTCGTGCTGAACAACCTCTACAAGCACACGCAGCTGCAGGAGAACTTCGGCGCGAACATGCTCGCGATCGTCGACGGGGTGCCCCGCACCCTGGCGCTCGACGGGTTCATCTCGGCGTGGGTCGACCACCAGATCGACGTCATCGTGCGTCGGACGCAGTACCGCCTGCGCGAGGCCGAGAAGCGTGCGCACATCCTGCGGGGCTACCTCGCCGCGCTCGACGCCCTCGACGAGGTCATCGCACTCATCCGCCGCTCGCCCGACGTCGAGGAAGCCCGCACCGGGCTGATGGACCTGCTCAGCGTCGACGAGATCCAGGCGCGCGCGATCCTCGAGCTGCAGCTCCGTCGCCTGGCCGCCCTCGAGCGCCAGAAGATCCACGACGAGGCCGACGAGCTCGAGCGGAGGATCGCCGACTTCCAGGACATCCTGGCGTCGGAGACCCGGCAGCGCACGATCATCGGCGAGGAACTGGCCGAGATCGTCGACCGGTTCGGCGACGACCGCCGCAGCGAGATCCTGCTCGGCTACGACGGCGACATGTCCATCGAGGACCTCATCCCCGAGGAGGAGATGGTCGTCACCATCACCCGCGGCGGGTACGTCAAGCGCACGCGGAGCGACAACTACCGCTCGCAGCACCGCGGCGGCCGCGGCGTCAAGGGCGCCCAGCTCCGCGCGGACGACATCGTCGAGCACTTCTTCGTCACGACGACGCACCACTGGTTGCTGTTCCTGACCGACCAGGGTCGCGTCTACCGGGCGAAGGCGTACGAACTGCAAGAGGGCGGCCGCGACGCCAAGGGCCAGCACGTCGCCAACCTGCTCGCGATGCAGCCCGACGAGCAGATCCAGCAGGTGCTCGACATCCGCGACTACGAGGCCGCGCAGTACCTCGTGCTCGCCACGTCGCAGGGCCTCGTGAAGAAGACCGCGCTGACCGAGTACGACACGAACCGCACCGGCGGCATCATCGCGATCAACCTGCGTGAGGGCGACAAGCTCGTCCAGGCGCTGCTCGTCGACGAGACCGACGACCTGCTCCTCGTGTCGAAGCACGGCATGTCGCTGCGCTTCACCGCGACGAACGACACCCTCCGCCCGATGGGGCGGTCGACCTCCGGTGTGAAGGGGATGTCCTTCCGCGACGACGACGCGCTGCTCGCGGCTCGGGTCGTCTCGGACGACGGCTACGTCTGGGTGATGACCGAGGGCGGCTACGCCAAGCGCACCGGTGTCGACCAGTACCGGGTCCAGGGCCGCGGCGGTCTCGGCATCAAGGTCGCCAAGTTGGCGGCCGACCGGGGCGACCTCGTGGGCGCTCTCATCGTCGGTGAGGACGACGAGGTGCTCGTCGTGCTGCAATCGGGCAAGGTGGTAAGGTCTGCCGTGTCCGAGGTGCCCGCCAAGGGTCGCGACACGATGGGTGTGGTCTTCGCGAGGTTCGCGGAGAACGACCGGATCATCGCGGTGGCCCGGAACAGTGAGCGGAACCTGGACGACCAGGACGACGCCGAGATCGAGCCCGCGGGCCCGGTGGAGACGGTCAGCCCTGACGAAGCGGCCCCCGAACCGACCGAGACCGTGGCCGGAGAGGACCAGTCAACCAATGAGTAGTGTCGCCGAGAAGCTCCAGAAGAAGGCGAAGCGGCCCGTCGGCACCCGTCAGGTGCGGCTGCGGCTCGTGTACCTCGACTTCTGGTCGATGGTGAAGCTGTCCTTCCTCATCGCCCTGGCCGGGTCCATCGTGATCGTCGTCGCCACGGCGCTGGTGTGGGTCATCCTGAACCAGACGGGCGTGTTCACCCAGGTGGACTCCCTGCTGAAGGACGTCACCGGGCAGAACAACTACTCGATCATGGACCAGTTCTCGCTGGGCCAGGTGCTCGGGTTCTCCGTCGTGGTGGGCATCCTCAACGTGGTCGTCGGCACCGTGCTCGGCGCGATCGTGAGCGTCCTCTACAACCTCAGCGTGCGGATCACCGGCGGCCTGCTCGTCGGCTTCACGAACAACTGACACACCCGGCCGGATGGCATCCGCCGCTCGATTTCGCACTTCGGGATCGGTACGGTAGGCTTTCATCCGGTCTGAGGGGCTATAGCTCAGGCGGTTAGAGCGCTTCGCTGATAACGAAGAGGTCCAAGGTTCAAGTCCTTGTAGCCCCACCATCCACTCCCCGTCCAGTACGCTGGACGCTCCGGGGCCTTAGCTCAGTTGGTAGAGCGCCTGCTTTGCAAGCAGGATGTCAGGAGTTCGATTCTCCTAGGCTCCACTCGCAGAAGCCCCTGGTCGCCACTTCGTGGCTTCCCAGGGGCTTCGTTCTGTGCTTGTCAGCGCCTCCGGCGCGCCGCTCCGCGATGGGAGCGTCCCGCGCGCGCGGCACGCTCGGGTGTCCTCGTCGAGGTTCCGAAATTGCGGCATCTCGGGGTCGCCGCGGGCTCTGATTGGCACCCCGGTGCGCTTCGTGCGGAGTGTTGCGGCACTTCGACGTGGCGCGCTCGGGGGTGTTGCGGACCCGTCGGCGGGGACGACGAAGGGCCCCGGCGTGTGCCAGGGCCCTTCGTACGAACCGAGGAGGTCAGGCGGCGGGCTTCTCCGCCGTGTCCGCGTCGTCGGCGACCCAGAGGTCGTCGTCCGCGCGGAGCGTCTGGTACGCAGCGTAGGCCGCACCGGCGACCGCGACGACACCGACCACGATGAGGGCAACCCCACCGAAGCCGAGGCCCTTCTTCTGGTGTCCGGGCGTGTACTTCGCGGCGGCCTTCTTGGCCTTCTTGCCCTTCTTCTGGGCGTCCTTCACGATCTTCTTGACGCGCGGGTCCTTCGCGAGGTCCTTCACGCTGAGGACCGAGCCGGCCGTCGCGACCAGGCCGGGGACGACCTCGGTCTGGAAGCGGTGCGAGGCGTTCTGCGCGGCAGAGGTCGCAGCGTGCACGCTCGTGGCGACCGCGGGACGGATCCCGTTGTCGATCGCGTTCTGCACGCGGGGCGCGATGTCCTTGCGGGCTGCGTCGGCAGCGTGCGAGCGGGCCTCGGCGAGGATCGCGTTCGCATGCTCGAGGACCTTGCGCTGCTCGCCGAGGAGCGAGGCGGTCTTGCCCTTGAGCTTCTTGATCTGCTTCCGACGCTTGCGCGGGATCTCGATCGTCGTCATCTGGTACCTCCATCGGATCGGCGTGTCCCCATCCTGCCACCGCGACGCCTGACAGGTCACGGAGCCTCTGCTGTGTGATCCGTGTCACCGTCAGCCGTACATGCGAGAATCGGAACATGTCTCTGCACACCGCTGTCGCAACGATCCACACGAACAAGGGCGACATCCGCGTCAACCTGTTCGGCAACCACGCCCCGAAGACCGTCAAGAACTTCGTCGACCTCGCGACGGGCAAGCAGGAGTGGACGCACCCCGGCACCGGCAAGGTCTCCACCGACAAGCTCTACGACGGTGTCGTCTTCCACCGCATCATCAAGGACTTCATGATCCAGGGCGGCGACCCGCTCGGTCAGGGCATCGGCGGCCCCGGCTACCGGTTCGACGACGAGATCCACCCCGAGCTGACCTTCCAGGAGCCGTACATCCTCGCGATGGCGAACGCCGGCATCCAGGGTGGCCGCGGCACGAACGGCTCGCAGTTCTTCATCACGACCGTTGCCACCCCGTGGCTGCAGGGCAAGCACACCATCTTCGGTGAGGTCGCGGACGACGAGTCCCGCGCCGTCGTCGACGCGATCGAGGGCGTCGCCACCGACGGTCGCGACAAGCCCGTCGAGGACGTCGTCATCCAGAGCATCGACGTCGAGGACGTCTGAGCTCGGTGACGGACCAGGCCGCGAACCGCGCCGACTACTGCTACCGGCACCCGGACCGGCAGAGCTTCATCCTGTGCCAGCGGTGCGGGCGGACGGTCTGCACCGAGTGCCAGACGCCGGCAGCGGTCGGCGTGCACTGCCCGGAGTGCGTGCGTGAGCAGCGCGCGGCCTACACGGCGAACCGACGTGCGTCGGGGGCGGCGAGCGGCCTGACGGTCGCCCGCCGCCGCTTCGCCATGCTCGACCAGAAGGCCACCGTCGTCATCATCGCGGTGTCGGTGGTCATCTGGCTGCTCGACCAGATCACCGGTCGGTTCTTCACGACGTGGTTCGCGTACTACACGCCCCTCGTCGGCACGCAGCCGTGGCGGATCGTCACAGGGCTGTTCGTCCACTCCTCGATCCTGCACATCGCCTTCAACATGTTCGCGGTGTACATCTTCGGCCGGATCCTCGAGAACCTGCTCGGGACGTGGCGCTTCCTCGCGCTGTACTTCCTCGCGGGCCTCGGCGGCGACGTCGCAGTGTCGTTCCTGACTCCCGGGACGCCGGTGGTCGGGGCGTCCGGCGCGATCTTCGGTCTGTTCGCGGCGTTCTTCATCATCCAGCGCAGCCTCGGCTACAACGCCGTCCAGCTGCTCGTCGTGATGGGGTTGAACCTGCTCGTCGGCTTCCTGCCCGGGACGAACATCTCGTGGCAGGCACACGTCGGTGGAATCGTGATCGGCTTCCTGACCGGGCTCGTGTTCGCGCGGACGCGGAACGTCAAGCAGCGCGGGCTGCAGATCGGCCTGCTCGTCGCCGAGGCGGTCGTCCTGCTCGGCGCCATCGCGGCGGCCTACGTCGCCATCGGCGGGTACGGCCTGCTCCGCTGAGTCGCACCCGTCCGAACCGCCTGACGCCCCGTCGCACCCCCTGGTGCGGCGGGGCGTTCGCCGTACTGACCGTCGCGGAGCGGCTTTTCCACACGACCGGCGCGATTTCTCCACAGCTGTGGACAAGTCGGTGAGTTACACGCGTGTGATTATCCCCACTGTGGAATCAGGTGTGGATAACTCGGGGATCGTGGTGTGGATGTCCGTGTGGAAAGTGTGGAGAACTGTGGAGAAGGGGCTGCTCGATGTGGAGAGCGCGTCCTCGGGCCCGCTCCGCCTGTGGACAGGACGTGGCAAGCCGAGGGCTGGACGAACGACGACGCCCGCCGGACCGTGCAGGGTCCGACGGGCGTCGTGTACGGGTGGGGTGACTAGCGCCAGCGGGTGGTCATCAGGAAGCCGACGAACATGATTCCGAACCCGATGAGGATGTTCCACGAACCAAGGGACGGCACCGGCAGGGTCGTGTTCGAGATGTAGAAGACGATGACCCAGGCGAGCCCGACGAGCATGAACCCGAACATGACGGGCTTGAACCACACGGGGTTGGGCTGGTCCCCCGCCGTGTCGACCGAGTCGGCTCGGGTCCTCCGGGCGGGCTTGGTGCGGTCCTTGTCCTTGGCCATGGCCGGTATCCTACCGTGACCGCGTGTGTGGGAAGACCCTCAGGAGCCCGCGCACATCCTCCACGAGTACGGTGATCCGACCATGACCAAGATCCTCGTCGTCGACAACTACGACAGCTTCGTCTACACGCTGAACGGCTACGTGCAGCAGCTCGGAGCGGAGACCGACGTCGTCCGCAACGACGCCTTCCCGGAGTCCGAGATCGCCGAGCGCATCGCGGACTACGACGGCGTTCTGCTCTCCCCGGGTCCCGGCACCCCCGCGGACGCAGGCGTCTCGATCCCGACCGTCCGGGCGGCGATCGCTGCCGACAAGCCGTTGCTCGGTGTGTGCCTCGGACATCAGGCCATCGCGGAGGCCCTCGGTGCGACGGTGACCCACGCCGAAGAACTCATGCACGGCAAGACCTCGCAGGTCGACCACGACGACAGCATGCTCTTCGCCGGCGTCCCGCACCCGTTCACGGCCACCCGGTACCACTCGCTCGCGATCGTCGACGGCACCGTGCCCGACGAACTCACCGTCACGGCGCGAACCGGTGGCGGCGTCATCATGGGCGTGCAGCACCGCGAGGCCCCCGTGTACGGCGTGCAGTTCCATCCCGAGTCCGTGCTCACCGAAGGCGGCTACCGGATGGTGGGCAACTGGCTCGAGACCACCGGCCTGCACGGGGCTGCCGAGCGGGCTGCCGACCTGACCCCTCTCATCGCGACGCCGCGTGCCTGAGCCGGCCGCGCCAGCGGAGCCGGCCTGACCGAGCGGGACCGGCGGAGCAGCCCAGCCCGCGAGGAGTGCAGACGCCAGGGCCCTGACGCATGCCGGGGCGCTGACGCATGCCGGGGCGCTGACGCATGCCGGGGCGCTGACGCATGCCGGGGCGCTGACGCATGCCGGGGCGCTGACGCCAGCAGGAGTACCGGTATCGACCGGTCCGCTGACGTGAGCCTGCCCGCAGACGTGAGCAGGAACACCAGCGTGGGCCAGCGCGCCGACGCGCCCACGATCCTCCAGACCGGCGAGCCGACACCGCGCCGGACGCGAGCCCAGCGAGGCGCTGCGGTCTAGAGGCCGCTGGAACCCGAGGCCGGTGCGCCCGTGGCGGGCGCGGACGGCTGCTGGGTGGGCTTCTGTGCAGAGGCCGCGCAGTACGTGAGCACGATCGTGCTGCCCTGCGCGACGTCGCCGGCGGGCGCGCTCTGCTGCAGCACCGTGCCGCCGGTGCACGAGTACGCCGGGGCGGGCTGCACCGTCAGACCGAGCTGTGCCAGGGTCGCGTTCGCCGTCTGGAACGGCTGCTGCGTGACGTTCGGCAGCTGGACCTTGCCGTTCGAGACGGTGAGGTTGACGACCGAACCCTTGGCGAGCTGCGTGGCGGACCCGGGGTCAGAGCTCATCACGGTGCCCTCGGGCACGTCGGGCGAGTAGTCGGTGTTGATCGCGCCGACCTGGAGGCCGGCAGCCTCGAGTGCCTGTTGTGCGGCGTCCTGGGTCTGCCCGGCGGTGTCCGGTACCGCAACCTGCTCCGGCCCGAGCGACACCACGACCCGGATGCTCTGGTTGCGCGCAACGTTCGTGCCCGAGCCCGGCTCGGTGCGGATGACGGTGTCCTTCGGGACACTGTCGGAGTTCTCGCCGACCTCGACCGGGCTGAGGTCGCGCTTGTCGAGGTCCGACTTCGCGGAGTCCCACGTCGCGCCGACCACGTTCGGGACGGAGACCGACGACGAGACCGGCGCCTTGCCGGGCTGCAGGTTCGCGACGAAGAAGCCGACGCCGACGATCACGGCGACCGTCAGGATGATGCCGAGCCAGATCCACGCGACCGGGGGACGGTTCTGTGTGCGCTGCGGGCGGTGCTCCGCCGTGTCGTCGTCGAGCTCGCGGAAGGCGACCGCCGGGTTGGAGGTCGTCCGCGGGTTGACGCCGAAGAGCATCGTCGATGCGTCGTTGGCGGCGTTCTGCGCCAGCTTCCGGGTCGATGTCGGGACCTTGCCCTGCGCTGCCTGCTGCAGGTCGGTTCGGAACTCGGCCGCGTTCTGGAAGCGTCGCGTCCGGTCCTTCACCAGGGCGTGCAGGGTCACCGCGTCGAGCGCCGGTGAGACGTCGGCCGAGATCGTCGACGGCGCGACGGGCTGCTCGCTGACGTGCTGGTAGGCGACGGCGACCGGGGAGTCCCCGACGAAGGGCGGGCGGCCGGTGAGGAGCTCGAAGAGCACGACACCGGTGGAGTAGATGTCGGTGCGGGCGTCGACGGTCTCGCCGCGCGCCTGCTCCGGGGAGAAGTACGAGGCGGTCCCGAGGATCGACGTGGTCTGCGCCACCGTGGCCGACGTGTCCGTGATCGCGCGGGCGATCCCGAAGTCCATGACCTTGACCTGGCCGGTGTTCGTGACCATGACGTTCGCGGGCTTGATGTCCCGGTGCACGACGCCCGCGCGGTGCGAGTACTCGAGGGCGGTCAGGATGCCCTCGGTGATGCGGATCGCCTCGTCCGGAGCGATGGGCCCGTCGGCGACGATGTCGGAGAGCGCACGGCCCTCGACGTACTCCATGACGATGTAGGGGACCTGCACCTCGGCGCCGGAGTGCTCGGCGACGGTCTCTTCGCCGGCGTCGTAGACACGGACGATCGTCGGGTGCGCCATGCGTGCGGCCGCCTGGGCTTCCTGTCGGAAGCGGATGCGGAAGGACGGGTCGTTCGCGAGGCTCGGCTTGAGGAGCTTCACCGCGACCTTGCGGCCGAGACGGGTGTCGTTGCCGACGTGCACCGTCGCCATGCCGCCGCGACCGATGACGTCACCGATCTCGTAGCGGTTGGCGAGGAGCGTGATCCCCGCGGTCACACCTTCTGGCACGTACTCCTCCGAATGTCCGTCCGGGACAGTGTACGGCAGCACTTCCTGGCGGGAGGCTGGTGACGGGGACCTCCGGACAACCGTTACGCAACGGTGTCGGAAGCCCCCGTCCGGGTGGCGATCAGCCGTTCGACGAGCCGTTCCCGTTGCCGTTGCCGGTGCCGTTCCCGTTGCCGGTGGGCGTCGGGGAGGGCGTGACCGTCCACGTCGCGGTGGCGGGGTCCGAGTCCTCGGAGGCGGCGAGGCTCCCGCACGTCACGTTGTACGTGAAGGTGACGTCGTCGCCGGCGGCGTCCGCCTGGATCGTGACCGCCGTCGAGCTCGTGTCGCCGGAGGTCGCGCCGGAGGCGTCCTTCCCGCCGGTGACCTTCCACGAGTACTTCGACACCGAGTAGCCGTCCGGGCAGGTCGCGGCGGACCAGCTGAACGTGACCGAGCCGCTGCTCGAGACCGGGCCCGCCGTGGGGGTGTTCGGCTTGTTCGCCGTCGGCGGGGTCGTGTACTGCGTGACCGTGATGGTCGTGCCCTCGACGACGCTGCCGGTCGGCGTCAGGTCGGCGACGGTGTTCGCCTGGTCGGCGGTCGGTGCCGGGCTGCCGTCCTGGACGTCGACGACGAAGCCCAGCCCCTCGAGCGCCGAGCGCACCTGGTCCGTCGGCTGCCCGACGTACTGCGACTTGTCGAGGAACTGGCGCACCTGGGTCGGGCTGGGCGTCGGGGTGTTGCTCGGCTTCGGGGTCGACTGGGTGGCGGTCGCCGACGGCGTCGGGTCCGCGGAGCCGCCGTTGTTCAGCGCGAGGGCTGCGATGACGCCCGCGATCACCAGGACCGCGAGGGCACCGACGAGCCACCAGATCCAGGCGCGCTTCTTCTTCGGTTCCTCGTCCTCGGGCGTCACGGGCGAGCCGGGCGTCCGCGGCGGACCGCTCAGTGAACCGGCCTGGGTGCCGATGAGCGCCGTCGCCTGGTCGTCGCCCTGGCCCTGCGGCGGGTTGAACGCCACCGTACCGGCACCGCCGATCGCGGGCACCGCGACCGTGGCCGCGGCGACGTCCCCGCGGCGCAGCGCCTGTGCCGCACGTGCCAGGTTCGCGGCGGTCGCGGGACGGTCGGCCGGCTTCTTCGCGATGCAGGACAGCACGAGGGCGGCGACGGGCTCCGGCACGTCCGACGGCAGCGCAGGCGGCTGCTCGTTGATGTGCGCCATCGCGATGGCGACCTGCGACTCGCCCGTGAACGGACGGCGACCGGCGAGGGCCTCGTACGCCACGATGCCGAGCGAGTAGACGTCCGTCGAGGGCGACGCGGGGTGACCGCTCGCCTGCTCGGGCGACAGGTACTGGACCGTGCCCATCACCTGGCCGGTCGCGGTGAGCGGGACCTGGTCGGCGATGCGGGCGATGCCGAAGTCGGTGATCTTGACGCGACCGTCCGGCGTGATGAGCAGGTTGCCGGGCTTGATGTCGCGGTGCACGAGCCCGACCGCGTGCGCGGCCTGGAGCGCGTTCGCCGTCTGCGCGACGATGTCGAGCACCTTGTCGACGGGGAGCGTGTGCTCGCGCTCGATCATCGTGGACAGGGCTTCGCCGGGGACGAGCTCCATCACGAGGTAGGCGCTGCCGTCCTCTTCGCCGTAGTCGAAGACGTTCGCGATGCCCTCGTGGTTGACGAGCGCAGCGTGCCGGGCCTCGGCGCGGAAGCGCTCGAGGAAGCCCGGGTCACCGAGGTACTCGTCCTTGAGGATCTTGAGTGCGACGGTCCGCCCGATGACCAGGTCGGTGGCCTGCCAGACCTCGCCCATGCCGCCGATCGCGACGCGGGAGGAGAGCTGGTACCGCCCACCGAAGGTGAGTCCGCTGGTGGGTCTCATTTGTTCAGCACCGCCTCCATGACTTTCTTCGCGACCGGGGCCGCGACCGTGTTGCCGACGCCGGACTGCCCGAGCCCGCCGCCGTTGCCGACGACGACCGCGACGGCCACCTCCGGGTCCTTCGCGGGGGCGAACCCCGTGAACCAGAGCGTGTACGGGCTGCCCGTACCGCCCTCTGCCGTGCCGGTCTTCCCTGCGACGTCGACACCGTCGATCTTGGCATTGGTGCCGGTCCCGGCGTTCACGACGCTCTGCATCGCCTCGGTCAGGTCGGCCGACTCCGAGGCGGACAGCGGGTCGCTGTACTGCTTCGGCGAGAAGGACTCGACGGTCTTGAGGTCGCTCGTCGTGATCGAGTCGACGAGGGACGGCTGCATGACCTTGCCGCCGTTCGCGATCCCGGCGGACACCATCGCCATCTGCAGCGGCGAGACGCGCACGCTGGCCTGGCCGAAGGCGCTCAGCATGAGCTGGGCGGTCGAGTCGACGTCCGGGTACTGGCTCGCGGTCGCCTTCATCGGGACCTCGATCTGGTCGCCGAAGCCGTACTCGTCGGCCATCGACTTGATCTCGTCGTACCCGAGCTTCTGCCCGAGCTCGGCGAACGGGATGTTGCAGGAGTACTGGATGGCGGTCCGCAGCTTGACGGTGTCGCCGCCACCGCAGGAACCGCCCTCGGCGTTGTTGATGTACGTGCTCGTGCCCGGCAGCTGCAGCCGCGACGGGTTCGGGAACTCGGAGTCGAGGTCGTACTTGCCGTCCTTGAGCGCGGCCGAGGCGACGATGAGCTTGAACACCGATCCCGGCGTGTACAGGTCGCCGCCGATGGCGCGGTTCTGCAGCGGCGTCGGGCTCTGTGCCAGCAGCGCGTCGTACTGCTGCTTGACGGCCGCGGTGTCGTGCGAGGTCAGCGCGTTCGGGTCGTAGTCGGGCTTGGACACCATCGCGAGGATCTTGCCGGTCTTCGGCTGGATGGCCACGACCGCGCCGGTGTTCTGCCCGAGGGCGTCGTACGCGGCCTGCTGCACGTCGGGGTCGATCGTCAGGTTGACGTTGTCGCCCTGGACGTCCTGGCCGGTCAGGATCGCGTTGAGGTTCTGGAAGAACGACGCGTCGGAGTTGCCGGACAGGACGGCGTTCTCGGCGCTCTCGATGCCGGCGTTGCCCTGGCCGATCGTGAAGTACCCGGTGACGGCCGAGTAGAGCGCGCCGTTCGTGTACTTGCGCTGGTACTGGTACTGGTCGTCCGACGGCGTCGACTCGGCGATCGGGCTGCCGTTCACGAGGATGGCGCCGCGCTTCGTCGAGTAGCTGTCGAGGATGGTGCGGGAGTTGCGTGCGTCGGCGCGCAGGGAGTCGGACGCGAAGAACTGGATGGACGTCGTCGACACGAAGAGCGCGACGAACATGAGCACGATCACGGTCGAGACGCCGCGGAGCTGTCGGTTCACCGGCTGGCCTCCTTCCTGCGCGCGGCCTTCCCCCGCGGTGCGGGGATCGCACCCTGCTGGACGCGCTGTTCGGCGGGGATGGCGTCGGTCAGTCGCAGCAGCATCGCGGCGATGATCCAGTTGGCGATGAGGGAGGAGCCACCAGCGGCCATGAACGGTGTCGTCAGGCCGGTGACGGGGATGATCCGGGTGATGCCGCCGACGACGACGAACACCTGCAGCGCGATCGTGAAGCCGAAGCCCACACCGAGCAGCTTGCCGAAGTCGTCCTGCGCCATGAACGCGACCCGGAGGCCTCGGGACGCCAGGACGATGAACAGCGCCAGGATCGCGAAGACGCCGATCAGGCCGAGTTCCTCGCCGAGGGACGCGACGATGTAGTCGGCGTTCGCGACCGGGGTGATGTACGGGCGGCCCTGACCGAGCCCGGTGCCCGTGATGCCGCCGTTCGCGAAGCCGAACAGGCCCTGCACGAGCTGGTAGCTGCCCTGCGTCGCGCGGTCGTAGATGGTCTGGTCGAACGGGTCGAGCCACTGCTCGAAGCGGCCGCGCACGTACACGAGCGCCGCCTGCGCCACGATCGCGCCGCCGACGAAGAGCGTCAGACCGATGGCGACCCAGCTGAGCCGGCCGGTGGCGACGTAGATCATCACCAGGAACAGCCCGAAGTAGAGCAGTGCGGTGCCGAGGTCGCGCTGGAAGACGAGGACCGCCATCGCGGCGCCCCACATCACCAGGATCGGACCGAGGTCCCGGGCACGCGGGAAGGTCATGCCGAGGAACTTCCGACCGACGATCGACAGCGAGTCGCGGGCCGTGACGAGGTAGCCGGCGAAGAACAGCGCCATCGTGATCTTCGCGAGCTCGCCCGGCTGGAACGAGAACGGGCCGATGCGGATCCAGACCCGGGCGCCGCCGATGTTCTCGCCGATCCCGGGCAGCATCGGCATGAGCAGCAGGAAGATCGTCAGCGCCATGAAGATGTAGCGGTAGCGCTGCAGGAAGCGGTGGTTCCGGACCACGACGACGGTGATCGTCGCGAGCACCATCGCGAGCATCGTCCAGACGATCTGCTTCACGCCGATCGCGTCCCAGCCGGTCAGGCCGTTGTGGACGTCGATCCGGTAGATCTCGGCGATGCCGATGCCGTTGAGCACGAGCGCGACCGGCAGGACGAACGGGTCGGCGTTCTTCGCGACGACCCGCAGCACGACGTGCATGACGAGCGCGAGCCCGAGGATGCCCGCGCCGACCCAGAGCACGCCGGTGTCGAAGAGCCGACCCTTCGTGCCGAGCTGCACGAGGACCATCGCCCCGGCGCAGATGCCGCAGGCGATGACGAGCAGCACGAGCTCCAGGTTGCGGGCGCGGGCCGGCTCACGCAGCTTGATCGTGATCGCCTGCGTGAAGGACTGGGAGGTCGTGGCGCTCATCCGCCGGACCCCGGGGTCGGGGACGCCGTCGGCGTGGGCGACGCCGTGGACGTCGGCGACGGCGATGCGCCGTCCCCGCCGGTCCCGGCCTGGTCCTGCCCGGTCTCGGCGGCCTTGCGCAGGCGCTCGACGATCTCGCGGGCGTCGTCGAGCGACGTGGCGTTGATCGTCGAGCGGACGTTCTCGCGGGTGTACTCGGGCAGGGAGCGGACCGAGATGTCGCTGTCCTCGTAGACGTCCGACAGCGCGATCGGACCGATCGACTGCTGGACGCCCTTGTAGATCGCGACGGTGCCGCGGTCACTGCCCACGTAGTAGTGCGCCTGGATGATCCGCCAGCCCAGGAAGACCGCGCCGACGAGGAGCGCGACGGCGGCGACGAGCGCGACCGTCCAGGCGATCCGGCGACGGACACGACGACGGCGGTCCTCGGCGATGAGCTCCGCGAAGTACTGGTCGGACTCGGGCTCGAAGTGCGAGTCCTCCGGCGCGGTGGAGACCTTGAGCGGGTGCAGCAGGATCGTGGGGAGGCGGATCGGCTTGCGGCCGGTCGCCGCCTCGAACGTCAGCGGCGCGGCGGCGGACCCGACGGTCGTGGCGGCGTCGTCGGAGTCGTCGACCTCGGCGTCGGTGACGTCCATCACGACGACCGTCACGTTGTCCGGGGCGCCGTGGTCGAGCGTCTCCTTGACGAGCCGCTGCGTGACCTGGTTCGCGTCCATCGTCGACGCGAGCGCGTGGCGGATGCGCTCCTCGGCGAGGTACGACGACAGGCCGTCGGAGCAGAGCAGCCAGCGGTCGCCCGGCTGGATGTCCATCACGGCCGTGTCGACCTCGGGCGCGGCGTCGACGTCACCGAGCACGCGCATGAGGACCGAGCGGCGCGGGTGCACGGCGGCTTCCTCGGGCGTGATCCGTCCGCTGTCGACGAGTCGCTGGACGAACGTGTGGTCCGAGGTGATCTGCTGCAGCTCCCCGTCGCGCATGCGGTAGATGCGGGAGTCGCCGATGTGCGCGATCGCGATCTGGTCGCCGACCCGGATGAGCGCGGACACCGTGGTGCCCATGCCCGTGAGCTCCTGGTGCTCGAAGACGGTCTCGGTGATGAGCTGGTTCGCCGCGATGAGCGCCGACTGCAGCGCGAACTCGGCGTCGTGCGCCGAGGGGAACTCGCGGTCCACCTCGCGGATGCGCCGGATCGCGATCGCCGAGGCGACGTCGCCGCCGGCGTGCCCGCCCATGCCGTCCGCGACCGCGAACAGGTGGGCGCCGGCGTAGCCGGAGTCCTGGTTGTTGGCGCGGATGCGCCCGACGTGGGACACAGCGGCGCTCAGCGTGCGAGCCGTCATGTCCGGGTTACCGCCGCAGCTCGAACGTCGTCGTCCCGATGGTGATCGGCGTCCGCTCCCCGACGGTGACGGGGGCGGTCACCTTCTGCCCGTCGACGAAGGTGCCGTTCGTGGAGTCGAGGTCGGTGAGGACCCAGCCGGAAGCGCGGAGCTCGAGGCGGGCGTGGTTGGTCGAGGTGTAGTCGTCGCGGATCACGACGTTCGACTCGCTCGAGCGCCCGATCGTGATGGGCCCGCCGCCGAGCGGCATCTCCATGCCCTCGCGGGAGCCCTCGGTGATGACGAGTCGCGTGGCCACCCCGGTTGCGGTGGCCTGCGTCGGTCCCGGGGACTGGCCGATGAGTTCCGTGAACGCCCCGGCTGATGCGGACGCGGCCGCGGGGGCCGCCGTCGGTATCGCGGGGGTCGTCGGACCGGAGGCACCGGCCTTGGGATCGGTCGGGATGGTGCGGACGCGCTGGCCGAACAGGTCGCTCCGCAGGGCGAAGACGATCACGAACACGAACAGCCAGAGCACCGCGAGGAACGCGAAGCGCAGGACGAGCAGGGTCAGCCCTGTGGTCATCGAGCACCTCCGTCGTTCTCGGGGATCACCCGGAACACCATACGGGTACGACCGATCTCGATCGTGGAGTCCGGTTCGACGATCGCCTGCTGGAAGCGCTCGCCGTTCAGCTTCGACCCGTTCGTGGAGCCGAGGTCGTTGGCCTGCGCGTGCTTGCCGTCCCAGACGATCTCGACGTGCTTGCGGCTCGTGCCGGTGTCCGCGACCGTGATGTCGGCATCCGTCCCGCGACCGATGACGGTCCGGCCCCGGTGCAGCTTGTGTCGCTGCGACCCGATGTCGAGGACGGCGACCCAGGCGACGTCCCGCTGCACGGTCGACGAGTCGATCTGCAGGATGCCGGTCGACAGCGTGCCGTCCTGCTGCAGTCGGATGGTCACCGGACCGGAGAACGAGTAGTTCTGCGCGACGGCGTGCTGCTGCACCATCTGGGACAGCTCGTCGATGAGCGGACGCCCGATGTCGTGCATGCGCGTGTGGTCCGGCGGCGCGAGGCGCACCGTGAACTCGTTCGGCACGAGGATGCGCTCCCGCGAGACCACGGCGGCCTTCGTGTCGAGCTCGCGCCGGAGGGCACTGGAGATCTCGACGGGCTGCACGCCGGAGCGGAAGGTCTTCGCGAAGGCGCCGTTCACGGCGCGCTCCAACCCTCGCTCGAAGCTGTCCAGCAGGCCCATGTGTCTCCAGTGTCGTCGGTCAGGGACCCCTGCATGGTAGTGGTTGGCCCCGGTGCGCGTCTGAACGTGGTCATGGAGGCACTCCGCAGCGTGCTAATGTTGCCGGGCTGGCGCGAGTGGCGGAATTGGTAGACGCGCACGGTTCAGGTCCGTGTGCTGGAAACGGCGTGGGGGTTCAAGTCCCCCCTCGCGCACCACGCAGGAGAAGGCCCCCGGAGGAATCCGGGGGCCTTCTCGCATTCTCGGTGACGGCCGGCGCGCAGGTGATCGCGAGCCGGCCACGGGGTGACGGCAGCGACGCGGCGGGCGTACCACGGGCCTCCTGGCCGGCGGTCCGTCTGCGCGCGCGTCCCCCGGACTGGAGGCGCGGATCCCGTCCGTCGCGCCGCGCGCGACCGTCGTCCGGTCACCGTCCGCATCCGCTCACCACCGGTCGTCGGTGAAGGCCGCGAGGGCATCGGCGAGCATGTCGTTTCCCTGTTGCTCGAACCGGCGGTCCCCGACCGCGTGCGCCCACACCGCGGTGCCGATCGCCTCGCGGAGCTGCAGCCAGCGCCAGGCGTCGGCGGTCCGCGGGTCGCCGCCGTAGCCGTCGGTGAACACGCGCTCGAGCGCCGGCTCGTGCCGCCAGTGCTGCACGGCGACGCGCGTGCAGTCGGTCATCGCCGGGCGGAACGCGAACCGGCCGAAGTCGATCGCCCGGAGCCGACCGTCGTCGACGATCCAGTTCCGCGCCTGCCAGTCGCCGTGGGTCGGGACGAGGACCACCGGGCCGACGGGGTGGTGGGCGAGCAGGGTGCGGAGCCGATCGACCCGGTCGGCTGGGATGCCGTGCGGGTGGTCGAGGAGACCCGTCGTCTTCGCACGCTCGCGCTCGAGCCACGTCGCGTCGGGCCGGGACGCCTGGTCGTGGAGTCGCCGAAGGAGCTGCCCGGCCTGCCGGTGCACCGCCGGGTCGTGCTCGTCGGGGGTGCCGAGGGCGAGACGCCCGGGCACCCGCTCGAGCACGAGGACCCGTGCGGTTTCGTCGGCGGCGCGGAGCCGCCCGGCGTCGCCGTGGGCCACGAGGGCGGCCGTCCACCCGCGGTGTGCCTCGAGCTCGCGTGGGAAGTGCGTGTTGTCGGGGCCCGACGCCTTGACCGTCCACTCCGATCCAGCGGCCCGGACGTGCAGCACGACCGTGTCGAGCAGCCCCCACGACTCGTCGGCGACGACCTCGGCGTCGGGCAGCACCCGCCGGACCGCCTCGCGCTGTTCCGGCGTCAGCCGGGTTCGTCCCCACCCCATGTCGGCACGGTAGCCGCTCGGGTCGGCCGCGTCACGAGGGGCAACGATGCCTGTGGACAGACGCATTGGGCGGAGGATGTGTGGATGACGACCACCGCCGACACCGCCCTGCCCGTCCGTCCGGGGGAGCTCCCGACCGCGCGCCCGTCGGACGTCGCGGCCGTGGTCGACCGGGCACGCGACCGCTTCGCGGTGGGGGTGCTCGCCGACACGACCGGGTGGACCGAAGCCGAGCGCACACTCCTGGCCGACCTGGGGTTCCGGGACGACGACCGCGGTGTGGACCTGTGGGCCCTCGACCTGTCCCGGGCCGCGGACGGCACCCCGACGCGCGTCCTCGACAACCCGGCGCTCGCGGCGCTCGACTCCCACCACGCGCGGTTCGCCGAGTGGCGCGGGAGGATCGTCCGGTACCTGCCGGACGTGTCCGTGTGGATCGGCATCCCCGCCCGGGCGACACCGGACGACTGGGAGGACGTCCGGGTGCTCGCCGGCTCGGGTGCCGTGGTGCGGGTCGGACTGGATGACGTCACGCCGGCGGGGTGGCTGCCCGTCGAGAGCGCCGGCGGCGTGCAGCTCACGGGGGAGTCGGTGGCAGGAGAACCCGACGACGAGGCCGTCGTGCTGACGCCGGACGACGTGCCGGAGATGACCGCCCTGGTCGAGCGGACGAAGCCCGGACCGTTCCTGCCGCGGACGATCGAGCTCGGGACCTACCTGGGCATCCGTCGCGGCGGGCGGCTCGTCGCGATGGCCGGTGAGCGGCTGCACCCGCCGGGGTGGACCGAGATCAGCGCCGTCTGCACGGACCCCGAGCACCGCGGGCAGGGGTTCGGTCGACGGCTGGTGCTCGCGGTGGCGCACGGCATACGGGCCCGAGGTGAGGTGCCGCTCATGCACGCGGCCGCGGGCAACACCGGGGCGATCGACCTGTACGAGCACCTCGGCTTCCGGCAGCGGGAGCGCGGCGCGCTGCGGTTCGTGCAGGTCCCCTGACCGGCGCCGACCCGTCGTCGGCGCGTCCCCGACCCGTTCCCGACCGTCAGCGGACGCCGACGAGCTGCCCGGTGACGACGGCCGCTGCGAGCACGACGAACGGTCCGAGGGCGATCACGCTGACCCAACGGTGCTCGACGAGCAACGCGACGAACTCGCACAGGAACGCGCTCGGGACGGAGTACCGGGCGGTCCGGGAACCGACGACCTGCGCGTCCGCGCCGAGCTGCGGGCCAACGAGGCCGTCCGCAGCACGTGGTAGTCGCTCGTGACGAGCAGGACCGGCCCCGACCGACCGTGGTCGCGGAGGAGCTCGGTCGATCGCTCGATGTTCTCGCGGGTGGTCGTCGAGCGGTCCTCTGCCAGGACGTCCTGCGCCGGGACGCCCTGCTCGAGCAGGTACTCCCGCATCGCCGACGCCTCGGACCGGACCTCGTCGGACCCCTGCCCGCCGGACGGCACGAGGAGCGGACGGTTCCCCCGGTCGCGCTCACCGCGGTACACCCGGAGCGCACGGTCGAGCCGGCCGCGCAGCAGCGGGGTGACCGTGCCGTCCCGCCGCAGTCCGGCGCCGTGCACGACGACGGCGGTCGGGGACAGGCCGTGCCGCATCCGGCCGTAGACCACCGAGTAGACCGCGAACGACACGAAGGCGGCGCTGGCGGACGCCGACACGAGACCGAGGAGTGCGGCGACGGACAGCCCGACGAGTCCGAACCACACGACGAGCAGGACTGCGGCCACCGGCAGGGCGAAGACCGCGATGCCGGCGAGCAGCGAGAGCTGGTTGCCGAGGCTGCGCGACATCGGTCAGGGCTCGCGTGCCCCGGCGAGCCCGTGGTCGTGCGCGTACACGACGAGCTGCACACGGTCGCGCAGAGCGAGCTTGCCGAGGATGCTCGAGATCTGCGTCTTCACGGTGGACTCGGTCACGAACTCCTTCGCGGCGATCTCGGCGTTCGACAGCCCGCGGGACGCCCACCCGAACACGATCCGCTCCCGGTCCGTCAGGGTCTGGAACGCCGGCGGCTGCGGTGCCGGGGCGCGCTCGACGTCGGCGCCGAACAGCTGCGTCAGGTCGTTCGGTGCGATGACCGAGCTGCCCTCGTGCACGGCGCGGACGGCGGCGAACAGGAAGGGCGGGGTGGTGTCCTTGAGCAGGAACCCGCTCGCGCCGAGGCGGATCGCGGTCGCCGCTGCGGGGTCGAGGCCGAACGTGGTGAGCACGATCACCCGGGGGAGCGGCGCACCGACCGGCCCGTCGTCCGCGAACAGCCGCCGGACCGTCTCGACACCGTCGACCCCGGCCATCCGCATGTCGAGCAGCACGACGTCGGGGCGGAGCTCGGGGATCGCGGCGAGGGCCTCGGCGCCGTCGGAGGCCTCGCCGACGACGACCATGTCCTCCTGGGCGTCGAGCACCACCCGGAGCCCGGCGCGGAACAGTGCCTGGTCGTCGGTGAGCAGGATGCGGATCGGGTCGGTCATCGGTTCGTCCCCCCTCGGACGTCGAACGGGATGCGTGCTCGTGCGGTGAACACGTCGTCGAGCACGGCGGCGTCGAACGAGCCGCCGATCGTGGTGAGTCGGGTCTGCATGCCGGTGAGCCCCCGGCCCGAGCCCCGCGGGTGCGCCGCGAGCTCGTCGATCCCCAGGCCGTCGCCGACGGGCAGGGCGGCTCGGGGCACGGCGTTCTCGACCTCGAGCACGAGGTCGGCGGAGCGCCAGGTCTCCCGGACCTCGACGGCGCCGCCGGGGACCCCGTGCCGGAGCGCGTTCGTCAGCATCTCCTGCAGCACCCGTCTGGCAGCGGTCCCGTGCACGGCCCCGAGTGGTCGGGCGGTCCCGCGGACGGCGTGCTCGACGTCGACGCCGGCGTCCCGGATGCCCCGGACGATCTCCTCGAACGAGGTCGGGTCGGCGGTGGCGTCGGAGCCGTCGATGTGTCCGAGGACCTGACGCACCTCGGTGAGGGAGCTCCGGGCGGTGCTCGCGATCGTGGCGCTGACCTCGCGGATGCGGGCCTCGTCGTCGAGGAACGGCACCGAGTCGGCCTGGGCGATGATCACCGCGAGGGAGTGGCCGACGACGTCGTGGACGTCGCGGGCGATGTCGGCGCGGATGCGCTCGGCCTCGGCCTCGTCGACCGCGCGCGTGGCGACGGCCTCGGCGCGGTTCGCCACCGCCTCCGCCCGGGAGGCGGCTGCCTCGGCGTCGACGCGACGGACGGACTCGGCGTTCTGCGACCGGACGGCCCGGGTCGCGAGTCCGGATGCCCAGACCGCGACGAGCGCGAGGGTCGGAGCGGCGAGCACGAGGACCGCCTGGTCCGTGGGCCCGCTGTTCAGCAGGAGCGCGTAGCGGTAACCGGTCCTGGAGAGGTACATCGCGGCGGTCGCTCCGGCCACCACCGCGAGCAGACCGGCGAGGACGACCTCCAGCCGCGTGCCGACGATCGCGACGCTGCCGATCACGACGAACAGGGCGAGGTCCACGAGGGAGGGGCGCTCGCCGCCGAGCACCTGCACGACCCCGAGGGCGACCGCGGCGAGCATCGCGCCGGACGGCGAGAACCGTCGGACGGCGATCGCGGCGGTGGCGGTCGCGACGGCGGGCAGGCTCGCGTGCTCGAGTTCGAGGTCGATCGGGGCGAGGAACACCAGCGCGGCCAGGAGCGCCCAGGTGACGTCGGCGACGACACTGCGGAGGGGCAGCGGTCTGGTGAACCCGCGCCCGTCCCTCACGGGTCGATCATCGCACGACGGCCGGGCGTGGCGGCGGTCACGGGACGGGCGACATCGCCACGAGGGCGGCGGCGGTGACCGCGACGATGGCGGCGCAGGTCACGAGGGTGGCGATCACGTGCTTGGTCGAGCTCTCCATGGCACCCAGGTTCCCGTGGTGGATGCCCCTCCGGCATCGTGCGGAGGGACGAACGGCCTCGTCCGCGAGGACGAAGCGCGCACCGGTCGAGGACCGTGTCGACTGCTCGGAACGTCCGGCCGGCACGAGAACCGTGGCATCATCGCGACGTGACGACCGGTGCTTCCTCCGAGGTCGGTTCGCGCGTGCTTCGCCGCCGCCTCCGGGAGACGAGTTGCCCGACGTGCGGGCATCCGTGGGAGGAGCACCCGGGTGCTCCGACGTCGACGAGCGCGGTCTGCGACGAGTGCGTGTTCGACCGCGACCACGGGCAGGCCGAACCCGGGGCGACCCTGTGCCGTGCTGTCGTCCCCGCGGCGCTGTTCCGACGTGCGCAGCCGGAGCCGATCCGCCCCAGGACCTGGCGGGACCGCTTCATGCGGGTCGCCGCTCGAGTGGTCGAGGCTGTCCTGGACGCGTGGCCGTGACGGACGGGAGGCGCGTGGTCGCGCGACCACGTGCCTCCCGTCCGTCCCGTGGTCCGTCTAGATGGTGAGCTGCCCGCGCACGCGGTGCGCGATCGACACGGACTCGCCGCTCACCGCGGAACGCGGTGAGGCGAGGAACGCGACCAGGTCCGCGATCTGCTGCGGGCTCGACTCCCCGCCGGCCCCCTGCTGCACGTCGGCTGCGGGCTCGTCCGTCACCGTGCCGGGGTTCACGACGTTCACCGCGACGCCGGACCCCACGACCTGGTCGGCGAGGTTCTTCGCGATGATGCTCGTCGCCGCGTTCCGCAGCGAGGTCGTGATGTTCCCCGCGAGGTAGGCGTTCTGCCCGCTGATGACGACGACGCGGCCGGAGCCGGCGCGCTGCTGGTGGGGGAGCACGGCGTTCGCCACCCGGAGGAACCCGAGCGCCTTGCCGTCGATCGCGGTCGCGACCTGCTCCGGATCCGACGCCTTCTCGGGGTCGAGGGTGCCGGCGGCGGGCGCTGCCGTGACGACGAGCACGTCGATGCGGCCGTGCTGCTCGAGCACGCGGGCGACCCCCGCGTCGACGGAGGCCTGCGACGCGGTGTCGATCATGACGGCGTCCGGGCCGCCGGCGCTGCGGGAGGCGACGACGACGGTCGCGCCCTCGCGGCGGAGGGTCTCCGCGACGACGGCGCCGATGTAGCCCTGGCCGCCGACGACGAGCGCGACACGGCCGGTGAGTTCGAGGTCCATGACGGCCACGGTAGGCCGCGCTGACGATGCCCGTCCGCGCGATCCGGCCACCGCCCCCGCGCGATCCAGCCTCCAGTACCTCAACTTCTCCGACGGCGCCGCGGCCGCGGACGGGCCCTGGGCGAGCGGCCCCTGGTTCGACGGCAAGGGCGAGTACTCGTACCACGACGGACCGACGTCCTCTTTACCGATGCCGCCGCCGACGCACCCCGACGTGCGGTTCTCCGGCACGACCGAGCTGCCGAACGTGGTCGAGAAGACCGCGGGGCTCGTGCAGGACACGCTCCACGAGGAGTGGTCCGTCATCCACTCAGCCCGGCAGGGTGGTGATGCTCGTCGTGTCGTCCTCGTGTTCCCGCGGCGGGCGGGTGAGGCCGGTGTACGCGCGAGCTGCCGCCCACCCGGCGACGACCGCGACCGTCCCTGCTGCGGCGGCGATCCACGGGAGCAGCCAGGAGCCGGTCCAGGCCTGCGGGGCGAGGAGCCACGCGAGGAAGCTCCCGACGGTGCCGCCGGTGGCTCCGAGGAGTGCCGCGGTGCGACGGTCGAGGGCCGTCGCGGTGAGGGCTGCCGTCAGGACGCCGACGGCGAGGAGCGCGTTGCCGAGTGCTGCCATCGCTGCCGTGCCCTCCCGGTCACTCGCCCCTCGAGCCGACGGCGAGCTGCTGGGCGCCGCCTCCGGTCGACACCTGGATCTTGCGGGGCTTCGCGGACTCCTTGACCGGGATGGTCACGCTCAGGACGCCGTTGTCGTAGGCGGCGCTGATGCGCTCGGCGTCCAGGTGGTCACCGAGCGTGAGCTGCCGCACGAAGGTGCCGGGCTGGCGCTCGCGCGTGATCCACTGCGAGCCCTCGGGCGCGCCGAGCGTGCGCTCGGCGCGGATGGTCAGGACGGAACCGTCCACGTCCACGTCCACCGAGCCCGGGTCGATGCCCGGGAGGTCGACGTCGAGGACGTAGTGGTCACCGCTGCGGTAGAGGTCCATGGGCATCGACCGGGGTGCACCGGCGCCGGCTCCGAGCAGGGAGCCTGCGAGTCGGTCGAGCTCGCGGAACGGGTCGAACTGCATCGTCATCGAGATCAACTCCTTCGTGGTCCTCGTTGAGTCCCCTCGACTCAACTGGCGTCCGTTTTAGCACTCTTGCCTCAGGAGTGCCAAAGGATCGCTTCGAGGTTGCTGAGGGTCGCGCGGTGCCGGTCAGGGCGCCGGCGGCGGGGTGATCTCGCGGTGCAGGCGCTCGAGCGCGGGGAGGGCCGCGGCGAGGGCGTGCACGTCCTCCGCGGACAGGTGCCCGAGGGCGTCGACGAGCACCGAGGTCGCCGCGTCGTCGTACGTGCGGAGGCGGTCGACCGCGAGCGGGGTCAGGTGCACGGTGGTGCGGCGACCGTCGCCCCCGACCAGTCGACGCTCGACGAGTCCGGACTGCTCCATCGCGGACACGAGGTTGCTCACCGTCGATCGGGCGAGGCCGAGGCGGGTCGCGAGGGCCGAAGGGGCGGCACCCGGAGCGTCCGCGCCCGGAGCCGCAGCGGCTCCGGCAGCCAGGGCGCGGAGCACCTCGACCTGCGCGTCCGGGATGTCGGGCAGGTCCGCCACGGCGCGGGAGGTCCGCAGCAGGGTCCGGCGGAACGGACCGATCCGGTCGCTCAGTCGTCGGGCGATCCGAGCGGTCTCGTCGCCTGTACCCGTCATGCTCGGCAACCTACCAGCAAGTTTTGTTTGCAACAAAACTACTTCGGGAGCACACTCGAGGACATGGACACCACCACCTCGGTCGAGCACCCGGAACCGCCCCAGGACCTCTCCGGCATCGTCGGACACCGGTTCATCTACACGTACGCCAACGGCTGGCAGTACGAGATGTACGTCAAGAACGCCACGACCATCGACTACCGGATCCACACCGGGCACGTCGGCGGCCGGTGGGTGAAGGACCAGACGGTCGACCTAGTCGCCCTCGCGCCGGGCGTCTACAAGGTCTCGTGGAACGAGCCCACCGGCACGAGCGTCGTCGTCAACGTGCTGCCCGAGCAGCGCGTGCTGCACGGCACGATCTTCTTCCCACGCTGGATCGAGCTCGACGGCTCGAAGACCGTCCTGTTCCAGAACGACCACCTGGACGAGATGCAGCGCTACCGCGACGAGGGCCCCACGTACCCGATCTACGTCGTGCCGGAGTTCGCCCACATCACCCGGTTCGAGCACGTCGGCGAGGACGACGAGACCGTCGTCGACACCGCTCCCGGCGACCTGCCGGCCGGCTGGGCGGACCGGACGAACTGATGGGCACCGTGCCACTGCAGGGGACGGACCCCCGCACCACCCCGACGACCCTGGAGCACCGTGGTCGCACGATCCGCGGCTGGCAGTGGGAACCGCAGGACGGCGCCGCCCCGGACGCCCCCGTCGTGCTCCTCGTGCACGGGTTCAGCGACAGTGCCCTCGGCGGGCACCAGCTGTTCGTGCAGACCGCCCGACACCTCGTCGCCCGCGGCGCCCTCGTCCGGAGCCACGACCGGCTCGGCCAGGGTGCCAGCGACGGCGAGTTCGCGGACATCACCCTCCGCGACGAGGTGGAACAGGTCGTCGCGATGATCCGCGCCGCGGACCGGGGGCAGGGCGTGCACGTCGTGGCGCACAGCCTGGGCGCCGTGGAGTCGGCGCTCGCCGCAGCCCGGGTGCCGGAGGCCGTCCGGACCCTGACCCTGTGGTCACCAGCCGGCGTCGTGGTCGACGACATCACCGTGCACGACGCGATCCAGGGGCAGCCCCTCGCCCCGGCGCGCGAGCAGGGGTGGTTCGACTTCGGCGGGATGGTGCTCGGGACGGCGTTCATCGCGGACGTCCAGGACGGGCTCGACGTCTACGGCCCGGCCGCCGGGTACACCGGCCCGGCCGACGTCGTGCACGGCACCGAGGACGCGATCGTCCCGGTGTCGTACGGCCGCCGCTACGCCGAGCTCCTGCCCGGGGCGACGCTCACGGTCGTCGACGGCGCGGACCACGGCTGGTCGGCGGTGCCGTTCCGGCAGCGGCTCCTGGCGCTGCTCGACGAGCGCCTCGGCCTGGCCTGACGTCCCCGGGGCCCTCTGACTCAGGAGACCGGAGCGGCCCGTACCCGATCGGGTACGGGCCGCCGAGCCTACTGGCCCTTCCGCCACAGGTCGTGCAGGAGCCGGACCAGGGTCACGAGCAAGCTCGCGATCCCCAGCCACGGCACCTGACGCCTGCGGTCGGGCTCGGTGTCCTTCGACATCGAGACCACCTTCCGTGTCAGGGCCGGCGGACACGAGGAGCGGAAGCGGCCGAGGGCTGCACACGCGGGCGGACCTGCGTATGCTGGTCCCGAGCAAGTGAACTCGGGGGCGGTCGTGCGCCCTCGGCCTTCCACTCGGAGGGCAACCCGGAGCCCATCACCGTTGCCGCGGTGGTGGGCTTCAGTCTTGCCCGCAGGACGACCCGGCGAACCGCCCCACTGATGTGTAGCGTACCGGGCTGCTGCGCCCGGGCGAGCGGTCAGCTCACCTGGCCCGAGCGGGCGCCCGACCACAGGTCGACGTCGAGCACGCCGACGGAGTGCTCGTCGATCGCCGCAAGCTCGTCCGCGGTGAACGACAGGTTGCCGAGCGCCGCCACGTTCTGCTCGAGCTGCTCGACGCGGGAGGCGCCGATCACGAGCGAGGTCACCCGTTCGTCGCGGAGCGCCCACGCCAGGGCGAGCTGCGCCAGGCTCTGCCCGCGGGCCTCGGCGATGCCGTTCAGCGCGCGCAGGTGCTCGACGACCTCCGGGGTCAGGGAGCCTGCGTCGAGGGACTTGCCCGCCGCGGCGCGCGAGTCCTCGGGGACGCCGTCCAGGTAGCGCCCGGTGAGCAGACCCTGGGCGAGTGCGGTGAACCCGATCACGCCGAAGCCCACGTCGCCGGCGGCGTCGAGCAGGCCCTCGTCCTCGATCCAGCGGTTGAGCATCGAGTACGAGGGCTGGTGGATGAGGAGCGGCGTCCCGAGGTCACGGAGGATCTCGGCAGCCTGGCGGGAGCGCTCGGCGTCGTACGACGAGATGCCGACGTACAGCGCCTTGCCCTGCTGGACCGCGGTGTGCAGGGCGCCCATCGTCTCCTCGAGCGGGGTCGAGGCGTCGAGGCGGTGCGAGTAGAAGACGTCGACGTAGTCCAGGCCCATCCGCTGCAGCGACTGGTCGAGCGAGGCGAGCACGTACTTCCGCGACCCGCCGCCCTGGCCGTAGGGGCCGGGCCACATGTCCCAGCCCGCCTTGGTCGAGATGACCATCTCGTCGCGGTAGGGGCGGAAGTCGTCGCGCATGAGCCGGCCGAAGTTCAGCTCGGCGGCGCCGTAGGGCGGGCCGTAGTTGTTCGCGAGGTCGTGATGGGTGATGCCGAGGTCGAACGCCCGGCGGCTGATGGCCCGCTGCGTCTCGAACGGCTTGTCGTCGCCGAAGTTGTGCCAGTAGCCCAGCGAGAGCAGTGGCAGGTCGAGGCCGGAGCGGCCCGTCCGGCGGTAGGGCATGGAGTCGTAGCGGTCGTCCGCGGCGATGTAGGACATGGTCCCCATCCTGGCCCGGCGTGCCCGGATGCGGCCCGGCGTGCCCGGATGCGGCCCGGTGCGCCCGGCGTCAGTCGGACAGGTTCGCGCTGATCGCGTCGAGCGCCAGTGCCTTCGCCCGCATCGCCACGTCCCCGAGCCGGTCCGCCGTCGCCGCGACGAGCCCCTCGACGAGGATCGCCTGCGGCAACCGCGACGCCAGGGTCAGCTCGTCGCGGAACGTCAGGTCCGGCATCGTCACGACGAGGGCGACCGTGGCGGCCTGCGCGATCGGGCTCCGGCCGAACGCGGTCACGGCGACGACGTCCGCCCCGGCCGCGGTGGCGGCGGCGACGGTTCGGAGCGTCAGCGCGTTCGCCCCGCTCCCGCTCACCACGAGGAGCAGGTCCCCGGGCTCGAGGAGCCGCGCGCTGATCTGCTGTCCGATGACGTCGGACTGCGCCTCGGCGGGGCGACCGATGCTCGTCAGCCGGGCGGCGGCGTCCTGCGCGAGCGGCGCGGACAGGCCGTTGCCCACGATGACGACCCGGCGCGCGTCGGCGAGCAGGGTGACCGCACGGTCGAGCGCCCCGCCGTCGAGGAGCGCCGTCATGTCGTGCACTCGGTCGGCGAGCTGCGTGAACGTCGCGGTGACGATACCGGCGGCACCGTCCGGCGTCGCTCCCGTCGCACGCACCGGAGCGGCTGCGGCGTCCCGCGCGAGCAGGACCCGGAGCTGCTGGTACCCGGAGTACCCGAGGCTCTGGCACGTCCTGACCACCGTCGCGCGCGACGCCCCGGCGGCGTCAGCGACCTGCTGCGCGCTCAGCTCGACGATCTCGGCGGAGCGCTCGAGCAGCACGGCCGCGACGGTCTGCTCGGTCGGCAGCAGGGACGGCATGAGGCTCCGGATGGTGGCGATGACCGCGCCCGGCTGGTCGTTCACGGCTCGACCCTACGGGTCCGGCGCGTCCCGTGACCCCGACGGATCGTCCCGACGAGCGGGAAGCCCCACCGCCCGGTGATGATCCGGGTGCGGACCGCGCCGCTGAGCTGATCGATCGCCATCGTCACGACGACGATCACCAGGAGGAGCATCCCGACGACGTCCCACACGCGGAACTGCACGTTGTCGACGAGCATCTTGCCGATGCCGCCGGCACCGATGAGCCCGAGGATCGCCGACGCCCGGACGTTGATCTCGAAGCGGTACAGCCAGAACGCGAGCACGTCGGGCCGGGCGCTCGGCCACACGCCCCACCGCATCACCTGCCACCGCGAGGCCCCCACGGCCGTCGTCGCCTCGACCGGCCCGCGGTCGACGGACTCGAACGCCTCGTAGCCCCACTTGCCGAGCGTGCCGACGGACCCGATCGCGATCGCCAGCGCCCCGGTCCACGCGGTCAGGCCGGTGACGGACAGCATCAGGACGGCGATGACGACCTCGGGCACCGCCCGCAGCACCGCGAAGACCGCACGGAGCGGGACCCGGACGACCGCGGGCGCGAGCCGGTCGGTCGCGAGCAGGGACAGCGGCAGCGAGACGACGGCACCGAGCACCGTGCCGAACCACGCCATCGCGACGGACAGCAGGGTGGCGGACAGGGCGTCCGGCAGTGCCGACCACGCCGGGGGCAGGAACATCAGCCCGAGCAGGTGCGCGGACTTCGCGGGCAGCGCCGGCAGGGCGCCCCAGTCGAGGTCGACCCCCAACGAGGCGGCGGCGACGACCGCGACGACGGCGACCGCGACGAGCGCCCGGCCGACCCGACGAGGACGGGTCGGGCGCGCGGTGGTGGGGCGTGCCTCCCGGCCGGTGCCGGAGCCGGGGCGTGTCGGGGTCGGGCCGACGGCGACGCTCATCGGAGGAGCCGCTTCCTGGTGACGGAGCTGAGGAGCTCGAGCAGGACGACGAGCGCGAGGACCTCCAGGATGACGGTGCTCAGGTAGTGGTACTGGTAGAACGTCCGCACCTTGTCGATGAGCATGCCGAGCCCGCCGGCGCCGACCAGGCCGATGACGGTGGACGCGCGGATGTTGAGCTCCAGGACGTAGACGACCTGCGACACGGCGGACGGGGCGACCTCGGGGAGCACCGCGGCGCGGTTCGCGCGGAACCAGGTGGCACCGGCCGCCAGGGCGGCCTCCTGTCCGCCGCGGTCGACACCGTCGAGTGCCTCGGACACGAGCTTCACGAGGATCCCGACGTTGAACAGCACCAGCGCGAGGACACCGGACAGCGCACCCGTCCCGACGACCGTCACGAACAGCGACGCGAACAGCAGGTCCGGCACGCTGCGGACGACGTTCATGACGAGACGGACGGCCGCCAGGACGGGTCCGTTCGGGTTCGTCGCGCGCGACGCCGCGAAGGACAGGGGGATCGCGACGGCCGTGCTGACGGCCGTCGCGACGACGGCCATCTGCACGGTCTGCAGGAGCGCGGGGAGCGTCTCCGGGATGAACGAGTAGTCCGGCTGCACCAGCTGGACCAGGGTGGCGGACGCGTTCCGCGCGTTGGTCACGAGGGCTGCGACGTCGACCTGCACGGCGATCGCGGACCACACGGTGATCGCGGCGACGACCGCCACGACGGCGAGCGTGCGTCCGAGGGTGCGTGGCCGGCGGGGACGGCCCGTGCCGTCGGCCTGGAGGCGCGGGGTGCGTCCGCCGGACCGCGTCGCGTCCGCCGTCGTCACAGCTGCACCGCCGGCGCGTCGAGGACGTCCTCGGCGGTGAGGGACCGGCCGTAGATCGCCTCGAACACCGACTCGTCGGCGTCGGCCCCGGGGCCGTCGTAGACGACCTCGCCGGCGCGGAGCCCGACGAGCCGGGTGCCGTACCGACGGGCGAGGTCGAGGAAGTGCAGGTTCACGACGACCGTGATGCCGAGCTCGGCGTTGATCCGCTGCAGGTCGCGCATCACGACGTGCGAGGTCGGCGGGTCGAGCGAGGCGACCGGCTCATCCGCCAGGACCACCCGCGGCCGCTGCGCGAGGGTCCGGGCGATCGCGACGCGCTGCTGCTGCCCGCCGGACAGCTCGGCGGCGCCCACGTACGCCTTCTGCACGATCTCGACCCGCTCGAGGGCCTGCATCGCGAGCTCGACGTCGTCCCGGCGCCACGCGCCGAGGAGCGACCGCCAGGCCGAGGTGTGGTGCAGCCGGCCCATGAGCACGTTGTTCAGGACGGTGGTCCGCTTGGCGAGGTTGAACCCCTGGAAGACCATGCCGACGTCCGCGCGCAGGTCCCGGAGCGCCCGGCCCCGGAGGCCTTCCACCCGGGTGTCGCCGACGGTGATCCCGCCGGAGGTGATCGGGACGAGGCCGTTGATCGTGCGGATGAGCGTCGACTTGCCGGCGCCCGACAGACCCACGACGGCGACCATCTCGCCGGGGGTGATGTCGAGGTCGATGCCGCGCAGGCTGTGGTGGCCGTTCGGGTAGGTGACGCCGACGTCGGAGAAGCGGATGCCGGCACCTCCCCGCTCGCTGTGGGTCCGGTCGGGCGTCGTCATCAGCCGAGCCCGATGGTCGCGGCGGTCTGCTGCGTCTTCGTCAGCGCCTCCGGGTCGGCGTCGGTCAGCCCGGTGATCTGGTAGATCGCGGTGAGCGCCTGCTTGCCCTCCGCGGTGCCGGCGTAGTCCTTCATGGCCGTCGTGATCTTCTGCTGCCACTGCTTGCTCAGGCCGGAGGACAGCGAGACGCCGTCGTTCGGGATCTCGTCGGTCAGCGCGAACACGACGACCTTCTTCCCGACGTCGGGGGTGTCCGTCGCGACGACGCTGCGGGCGTCCCAGTAGCTCGTGCCGACCTCGGTGTCGCCGTTGTACACGGACAGGACGCTCGCGTCGTTCGCGGTGACCTGGGTGACCGAGACGTCCTTGTCGACGTCGAGGCCGGCGGCCTTCATCGCGGCGACCGGGAAGATGTAGCCGGCGGGCGAGGCGGCCTGCAGGAGCGAGATCTTCGCACCCTTGAGCTTCTTCAGCGCGTCGAGCCCGGCGGGACCCGTGCCCGACTGGGTGCCGTTGCAGTACAGCATCCCGTTCGTGCCGGCGACGGGCGTGTCCGAGCAGTACTTGTCAGGGTCGTTCGTGAAGAACTGCGCGGCGTAGCTGTGCTTGCCGTTCCGCTCGGTCTGCAGGGCCGGGACCGCGCCGTACTTGTCGCACGCCTGGCTCATCTGCAGGCTCGGGAGCATGCCGATCTGGGCCTGGTCGCTGCCGATCGCCTCCACCGACGCCTGGTAGTCCTGGGTGATGACGCCCTTCACGGGGATGCCGAGGCGCTTCGTGAGGGCCTCCTCGAGGGGCTTCACGGTCTCGACGAGCTTCTTCGCGTCGCCGGACGGCACGAGCGCCAGCGTGAGGGACTTCGGCGCGGCGGCCGAGTCGTCGGAGCGGCCGGTGCACGCGGCCGCGGCGGTGCCGGAGGATCCGGCGGAGGCGGTCTGCTGCGAGGCACCGCAGCCGGAGAGCGCCAGCGTGGCGAGGAGGGCGACGCCCGTGGCGGTCGCGAGCGTGGTCGTGCGGAGGGGCATGACGATTCCGTTCTGGTGTGGGGCTGAGCGGGTGTGGTGTGGTGCGGTCAGGAGGCGGCGGGCACGGGGACCGCGGCGGGGTCCCGGGACCACGCGGCGATGTCGGCGTAGAGCTCGGGGAACGACCGGGCGACCAGGTCGGCGGGCCCGGCGGCGTGCCCGAACCGGTCGATCAGGGCGGTCCGGCACCCGGCGGCGCGTGGCGCGGCGAGGTCGTTCGCCCAGATGTCGCCGACGGACAGCAGGTCGCCCGGGCGGCGGCCCTCGAGCAGTCGGGGGAGCAGGAGGTCCCAGCCCCCGGGCTTCCGGGCCTCGGCGTGCACGGCGTCGACGACCTCGGTGAGTCCGAGGACGGCGAGCGTCTCGAGCACGCCGGCGAGGGGCGCGTTCGTCACGAGCACCCGGTCCGCGTGCTCGCCGATCTCGGCGAGGTGTGCGGCGAGTCCCTCGGGGGCGGTGACGGCGAGGCGTCCGTCCGCGAGGGCCGACCGGCTGCGGCGGTAGGCGTCCTCGAGCAGCGGTGCGGCGGCGGGGTCGGCGGCGACGGCGAGCTCGGCGACGGCCTCGTACCCGTCCGCCCACGCGGGGGCGTCCGGCGCACCGTCGAGGAAGGCGCGGAGGCCGTCGCGGACCGTGTCGGCAGCGGTCTCCAACCCGCGTCCCCGGAGCGCGGCCGTGACCTCGTCCGCGTACGCCCACACCGGGGCGTCGCCCGTGCACACCGTGCCGTCGAAGTCGAGGACGAGCACGGGGCGGGGGGTGGTGGCGGAGGACACATCGGGCAGCGTAGGGCCGGATGGACGATCAGTTCACGAGTTTTGACGACTGTGAAACATGCGTTCACGAGGTGTTCACAGACGGCTGCGGTCGTCGCTGTCGCCGCTGGTGGCGTCGCTGCTCCCGTGCAGAATGTACAGAAATCGAACAGTTCGTTGCACAAGTAGTTCGCGTCGTGAAACAGTTCTCGCGTCCGGACGAGGACGACCACGACACGGGAAGGCGGGATCACAATGCACAGCACGTACACCGGGATGCCGCACACCACACGAGCCGGCGCGACGCACACCCGCGTCGGTCTGACCGACCCCGCGGTCATCGACGCCTACGTCGAGCGCCGGATCCAGGACCCGTCGCTCCTGTCGCGCCGCTCCGAACCGTCGTACGCTGACTTCTTCACGGCCACCGCGGTCTGACCCGCCGCGTCGGCCGACCACCCGACAGAGAGACCGCACGAGCCGATGCCGCTGACCGTCGTCCGCCGAGAGCACACGCACCTCTACGCCCGTGAGCCCCGTTCGCGTGCGGCCAAGGTCGCCGTGGACGCCCTCCTCCGGCTCCAGCACGCCGAGGAGCAGCAGCTCGAGCAGGCGCGGACCGAGAGCGGCCTGACGAAGAACGAGTTCCTGGCCGTCCGCTACCTGCTCCAGGCGCACCGCGACGGACGGTCGATGGGACCGAAGGACCTCGCGGTCATGCTCAGCGTCTCGAACGCGTCGGTCACGAAGATCGTCGACGGACTCGTCGCGAAGGGCGACCTGGTCCGTGCGCCGCACCCCACGGACCGCCGGGCCCAGGTGCTCGAGCCGACGGTGCAGGCCGCCGCGAAGATCGACTCGTCGTACGCGCGGTTCCACGAGGCCGTGGTCGAGGTGATGGACCACCTGTCGAGCGAGGACAACGCCGTGCTCACCCGGTGCCTCGACCAGATCACCGACGCCCTGGTCGGCGGGCGGCCGACACCGGTCGACGAGTACACGGTCGACCCCGCCTGACCCGGGGTGGCGCGAAAACCTTCCAGCGGTAAGTTGGGGGGATGACGCACGAGGTCGACGAGGACGCGACCCCACCCCGACGCGGTGGGTACCGCAAGGGTGCCGAGCGACGTGCGCAGATCCTCGACGAGATGATCCGGATGGTCGCCGAGCAGGGCGTCGACGCATCGTCCCTGCGCTCCGTCGCCGATGCGCTCGGCATCACGCACGCCGCACTCCGGCACTACTTCCCGAGCCGCGACGACCTGCTGCTCGCGGTGTACCGGGAGCACGAGGTCCGCGAGCAGGGCGCCCCCGACCGGCTGAAGTCGGCGATCGGCGACATGCGGGAGAGCGCCTCGCGCAACCGCGGGGTGCCGGGGCTCGTGCAGCTCTACACGACCCTCGCGGCCGACGCCGTGCAGGAGGGACACCCGACGACGCGGGACTTCATGCGGGAGCGGTTCACCCGCCTCCGGGCGGACCTGGCGGAGCTCATCGCGGCGGACCAGGCTGCCGGGCGGATCCGGGCAGACCTGGACCCGATCGACCTGGCGAGCCTGAGCATCGCGGCGTCCGACGGCCTGCAGGTGCAGTGGTTGCTCGACCCCGACGCGGTGGACGGCGAGCGGGTGCTGCGGCTGCTCGAGTCGATCGTCCCGCCCGGAGCGCAGCCCGCCCCGTAGCCGTCACCACGGTCGCGGTGCCGGCCACGGGCGGACGGGAGGCACGTGCCCGGCCCGCCCCGCGCCTCCCGTCCGGTCGCACCCACCGGGTGTACCCATGGAGCATGCCCCGATCTCGCAGCCCCTTCCACGGCCTCCGTGCCCTCGTCACCGGCGCGAGCGGCGGGATCGGCGAGGAGCTCGCACTCGGCCTGGCCGCCGCCGGTGCCGACGTCGTGCTCGTCGCCCGGTCCGCCGGCCGGCTGGACGCGCTCGCGTCCCGGATCCGCACGGAGCACGGCGTCGAGGCGACCACGGTGCCCGCTGACCTGGCGCAGGCGGACGGCGTCGACCGGGTCGTGTCGGCGCTCGCCGACGTCCGGGTCGACGTCCTCGTGGCGAACGCCGGCGTCGGCGACCACGGCGCGTTCGTCGCCGCCACCGACGAGCGGCTCCGCACCCAGGTCGACCTGAACTGCACGGCCGTCGTCCGGCTCGTGCACGCGTTCCTGCCGCCGATGCTCGCGCGCCGGGTCGGCGGGGTGATGACCGTCGCGTCGACCGCCGCGTTCCAGCCGACCCCGTCGATGGCGGTCTACGGCGCGACGAAGGCGTTCGTGCTGTCGTTCACCGAGGCGCTCTGGCAGGAGTCCCGCGGGTCCGGCGTGCGCATCCTGGCGCTCTGCCCGGGACCGACGTCGACCGGGTTCTTCGACGCGGCGACGCGCGGCGGCGCCCAGGGACGGTTCCTCGAACGTGGCCGGCAGACGGCGGCGCAGGTCGCGGCGGTCGGGCTCCGGGCGTTCGGTCGCGCCGGCGGTCCGACGGTGGTGTCCGGCGGGGCGAACGCGGCGGTGGCGAACGTGCACCGGTTCGTGCCGCGGTCCCTGATGGCGAGGATGTCGGCGATCGCGATGTCGGGCGACTGACCCCGGCCCGGACCTCGTGACTGCCCGCCCGCGACGACGGCGGGGTCAGACCGGCTGCAGCGGCTCCTGGACGCCCTCGGGCAGCTCGACGACGACGGGGTCACCGGCACGCACGACGCCGCCCGCGAGCACGACGCCCATCACGCCGCCCTTCCGCTCGACCGTGCCGTCCTCGGCCCGTCCGAGCACCCGGCGGAGCAGTCCCGGGTCGTGGTCGTTGATCTGCTGGCAGGGGTTGCGCAGTCCGGTCACCCGCACCCGTGCGTCCGCGCCGAGGTGCAGGACCGTGCCGGTCGGCAGCCCGAGCAGGTCGACGCCGCGGGTGGTCACGTTCTCGCCGAGTTCCCCGGGTGCCACGTGGTGCCCGGTCGGCTCGAGCTCGTCGAACAGCTCGGCGTGCACGAGGTGCACCTGCCGGAGGTTCGGCTGCGAAGGGTCCCGCGCCACCCGGGAGCGGTGCTGCACGGTGGTGCCGGCGTGCGCGTCCCCCTCGATGCCCCAGCCGGCGACGAGGACGACCTCGTCGACGACGGGCTTGCTGAAGCGGTGCTCGTCGTCCCTGCTCACCGCGACGACGTGCGGTCCCTCGTGCTGTTCCCCGGTCACGGTCCCATCTTGGCGCACGGACGGCCGGCCCCGACAGGGGACCGGCCGTCGTGGTGGTGCGGGTGGTGCCTAGGCGTCCACCGAGGCGGTGAGGACCGCGGCGGCGGGGTCGAAGTCCTCGGGCAGCGGTGCGACCCGCTCGACGGACGACTCGATCGTGACGGCGGACCCGGACTCGGCGGCGTCGCGGATGCCGAGCAGCACGTCGAGCACGTGCAGCGCGACCTCGCCCGAGGCACGCTCGGGGCGATCCTCGGCGATCGCGCGGGCGAGCTCGACGACGCCGGTGCCCCGGCCCCAGGTGGAGCCGACGGCCTCGAGCGTCTCCGGCTCCTCCTGCCCGTAGCGCCAGAGCTGCGAGGAGCCCTCGAACGTGTTCGGGTCGGGGAGCGAGATGGTGCCGAGCGTGCCGTTGATCTCGACGAAGCCCATACGGGGGAGCGCGTGCTGGAACGAGAACGTCGACTGGGCGGACTGCCCGCCGGCGAACTCGATGAGCGCGGCGTGGTGCGTGGGGACCTCGACCGGGAACGTCTCGCCGGCACGGTCACCGGACGCGATGGTGCGGCGGTCGAGCGACTTCGACGAGACGGCCTGCACGCGCGACGCGGCGCCGAAGGCGTGCACGAGCGTGGTGACGTAGTACGGGCCCATGTCGAACAGCGGGCCGGCGCCCTTCGCGAACAGGAAGTCCGGGTTCGGGTGCCACGCCTCGGGTCCCGGCACGTGGAACAGCGTCGTCGCGGTGAGCGGCTCGCCGATGTCGCCGCGGGCGATGGCCCGGAGCGCCGTCTGGATGCCGGCGCCGAGCACGGTGTCCGGCGCCGTCGCGACGCGCAGCCCCTTCGCCTTCGCCGATGCCAGGACCGCGGCGGCCGAGTCGTGGTCGGTCGCGATCGGCTTCTCGCTCCAGACGTGCTTGCCGGCGTCGATGATCTGCTGGTCGACCTCGGCGTGCGCCGCCGGGATCGTCAGGTTGATCACGATCGAGACGTCGTCGCGTGCCAGGAGCTCCTCGACGGTGCCCGACGCGGCGACGCCGTAGGCCTCCGCCTGGGCGGCGGCGCGGTCGAGCAGCACGTCGGCGACGAAGCGGACCTCGACGTCGGCGAACTGCGTCAGGTTCTCGAGGTACTGGGTCGAGATGTTGCCGGCACCGATGATGCCGATCCCGACGCGGCTCACGCGGCGCTCCCGGCGGTGTCGTTCGCCTTCAGCCACTCGAGCGACTCGGTGATGCCCTGGAAGACGTCGCCGGAGTAGGCGTCGAACTCGACGACGCGGATCGCCTGCGGCGCGGCGGCGAGGATGCCCGCGACGTCGACGTCACCCTGGCCGGCGGGGGTCTGGTTCTCGAAGGCGCGCTGCAGGGCCTCGGGCACGACGAGGGCGCTCTCCGACGACGGCAGCGCGGTGAGGATGTCACCGTCGACCTTGCCGTCCTTGACGTGGATCGCGACGACGCGGTCCCCGAGCGAGCGGAGCACGGCCGGGGCGTCCGCGCCGCCGACGGTCGCCCAGAAGGTGTCGACCTCGAGCACGGTCTCCGGCGCGAGCTGCGACACGAAGTGCTCGTAGACGCTCTTGCCGTCGACCTTGTTCGTGAACTCCCACTGGTGGTTGTGGTAGCCGAACTTGAGGCCACGCGACGCGGCCTCGGCGGTCAGGACGTTGACACGCTCGGCGATCTTCGCGACGTCGTCGGCGGTCTGCCAGCGGTCGGTCGGGATGAACGGGTCGATGACTGTCTGGATGCCGAGGCGCTCGGCGGCGTCCCAGATCGGGGCGGTGTCCTCGGCGTCGATCACGGCGACGTGGCCGGACGGGGCCGTGAGGCCCGTGGCGGCGAAGGCCTTCTCGAGGTCCGCGGCACGCTCGACGAACGCGTACGGCTCGACGTTCTCGTAACCGATCTCGCGCACCCGGGCGATGGCCTTGTCGAGGTCTTCGGCGATGGCGTCGCGCAGCGAGTAGAGCTGCACAGAGGTGATGGGCATGGCAGAGGGCTCCTTCGATCCTGTCTGGGTGTCGCGGCATCGGATGTCGCAGCCCGTCGAGGAGCGATGCTCCCCGGCGAGACCGATCCCGACGCTACCCCAAAAACCACCCGCTGTGTAGTTTTCCTCGGACGGTGCCTCAGACGCTGGGCAACAAGCCGACACGTGTCGTTGTATGCTCATCGACGTAAAACCTTGTAGGACAAGGTTTTTGCATCGACTCAAGGAGGCGTCATGAGCACACCCGAACCCAGCGGCCCGGCCCTGTTGGACCCGGACGAGGGCATCACCCAACCGGTCAGCACGATGCGGGTGGGGATCGGCTACCAGATCGCCCTGTTCCTCGGGCAGTTCGGCCTCTTCGTGGCGCTCATGGCCCCGGTCTACGTCAGCATGCAGCTCAAGGCGCAGGCCCTGGTGGGCGAGGACGCCGCCACCGTGATCGGTTCCGTCCTGCCGATCGGCGCGTTCGGCGCGCTCCTCATGAACCCGCTCGCCGGCGCGCTGTCCGACCGCACCCGCACGCGCTGGGGCCGTCGCCGACCGTGGCTGGTCGGCGGTGTGGTCCTGTTCGCGGTCGCCCTCGTCTGGATCGCCTACGCGCCCGACGTCCTCAACCTGACGCTCGGCTGGCTGCTCGCGCAGATCGCCGCGAACGCGACGCTCGCCACGCTCCTCGCGAGCTTCGCGGACAACGTCCCGCAGGTGCAGCGCGGCCGGTCGTCGAGCATCATCGCGCTCGCCCAGAACACGGCCGTGCTCGCCGGCACCTACCTCTCGGTGTTCTTCGTCGCGAACCTGCCGGTGCTGTTCATCGCGCCCGGCATCCTGGCGATCTTCCTCGTCCTCGTCTACGCGTTCGTCGCGCGGGACGACCTGCCGACGTACCCGCTCAAGAAGTTCACCTGGCTCAACCTGGTGTCGTCGTTCTGGACGAACCCGATCAAGAACCCGGACTTCGCGTTCGCGTGGTGGTCGCGGTTCCTCATCATCCTCGCGACGTTCATGTTCACGACCTACCGGCTGCTCTACATGCAGGAGCACCTGGGCATCGCGGACGCGAAGGCCGCGACGGAGGCCGTCGCCTTCGGCGTGCTGCTCTACACGGTCGCCCTGCTCGTCAGCGCGGCGCTCTCCGGCTGGGCCTCGGACCGGCTCGGTCGCCGCAAGGTGTTCGTCGGCGGGTCGACGGCGCTGTTCGCGGTCGGCCTGGTCGTGCTCGCGCACGCCGAGACCGTCACCGGCTTCTACGTCGCCGAGGTCGTCATGGGCTTCGCGTACGGCATCTACTCGGCCATCGACACGGCCCTGGTCGTGGACGTCCTGCCGAACGCGGACCGTCCCGGCAAGGACCTCGGGGTGATCAACATCGCGAACGCGCTGCCGCAGTCGCTCGCCCCGGCGATCTCGCTGTTCTTCCTGTCGATCGGCAGCACGCACGCCGACAACTACACGCTCATGTGCTGGGCCGCCGGAGCGGTCGCCCTGCTGGGCGCGCTGGTCGTCATCCCGATCAAGCGGGTCCGGTAGCGCCCGTCGCGACACGCGACCACCCCGCGGACGGGAGGCACGGTGCCAGCATGCACCGTGCCTCCCGTTGCGTCCCCCGGTCACGTCGGTAGCGTGAGCCGGTGCCGTCTCCCGCAACACGCTCCTTCGATCCCCCTGCCGGACCGCTCACCGCCGTCGTCGACGGCGACGTCACCCGCGCGCTCGGCATCCCCTACGCGCGAGCCGAGCGCTTCGCGGCGCCGGAGCCGGTCCCGGCGACCACCGAGCCGTACCCGGCGACCACGCCCGCGCCAGTCGCGCCGCAGCGGAGCTCGCCGGCCGTCGACCAGCTGCTGCCGCCGATGGACCTGCAGGTGGACGAGCACTGCCAGCGGCTGAGCGTCACGGTGCCGAGCGACGTCCGACCCGACGAGCGACTCCCCGTGATGGTGTGGATCCACGGCGGGTCGTACGTGATCGGCGGCGGCGACCTGCCCATCCACGACCCCCGGGACCTGGTGACCGAACAGCGCGTCGTCGTGGTGACGGTGACCTACCGGCTCGGCGTCCTCGGGTTCCTCGGAGACGGCGAGACCGTCCCCGCGAACCTCGGGCTGCTCGACCTGATCGCCGCCCTGCGCTGGGTGCACGAGAACATCGCGGCCTTCGGCGGTGACCCGGACGCCGTGACGGTGTTCGGTCAGTCCGCCGGTGGCGACGCGACAGCGCACCTGATGATCAGCGAGGGCGCACGCGGGCTGTTCCGCCGGGCGATCGTGCAGAGCGCCCCGCTCGGGCTGTCCCGGGGTCGCGCGCGCATGACCCGGGCGGTGCTCCGGGCCGTCGGGACCATCGGGCCGGACACCCCCCTGGACGAGGTGCTCGACCGGCAGGTCCGCGGCGAACGGGCCGGCGGGGTCTTCGGCCTGGCCGGGGCGATGCCGTTCGGGACGCAGTACGGCCACGCGCCGCTGCCCGCCGAGCGCGTCACGGACCGGGCGTGGCGGGCAGTCGCCCCGGAGGTCGACGTCCTCGTCGGCTCCGGGTCCGACGAGACCGGCATGTACGTGCCGATGATCCCCGGCGTCCGGACGCTCGCCCGGTGGCGTCCCGCGCGGTCGCTGCTGCGGTGGCTCGTCGTCCGGCCACTGTCCGAGGTCGTCTACGGCCGGGACGTCCGTCGGTTCGCGGCACGGCACCGGGCCGCCGGTGGGAACGCCGTCGCGTACCGACTGCTCCGCGGGGCCACGGCCACGCCGACCGGGGCCGTGCACATGAGCGACGTGCCGATGCTGCTCGGCGGGCGGGAGGCCTGGGTGGGCAGCCGCTTCGTGCCGGAGCGGGACTGGCCGGAGGTCGACCGTCGCGGGCGGGCGCTCCGTGCGGTGTGGGCGGAGTTCGCCCGGACCGGGCGGGTGACGGCGGCCGACGACGAGACGATCGCGTTCGACCGCGGGTAGGCGGAGCCGTCCGGTGCTGCCTGCTCGGTCCGCCCCCGAACGGGCGGTCGCGTCCCGGGCCGACCGTGGGCAGGATCGACGCATGTCCGCTGACCTCCGCGCCCGCATCGTCACGGCCGCGGTCGACGCCTTCCGCACCACCGACTTCCACGCCGTCGGTCCCGACGAGGTCGCCTGTCACGCGGGTGTCGACGTCGCCGAGGTGCACCGGGCCTTCCCCACGTGGGACCTGCTCGTCGTCGCGGTCGTCGACCGCTGGGCCGCCGCCACCGAACGGGCGCTGTGGCCGGTGGCCGAGCAGGAGGGCGCCGTCGCCTACCTGCGCGCGCGGCTCGAGGCCGGGCAGCGCGAGCCAGGACTCGTGCGGCTCCGGATCGCGCTGCTGAGCGCCGCCTCCGGTCCCCGGCACCCGGCGTCGGGGTGGTTCCGGACGCAGTACACGCGGTCGTTCGAGGACGTCACGCTCGCGCTGGTGCGCGACGTGGTCGCCGGCCGGGAGGCACGTGGTGCGTCCCCGAGACACGCTGCGGAACAGCTCGTGGCGCTCTACGAGGGGCTGCAGCTGCAGGCGATGCTGCGCGAGGACGCCGACCTGCTCGGCGGGTGGGACCGGGCGGTCGCGCGGATGCGGGCCGGGTGGGCGGTCGACGTCGCGGCGTGAGGACCCCGTGTCGCGGCGTCGGTGCGGGCGCCGGGCCTGCTGGCACCGGGCCGGGGGGCGTCAGGCCTGCGGGCGTCAGGCCTGCTGGTGTCAGGCCGAGAAGGCCCGGACCAGGTGCGGTGGCGTCGCCCGCACGACGGCGTCGACCATGCGACGGCCGCGCCACCACTCGTCTGCACGGAGGTGCAGGGTGTTGCCGGCCCCGTCGACCACCGTCACGCCGAGGTCGCCGCGGCGGCCCACGACCGCGGCCTCGGCGAGGTCGACCATCCGCGCAGGCAGCCCGCGCGGTCGCAGCGTGACCCGGGTGCCGTCGACCTCGAGGTGCGCGTCGGCGAACGCGGGCAGGAGCGCGGTGCGGTGGACGCTCCGTCCAGCACCCGGACGCGGGGGGAACCACACCCGCTCGGGGGCCGGCACACCCGGCGCAGCGTCGACGTGGTCCAGGCCGTGTCGCTCCGCCAGGGCGGCGAAGTCGGCGTCGGCGTCCTGGTCGACGCACACGACGAGGGTCCCGAGCGCGTCCGCGAGGGCGCTCCGGAGGTTGCTGAGCTCGGCCGGGGTGACCGGACCGTCCACCGGCTGAGGAGTCGGCAGGCCGCGGAGCCGCATGAGCACCTCGGCCGAGACCCGGAGGTCCGCGCGGAACGCCGCATCGGTCGCGTTGACCGCGCGGGCCGCGTCGATGCGCGCGGTCGTCGACGTGCTCGGCCCGCTCGCCGCCAGGCGTCGGAGGGTCTCGACGACGACCGTCGCCGCCGCCTCGGTGTCCGCCTCGACCGGGTCCGCGGTGACGACGACCACGGAGCGCTCGCCGTCGAGCGCGACCGAGTGGGAGTCGATCGCGTACGCGACGCCGGCCTCCATCCGGAGCGCGTCGAACACCTCGTGCTCGAGGACGGCCTCGAGCAGCGGCGCGACGCGGGCCGGGACGACGACCGACGCTGCGATGCCATCGAGCGGGGACTCCACGAGGGCACCCGTCCGCATCGGGCCCGTCCACGGCTGCAGCGGTGCGGCCGGCGGTCCGGGCGGCAGCGCGAGGTCGACGGTGGCGGGCGGCACGGCTCCGCCGGCGACCGACACGATGGCGTTCCCGGCGACGAGGTGGTGCTCCACCCAGCGCCGGACCTCGGCAGGCGTGATCCCCGCGACGGGAGCGGCACCGGCACCCGATCGCCCCGGCCCGGCGGGACCGAAACGCGCGGTGTGCACGGACGGGACCATCTCGTCGGCGCGGAGGGGGTCCTCGCGGGCGACGATCCGGCGCTCGCGCTCGACGGTCTCCTCCGACACGTCGAGCACGGCCCGGACGGCAGCGGCGAGACCACGCACCAGGTCCAGGGCCTCCTCCGTGGTGGTCGTCACGACCTCGAACACGGTGATCCGGTCCTGGGTGACGGCGTTGTGCGGCGCGGCGATCGGGAGCGCGGCACGGACGACCAGGTGCTCGACGAGGTGTGCGACTCCGGCGAGCAACACGGGTTCGTCACACGTCCCGGCCCCGAACACGAGCCGCGCCGTGACGGGTCCGATGGTCGGTGCGTGGACGATCGGGACGGGGTGGGTCTGCTCGGGCACACGCCATGCTGGCACGCACCCGACGGCTCGCCCGCTCCCCAGTCCGGGGGAGCGATCGGGGAGCGGTCAGGGTGCCGTCCGGTCGCGGTGACGGACCGCGAGCAGGACGACGGCGCCGCACACGAGTCCGAGCGCGACGAAGACGGGGACGCGGAACGACAGTGCGACGACGACGCCCCCGGCACCGCCGCCCTGCAGCAGGACCTTCCCCGCCTGGGCCGCCGTCGCCAGGAGCACGACCGCCGCGACCACGACGACCACCACCCGTTCGGCCCGGCTGGGCAGGGCCGTGGGCACCGGAGCGGTCCGCCGCCACCAGACCGCCGCCGCCACGAGCAGGGCGGCGAGTCCGAGCACGCTCGAGGCGTCCTGCAGGAAGAACGGCAGCCAGTACCCGCCGATCGACGTCTCGCGGAGCGCCGGCCACGCCTGGACGACGAAGCCGTGTCCGTGCGTGAAGCCGTCCCACACCACGTGCGTCACGCTGCCGACGACGCACGCGAGCACGACGACCAGCACCGTGCGGACGTCGAGCGTCGGGCGCGACCACCAGGCGCGGGGCACGCGGTCGCGCACGCCCGGCACGACCGGCGCCCAGGCCGGACGGACCAGGAACCACCACGTGGCGAGCACCACGAGGGACACGGCGAGGTCGATCGTCGGGATGCCCCACCAGGAGTGTGCCGCCTCGTACGGCGGGAGCACCGGCGCGAAGAGCACGGCGTCGGGTGCCATCGACCCGACGGCGACCGCGGCGACCGGGACCGGCAGGCGCCGGGCGGCCAGGGCGACGACCGCGTGGCTGACGGTGAACGGCATCAGCGGGCCAGGTGTGTCCGCCGCATGAACCATTCGACGCCCTCGGCCAGGGCGGTCCCCGCGGTGTGCCAGTCGTGCCCGCCGTCCTCGACCAGGCGCTGGGTCACGGCGACGCCGGCGGCCCGTGCGGCCTGCGCGACGACCGGCACGATCGGCCCGTACCGGCTGTCGTCCGCCCCCGCCGCGATGAAGGCGGCGGACGCGGTGTAGGGCGCCCGGTCGGCCAGGATCCGGAGCGGCTGCGCGGCCTCGTACGCCGCTCGGTCGCCCTTGAAACCCCGCTTGATGGTGTCACCTTCGTCGCCGAGCGTCGGCCCGCGCTGCCCGGAGACGTCGATCCACGAGCCGAACCGGTCGGGGAAGGTCGCCCCGAGCTGGAGCGCACAGGTGCCGCCCTGCGAGAAGCCCGCGATCGCCCAGTCCGACGCGCGGGTCGACGCGTGCAGGTTCGCCCTCACCCAGGTCGGCACGTCCTGGGTCAGGTAGGTCGCGCTGTTGCCGAGCGGGCCGTCCAGGCACATCGGGTTGTTCGACGCCGCCTCGAGCTGGTCGGGCATGACGACGATCGGGGCCAGCCCGTGGTGCCGCGCCGCGATCCGGTCGAGCCGCTCGACCATCCGGCCGGCCTCGATGATGTTCGCGGGAGCCGCACCGGGGCCCTGCCCGGACAGCATCACGACGACCGGCAGCTCCGGGGCGTGGTCGACGAGCGCGGCCGGGGGCAGGTACACGATCGCCGGGCGGGCCCGGAAGTGCGAGACGTCCCCGGGGATGCGGACCGATCCGTAGCGGCCGTGCTCCGGCAGGTCGGCCGGGGCGTGCCAGTCGGCGGCGTCGATCGTCCCCGATCGCGGCGCGGGGTCGTCGGGCAGTCGGAGCGGCGGCACGTGCGACTCGCCCAGGGCGTCCGCGACCGTCGGGAACAGTCCGGCGTCGCGGTTGATCGCGAGCGCGCCGGACAGGACCGCGAGCGGCACGAGCACCACGGCGAGCACCCGGACGACGAGCCGCCCGCGCGCCCGGGTCCCGGCTCGGACGAGCCCGACGACGGCGACCCCGACGAGCGCGCAGACCACCCCGGTCCAGATCCGGTCGACCCACGTCGGCGCGATGCCGAGCACGTCGAGGACGTCGCCGAACAACCACGACAGCAGCGCCCCGGCCAGTGCCCCGGCGACGAGGGCGATCGCGAACGGCCGCCAGGACCGCCGCAGCAGGAAGACCACCCCGAGGGCGACGAGCACCGTGACGGCGTAGAGGGGCAGCAGCAGGTGCGCGGAGAGCAGCGGGAGGGTCGTCATCGGGTCGTCCGGTGGGTCGGGAGGCTCCACGCGGCGCCGACGCGGCGGGCCGCGGGATCGGCGGGGTCACCGGCACCGTAGCGACCCGAGGTGTCCCGAAGGGCACCGGACGCCCGGTCTGCGGCGGCTTCGCGGCTGATCCTGAGTCATCCCGCACCCTGCGTGGTCGGCCGACGGTGGTGCGCTGGCCGGACGGCCACGACGGACCGTCCCCGCGGGCGATGCGGCGGCGCGTCCCGCTCCGGCTGTCCGGGGTCGGTGGCACAGTCGGCAGATGGAGTACACCGACTACGACACCCGGCTCGCCGCCTACGGCGTGGTCACCGACGGCGACCGCGTGCTCCTCGCCCGGCTCCGGGTGCCCGAGGCCGGGACGTGGACGCTCCCCGGCGGCGGTGTCGAGTTCGACGAGACCGTCGAGCAGGCCGTCGTCCGCGAGATCCACGAGGAGACCGGCTACCACGCCGAGTGCGGCGCCCTGCTCGGGATCCGGCACCACATCGTGCCGAAGGAGCGTCGGTTCCACGACACCGGGCGTCCGATGAAGGCCGTGCAGGTCGTCTTCCGGGCGACGATCACGGGTGGGGAGCTCCGCAACGAGACCGACGGGACGACGGACGAGGCCGCCTGGGTCCCGATCGCCGACCTCCCGCACCGGCGGCACGGCCTGGTCGTCCCGATCGCACTGGGGTGGGCCGGAGCACTGCTCCGGTAGCGTTCGGGCACGGCGACCGAGGGGAGCGGACGTGCGCGGCGCAGCCACCGACCTGTCCGCCCGGCTCTGGGACGAGCGGGCGCTCCTCGGGCAGCTCCGGGACGCCGTCGACGACCCTGCCCGGGCCGTGCTGCTCGACCGGCTCGGCGAGGTCCGGCTCGAGCGGGACGTCCTCGTGCACGCCGTCGCCGAGCAGTGGGGAGCGCCGGGACGCGACCACACGCTGCCGGCACTGCTCGACGTCGCCCCGGTGCCGTGGGACCTGCTGCTGCCCGACCACCTCGCCGCGATCACCGCCCTGCACGACGAGGTCGACGCCGTCCTGCCGCCCGGCCCGGTCCGCGAGCGGTGGGACCGCGTCACTGCTCGATGACGCTCAGCACGTTCCCCGACGGGTCGGTGAACCACGCGATGAGCGGCCCGCCCTGCCGGTTCACCCCGCGCTCGTCCGTCACCCCGTCGTACTGCAGGAACCGGACCCCGGCCGCCGCGAGCTCGTCGACCGCCGCGTCGACGTCGGGCACCGGGAAGTTGAGGACGGTGAACGACGCCGGCTCGTGGACAGGGCCCTTCGGGTAGACGAGCACGCCGTGCCCGTCGCCGAGGTGGAGCGTGAGCATCCCGTGCTCCTCGCTGACCGGGACGCCGAGCACGCCCTCGTAGAACGCCCGGGCCTCGGGCACGTCCCGGACCGAGAACCCGCTGAACGCCGTCGTCGCATCGACCATGCGCCCAGGCAACCACCGCGACCACCGCCGCGCATCGCGGACGCGCACGCTCCGGTGGTAGGAACGTCGCATGGCCGCAGGGAAGCGCGACGACCCGGACGACGCCCGCACGAGCCGTCGGGCGTTCCTCCGCCGCGCGGGCATCGGTGCCGCGGGTGCCGCCGTCGGTGCGGGAGCGGTCGGCGCCGGCGTGGCCGCCGCCCGGGGCACCGATGCCGAGCGCTACGGGTTCGCCCCGCTCCCCGAGCGCGCCGAGCCCGGGTTCGACCACGTCGTCGTGCTCATGTTCGAGAACCGCAGCTTCGACCACGTGCTCGGCCGGCTGTACACCGACGCCGAGCTCCGCCCCGGTCAGTCGTTCGCCGGACTGCAGCGCGGGACCCACGAGAACACCGCCCCGGACGGCACGGTCGTCGCCGCGCACGTCTACGAGGGCAGCACCGACGTCGTGATGAGCCAGCCGGACCCCGACCCGGGAGAGTTCTACCCGCACGTCAACACGCAGTGGTTCGGCACGGTCGACCCGCCCGGCAACGCCGACCCCGGGCGGAACGGCTACGCGGCCCCGTACAACGCCCCGGCGGACACGAGCCGCCCCACCATGTCCGGCTTCGTCCGGGACTACGTCGTGAACTACCGGCTCGAGCGCGGTGTCGAGCCGACCCGCGACGAGTACGAGCGCGTGATGGGCGGCTTCTCGCCCGCGATGCTCCCGGTCTTCTCGACCCTGGCGAAGTCCTTCGCCGTCTACGACCACTGGTTCTGCGCCGTCCCGTCGCAGACCTTCTGCAACCGCTCGTTCCTCCACGCGAGCACCTCGCACGGGTTCGTCACGAACGGGCAGCCGGACGGCCCCGCGAAGTGGCTCGACGCTCCGGACGTCCCGACGCTGTTCACCCGGCTCGAGGACGCGGGCAAGAGCTGGCGCGTGTACTTCGACGCCGACCAGGTCGTCTCGCTCACCGGTTTCCTGCACGCGCCGTCGATCGAGCGGTACTGGAGGACGAACTTCCGGAGCATGGCGCAGTTCCACGAGGACGCGGCGAACGGCACCCTGCCCGACTACGCCTTCGTCGAGCCGCGGATGATGTTCGACCACAACGACATGCACCCGCCGGTCTCGCGTCCGAAGGTCGTCGCGGAACCGGACGGCGCGACGTTCGACAGTGCGATGAGCGACGTCCGCGCCGCCGAGGCCCTGCTCGCCGAGGTCTACGGCGCGATCCGGGACGCTGGCTCGTCGAACGGGTCGAACGCGGTGAACACGGCACTCGTGGTGACGTTCGACGAGCACGGCGGCATCTACGACCACGTCCCGCCGCCCACCGCCACACCGCCGTCCGGTGATCCCGAGCCGGGGGAGATGGGCTTCGGCTTCGACCGGCTCGGCGGCCGGGTCCCGACCTTCGTGGTCTCGGCGTACACCGACCCGGGCACGATCGTGAACGCCACGATGCACCACGGGTCGATCGCGCACACCCTGTGCCAGCAGCACGGTCTCGAGCCCCTCACCCACCGGGACGCCGAGGCCGAGGGGATCCACAACGTCCTGAACCGCACGGTGCCCCGACAGCCGCAGCTCTGGCCCGAGGTCACCCCGCCCTACATGCCCACCAACCCCGAGGCCGCCGCCCGCCGACGTCGACCGCGCGGCGCCGAGCGCGACCGGCCGATCACGGCGCCGGCGAAGGGGCTGCTCGGACTGCTCCTCGCCCGCTACGAACCGGAGGCGCCCGTGCCGGAGACCTTCGGGGACGCCTACGACGTGCTGACGAAGCACGGCATGGGCCTGTTCGGCGACCGTGACTGACCGCGCGCCGCGAGCACGGACCGTGGCGACGCACGGCTGCGATGATGACCACGTGACGAACCCCGACGCCGCCGTCGCCCACGCCGTGACGCTCGCCGCCGCACCCGGCCGGGTCGTCCTCGGGATCGTCGGCGCCCCCGGAGCCGGCAAGTCGACGCTCGCCCGCCGGGTCGTCTCGGCCGTCGACGCCGCGCACGGCCCGGGCACCGCCGTGCAGGTGCCGATGGACGGCTTCCACCTGGCGAACGCCGCGCTCGACGCCCTCGGCCGGCACGACCGCAAGGGCGCGATCGACACCTTCGACGCGCACGGCTACGTCGCCCTGGTGCGCCGACTCGTCGCCGCCGACGAGGACGTCGTCTGGGCGCCGGACTTCGACCGCCGCGTCGACGAGCCGGTCGCCGGCAGCATCGCCGTCCCGCGCGCCACCCGGCTCGTCGTCACCGAGGGCAACTACCTGCTCGACGACCAGGCACCGTGGACCGCGCTGCGGACCCTGCTCACCGAGACCTGGGCGGTCGTCGTCGACGACGACGTCCGCGTCGACCGCCTCGTCGGACGACACGTGCGGCACGGACGCGACCGCGCGGCAGCCCGCGCCTGGGCGCTCGAGGTCGACGGCGTGAACGCCGCGAGGGTCGCGGCGACGCTGCCACGCGCCTCCAGGACGGTGCGGACCTGAGTCCGGCACCCACGACCACCGACACGACGGGAGCGACCATGACCATCGCCATCACCGGGGCCACCGGCAACATCGGGGGCGCGGTCGCCCGCGCGCTCGCCGCGGCGGGCACGCCGTTCCGGATGCTCGTCCGCGACCCGTCGCGCGTACCGGAGCTGCCCGGCGCCGAGGTCGCCGTCGCGTCCTTCGCGGACGTCGACGCGTCGCGCCGGGCCCTCGAGGGCGTCGACCTGCTGCTCATGGTGTCCGGCGCCGAGGCCGAGGACCGGCTCGCCCAGCACCGCGCCTTCGTCGGCGCGGCCGCGACGGCGGGCGTGCAGCACGTCGTCTACACGTCGTTCGCCGGTGCCGCGGCCGACGCGACCTTCACCCTGGGTCGCGACCACTGGGCCACGGAGCAGGCGATCCGCGCGACCTCGATGGCGCACACGTTCCTGCGCGACTCGTTCTACCTGGACTTCGTCGAGGACCTGGTCGGCGAGGACGGCGTGATCCGCGGTCCGGCCGGCGACGGTGCGATGGCGGCGGTGGCGCGCGCGGACGTCGCCCGAGTCGCGACCGAGGTGCTGCTGCACCCGTCGGCGCACCTCGACCGCACCTACGACCTGACCGGGCCGGTCGCGATCACCCTGGCCGAGGCCGCGGCGATCGTCTCCGAGGTCCGCGGACGCCCGGTCAGCTACCACGAGGAGACCCTGGACGAGGCGTACGCGTCGCGGGCGAAGTGGCAGCCGGAGCCGTGGCAGGCGGACGCGTGGGTGAGCACGTACACGGCGATCGCGGAGGGTGTGCTCGCGCCGGTCTCCGGGGACGTCGAGCGGGTCACCGGCCGGCGGCCGATGACGCTGCGCGAGGTGCTCGAGGCGCGCTGACGCGGTCCCGGGCGCGGCTGCGGTTCCGACCCGACAGTTGCTGCTCCATGGACGCGTCAGGTCGGCCGGGAGGCACGTGGTGCGTCCGGCGCGACGGCTCCCGCCCGGCGCGGGTCAGGTCACGCGACGGGCGGCGAGGGTGCCGACCACCCCGAGGGTCAGCACCGCCACGAGCACGACGAGGAGCGGCGCCGTCCAGTCCCCGGTCGCACCGTGCAGGCTCCCGGCGACGAGCGGCCCGGCCGAGCCGATCAGGTACCCGCCGCCCTGCACGAACGCGGACATCCGGCGGGCGTCGTCGTCGCTCGTGACGATCCGCACGATGATGATGAAGATGACGGTGATGCCGCCGCCCTGCGCCGCCCCGCCGAGGACCGACCAGAGCAGCCAGAGCTGCGGCGCGAACAGCAGCCCGAGCGGCATCGCGAGCCACAGCGTGCCGACGAGGGCGATGATCGCCCGCGGCCGCCAGCGCGTCGCGAGCACCGGGACCCCGAGCGCCCCGACGACCGCGAGGATCTGGAACACCGACGAGCTCGCGCCGGACGACTCCGCCGAGAACCCGATCTCGTCGTGCAGGAGCGTCGGGATCCACGCGGTCAGCGCGTAGTACGAGAACGCCTGCCCACCGAAGGCGAGTGTCAGCCCCCAGGTGATCAGCCGTCGAGCGGGTCGGACGGTCGGAGCGCCGCTCGTCGACACCGTGCGGATCGACCCCGTCTCGGTGAGCAGCTCGACGGGTCCGGTGGCGGGGACCGGCTCGGTGCGCTCCGGTCGGAGCCAGGCCGCGCGGGTGCCGACGGCGTAGGTCCACCCCGCGGCGGCGACCACCGCGAACACGGCCCACACCGCGATGGCGACCGGCCAGCCCCACGCGGCGGCGATCGGTGCGGTGCCGAGCGAGGTGATCATCGACCCGACGTTGAGCGCCGACGTGTACACGCCCGTGACCAGGCCGACGCGCTCCGGGGAGGTGTCCCGCCGGATGACGACGGGCACGACGACGTTGCCGATCGTGATGCCGATGCCGATCACCGCCGTGCCGACGAGCAGCGCCGTCGCCGAGGGCACCGAGCGGAGCACCGTGCCCGCGAGGACGATGACGAGCGACAGGGACACCGCGCGCTCGGGGTCGGCCTTGGCGATCACCCAGCTGGCGAACGGCGTCGCGAGCGAGAAGCACAGGACGGGGATGGTCGTCAGCAGGCCGGCGACCGTCGCGGTCAGCCCGAGGTCGACACGGACGTCGCCGATCACCGGCGCGGGGGCGACGATCGGCCCGCGGAAGTTCAGTGCGATCAGGACGATCGCGGCGGGCAGCACCCAGGCCGCGCCGCGGAGTCCCCGACGGGCCGCGGTCGTCACGCGGCGTCCGGCAGCAGGATCGGCAGCAGGTCGAGCGGGGTGGCGGCCTGTGCGACGGTGCCGGCGGCCTCGGCCGGGGAGCCGTAGCCCCACTCGGCGAAGACCACGGGGACGCCGTTGGCCGCTGCGCCCTCGACGTCGTGCAGGCGGTCGCCGACGAGCACGGGCCGGCTCACGTCGAAGCCGCGTGCGTCCAGGCGCCGCAGTGCCTCGGCGACGACGTCGGCCTTGGCGCTCCGGACCTCGTCGTCGCTCGCGCCCGTGATGACGTCGATGTCCCCGGTCAGCCCGTAGTGCTCGAGGATGTACGTCGCCGGGGTCTCGGGCTTGCTCGTCGCGGTCGAGATCGGCAGTCCGGCCTGGTGCAGGGTGCGCAGCACGACGTCGATGCCGGGGAACATCGCCGAGTCGAGCGCCCCGTGCGACAGGTAGTGCTCGCGGTACACGGCGAGCGTGTGCTCCGCCTGCGCCTCGTCCATCCCCATCGCCGTGCGGAACGTGTCCATGATCGGCGGGCCGACGAACGACATGAGCGTCGCGTGGTCCGGGACGGGCACGCCGACCGTGCGGAAGGTGTGCGTCATGCTCTCGAGGATCCCCGGAGCGGAGTCGCTGATGGTGCCGTCGAGGTCGAACAGGATGGCGGTGAAGGGGCGCGTCATGTCCGGCCCAGCCTAGTCGGCGTGTCGGGGGTGACCCGTGCCTCCAGGCCGGTGCCCGCACCGACGACGGACGGGAGCCGTCCCGATGACGGACGTGGGCCGCGGCGCCCGGTCGCTCCGCTCAGAACAGGCGCGTGTGCCCGCCCTCGATGCCGCGCATCGCGTCGTAGTCGAGCACGAGGACGCGGATCCCGCGGTCCTCGGCGAGGGTCCGCGCCTGCGGTGCCACCGTCTGCGCCGCCAGGACGCCCTGCACCGGCCGTAGCAGCGGGTCGCGGTTCATGAGCTCGAGGTACCGGGTGAGCTGCTCGACCGCGTCGATGTTGGCGTTGCGCTTCATCTCGACGGCCACGCTCGCGCCCGCGTCGTCACGGGCTAGGATGTCCACCGGTCCGATCGCGGTCATGTACTCGCGGCGGACGAGCGTGTGGCCGTCGCCGAGCAGTTCGATCTGCTCCGCGAGGAGCTGCTGCAGGTGCGCCTCGACCCCGTCCTTCACGAGACCGGGGTCGACGCCCAGGTCGTGCGACTCGTCCGCGAGGACCTCGTACAGGCTGACGATCAGCTTGTCCTGCGTCTTCTTCTGCGTCACCGTCCACACCTGGGTGATGCCGGCGGTGGCCTGCTCCTCGTCCGGCTCGCCGATCTCGATCGAGCACGGCGGGCTCATCCAGTTGAGCGGCTTGTAGCTGCCGCCGTCCGAGTGGACGAGCAGCGAGCCGTCCGCCTTGAGCATGAGCAGACGGGTCGCGAGCGGCAGGTGGGCCGACAGGCGTCCGGCGTAGTCGACGGAGCAGCGGGCGATGACGAGACGCACCCGGCGATCCTAACGGTGGTCGCGCGTCGCGCTCTCCGCCCGGTCGGCGGTCGGTGCGGCGGCTTCCGTCGCGGGGGTAAGCGTGCGGGCTTCCGTTCCGGGGGTGGGCGTTCCGGCCTGGAGGCGCGGGTCGTCCCCGTCGTCCCCGCTGCGGCCCGTCGTGCGGTCACGCCCGGCCGACTGCGCACGTCGGCGGCGCAGCGTCTCGGCCGCGGTGCCCGTCTCGCGTGCTGCCCCGGACGCCAGGCCCGCGCCGATGATGAACACGAAGACCACGAGCAGCGCACCGAGCAGGCCGATGTGCTCGCCGAGGAACCCGATGAGCGGCGGACCGGCGAGGAACGCCACGTACCCGATCGTCGCCACGGCGCTGACCTTGAGCGCGGCCGAGCGTGGGTCGTCGGCCGCGGCGGACATGCCCATCGGGAACCCGAGGCTCGCGCCGAGGCCCCAGAGCACGACCCCGACGATCGCGATCGGGATGACGTCGACGAAGATGAGCAGCCCGAGACCGACCACGGCGACGGCGGCGCTCACGCGGAGCACGGGCACGCGGCCGAAGCGGTCGATGAGCGGGCTGCCGGCGATGCGCCCTGCGGTCATCGCGGCGAGGAACACAGTCAGCACGGCGGAGCCCGCGGCGTTGTCGAGGCCGTGACCGTCGATCATCGCGAGCGGCAGCCAGTCGTTCGCGGACCCCTCGGCCAGCGCCATGCCGAGCACGATCACGCCGATCAGCAGGGTCGACGGCTGTGCCCACACCTGCCAGCGGGTCAGCTGCACGGGGGTCGGGCTCGTCGCGGTCGACGTGTGCTCCTCGAACCGGTGCTCGTCGCCGAAGCGCGACGCGGCCGCGAGCATGACCACGCACGTGACGATGCCGAGGACTGTGAAGTGCAGCACCACGGGCACCTCGAGCGCCTCGGTCAGCGCCCCGAGCCCGGCGCCGGCGAGCGTGCCGACGCTGAACGCCGCGTGGAAGAGCGGCATGATCGTCCGCCCGCCGGCCTTCTCGGCGGCGGCACCGGACACGTTCATGGACACGTCGACCAGGCCGTTGCCGAAGCCGAACGCGATGAGACCGACCCAGATGGCGGCGAAGCCCCACCCGTACGTGACCGCGAAGCCGGCGAAGGTCAGCCCGACGGCCAGGCAGACCGAGGCCACCTGGACCCCGCGGCGCGCACCGAGCTTCGACACGATGTGCCCGGCGAACGTCAGGCCGCCGATCGAGCCCACCGCCATGCCGAGGACGAGCAGGCCCATCTCGAGGGTCGTCGCGCCGAGGGAGTCGCGGACGCTCGGGATGCGGCCGAGCCAGGTCGCGATCGCCAGGCCCGACAGCGTGAAGGCCACGAAGACCGCGACGATCCAGACGCGGGTGGTCGGGGCGGTGCGGGCGGACGTCGTCGTCATGTCGGGCTTTCCGGGTCGGTGCTGGTGCGTGTCGCGGTGGTGTCGAATCGATTCGACCCTGTTCGGTGACTACGCTAACGGGCGATGGACGAACCGGCAACAGGACCCGGCGCGACCGGGACCGGAGCGTCCCGGACCGGCGCCGACGGTGGGGCGAGCCGTGGGCCCCGCCCGACCCTCGCCGCCGTCGCCCGCGCGGCCGGGGTCGCCCCGTCCACGGCGTCGCTCGCCTTCAGCGGTGCCGGACCGGTCTCCGAGGACGCGAAGGCCCGCGTGCTCGCCGCGGCCGCCGAGCTCGGCTACGGCGGACCGGACCCGCGGGCGCGCTCGCTGCGCCGCGGTCGGTCCGGGGTGATCGGCGTCGTGATGGACGAGCGCCTGAGCGACGCGTTCCGCGATCCCGTGAACGTCCTGACCCTGGACGGCATCGCCGAGGTCGCCGGCGAGGCGGGGGCGTCGCTGCTGCTCGTCCGGAGCCCGCTCGACGACGAACGCGGCACCGGCCCGATCGTCGACGCGCCGATGGACGCCGTGGTCCTGGTCGGTTGCAACGTCCGGATCGACCCCGCCGTCGCCGTGCTCCGTCGCCGGCAGATCCCGGTCGTGGCGATCGAGGCGGACGAGATCGAGGGTGCGGTCCCGATCCACCTCGACAACCGCGAGGCCTCGCGCCGAGCCGCCGCGTTCCTCCGCGACCTCGGGCACACCGCCGTGACCATCGTGACGCTGCCCCTCGACGGGAGCCGCCGTCGCGGGCTCGTCGACCCCGCCCGCGAGGCCGAGGGCGTCGCCCACACCACGCTCGAGCGGCTCCGTGGGGTCCGCGGCGTGTACGGGGACGCCCCCGCGGTGGAGGCCGCCGGCAGCTCGGTCGAGGAGGGCCGCATCGCCGGGCAGTCCCTGTTCGCCGGCGCAGCCTCCGGGGCCGCGATCCCGACCGCGGTGGTGGCGCAGAGCGACCTGCTCGCCGTCGGGGTGATCTCGGCCGCACTCGACGCCGGACTCCGTGTGCCGGAGGACGTCAGCGTCGTCGGCTTCGACGGCATCACGGTCGACGACAGCCTGCTCCACCGCTCGCCGATCCGGCAGCTCACCACGCTCGTGCAGCCCTTCGAGCAGAAGGGCCGTGCCGCGGCCCGGGCCGCGCTCGCGATGCTCGAGGGCGGCGAGCCGCGTCCGGCGGCGTTCCGGTCCGAGCTGCGGATCGGCGACACGGCCGGCCCCGCTCGGAGCTGACTGGGGAATCCCTCAGCACCGCGGGCACGATGTCGGCCGTGCCGTCGGGTGACGGCCCGTACGCTCAGCGCCGTGCAGCACGCTCGACGCCCCGGCAGGACGGTCTGGACCGTGCTCGTCGTGGTCCTGGCCCTGACCGTCGTGAACGTCGGGGTCGGCGCGACCTGGTGGAGCCGGGCGTCGGCCGACCCCACCGCCGCGGTCACCGTGACGGCCACGCCCACCCCGGCCGTCACGCCCACACCGACCGTCCTCCCCGACCCGGCGGGGTCCGACGGCATCCCCCTCGCCGAGCACCCGTCGGCGTCACAGGGCCCGGCGACCCTGGACCTGGCGCACACCTGGGCCCCGCGGACGGACCTGCCGACCGCCGGGCGTCTCCTGCACGTGACCATCCCGGCGACGCGGTCGCACTTCACCGCCCGGCCCGGGCTGCTCTGGTTGCCGCCCGCCGCCCTGGTGCCGGACCCGCCGGCGCTCCCGGTGGTGGTCCTGCTCCCCGGTCAGTCCCGCGGCTCCGGCCCCGAGGACCTGGAGACGGGCGGGCACCTCACCGAGACGATGGACGCGGTCGCAGCGCTGCACGCCGGGCTCGCGCCGATCGTCGTCGTGCCGGACCAGCTCGGCCCGGACTCCGGCAACCCGATGTGCGTCGACGGCCCGCTCGGCAACAGCCGCACGTACCTGGAGCAGGACGTCCCGGCGTGGATCACGTCGCACCTCCGCGTCCAGACGGGGGCGTCCGCGTGGACGATCGGCGGGTTCTCGCAGGGCGGCACGTGCGCGATCCAGCTCGGCGCCGGCGACCCCGGGCGCTTCGGCAACATCATCGACGTGTCCGGGGAGCTCGGCCCGACGCTCGGCAGCCCCGGGGAGTCGATCGCCCGCGGCTTCTCCGGCGACGCCGCCGCGTACCGCGCGGCCCAGCCGGAGGCCCTGCTCGCCGCACACGGTCCGTACCGCGACAGCTCGGCGTTCTTCACCGCGGCGCAGCTCGACGGGCGGTACGGGCCCGCGATGCCCGTCGTCGCCGCGCACGCCGCAGCTGCGGGCATGCACGTCACCACGTGGGTGGTCCCCGGCGTGAAGCACAACTGGCTCGCTGCGCGGGCGGCGATCGCGGCGGGGATGGCGTGGCTCGTACCGAGGATCGGGCTGGCCCCCGGTCCGTGACCCCGGCGCCGGGACTGCGCGCACGAGCAGCGCAGTCTGAGTGGAGCTTCAGTCTGCGGTCGTACCCCGAAACCGGTACCGCGGTGGTAGTGCTCGCGGTTCTGCTGTTTGTCCGCACGGCGCGGTGCGGCTTCGGCGTACCCCGGTCGTTCCACCGTCCCCGAACGGGGGGCAGAACCGATGGATCAGCTGAGCGCGACTGTCCTTACGCTCAGTCTCCGTGCTCCCGTGGGGGAGCGGAGGTGACCGGTCCTGGGCCGGTCGGAGCAGTAGGGGAGTCCCATGAGGGGACGAGTCGCGCGGGCCGGAGTGCTCGCATCGGTGATCACCACGATCGCGTTGGTCGCTGAGGTCCTGGTCGCGGTGCCGGCGCAGGCGGCGGAGGTCGACGACCGGCCGGTGACCTCGTTGCCGGCGGTGACCTCGGACGCGGTCCCCGCTCCGACGCCGACTGTCCCGGACGGGGTCGTCGACGCTCCGAAGATCGCCTACGACCAGGCGCCCACGGCGACCGCGGACGACCGGACGAAAGCACTCGGCGGCGACCTGCAGCCTGCTGCGCCGGATTCGCCGTTCGATCCGGACACGTCGAAGCTCGTCGGGCGATCGACGTTCAAGGACACCTACGAGAACACCGACGGTTCGAAGACCGCGGTCATCTCGCAGGTCCCGCAGAACATCAAGGACGACCGGGGCAAGTGGGTCCCGGTGAACACGGACGTGGACGTGACGTCGGCGGGGACCGGTGTCGTCGACGACCACCCACTGGACCCGGTGTTCGCGGACAACGCGTCGGGCTCGGACGTCCTGACGATGCACCACGACGGGTTCACGCTCGCGTACTCGCTCGAGGACGCGGCGGACAGCTCGCTGTCGCACACGAACAAGGGCGGCGCGGGTGACGAGGTCACCTACCGTGACGTCTTCCCGGACACGGACCTGCACTACACGGTGACGAACGGGACCGTGAAGGAGGAGCTCGTCCTGGCGGAGCTGCCGACGAAGGCGCGGGACTCGTGGACGTGGCACGTGCGCGGCAAGGGCCTCGCAGCCACCACGGAGGACGACGGCACGATGGTGTTCCGGTCGGACTCGGGAACGGTCGAGTTCGCGGTTCCGCAGCCGCAGATGTGGGACTCGTCCGGCGTCGAGAACGTGCGTGAGCCGGCATCGACCGCTGTCGCGACGACGCTGGCGGAGGACGGTGACGGCTGGACGATCACGATGGCCCCGAGCCGGACGTGGTTGGAGGACCCGGCACGGGTGTTCCCGGTGCACGTCGACCCGACGTCGGCCACGTCCTGGTCGAACGACCAGCACGCGTACAAGTCGGACGGCGCTTCGATCACCGACGGCGTCATCCGTATCGGGAATGCCCGGGACGGCGGCGACAAGTACTGGCGGACGGTCGCGCACTTCAACTACGAGCAGTTCTTCGGCAAGCAGATCATCAACGCACGCGTCGACGGCTACCTGCATGACGCTGGGACGACCACTTCGTACGCCGGGTCTGTCAGCCAGGCGACGAGCTTCGGCTACGGCGGTGTGGGGCAGCAGATGAGTGTCTGGCCGATCAGCGATGCCGGATCGGCGGGCGACAGCGGGGTCGCGGACTCGGTCGCCTCGTGGGTCCGCTCGCAGACCAAGGGCGTGTACTTCATGCTGCGCGGTCAGGAGACGCCAGGTGCGTACACCTACAAGACCATCGATGCTGCGCTGATCGTCGACTACAAGGACCTGCCGACGGCTGGTGGATCGATCGCACCCTCGCCCGCGAACGGCAAACGGGGGCCACTGGCTCCGAAGCTCGCGATCTCGGGAACCGACCCCGAGAAGACCGGTTTGGACTACGCGTACCACGTCAGCACGAACAGCAACCCTGACGTCGGCACGGTGTGGGACTCGGGCTGGGGTGCGCAGACCGTCCAGGTCCCGTGGGGGACCTTGAAGCCGGGTACGAAGTACTACTGGAAGGGCTTCATCCGCGACGGCTACAACGGCGTGCACGGCACGTCGACGAAGTCCGAGTCGTCGGTGTTCTCCTTCACCACCAACAACGCGCCGTTGTCCAGCCAGGCGGGATCATCACCGACCGACGACACCGTCTCGACGACCCTCACTCCCGAGCTGACGGTCCCGGCGATCTCGGACGCCGAGGTCGATCCGTTCAAGGTCAACTTCACGGTCGCGACCGGATCGGATGCGAGCTCCGGCACCGTGGTGTCCTCCGGTTGGTTCACCCCGACAGCCGGTCAGCCGATCACCTGGAAGGTACCGGCGAACAGCCTGCACGACGGTGGCGCGTACTCCTGGACCGTCCGAACGGACGACACCTACGACAAGCCTCCGGTCAACTGGGTGAGCAGCTTCACCGTGAACCAGCGCATCGGCGAGGCAGGCCCCGCGCCGACGGACACCGCTGGCCCGGTGACGGTGAACCTCGCCAACGGTAACGTCGGCATGCGGTTCTCCTCCCCGACCGTGTCGACCCTGGGCGGCGACATGGGGATGGCGTTCAGCTACAACTCGCAGCAGGCATCGTTCGGTGGGCTGACCGGGTCGTACTTCGACGACACCCCCGCATCCGGCGCAGCACCGGACTACTCGTTCACGGGCAAGACGCCCGTGCTCGTACGGAACGACCCGTCGCCGACGTTCAACTGGGGGCAGGGCTCCCCGGCTCCGTCCGTCCCAAAGGACGACTTCCTGGTCCGGTGGACCGGGTACATGACCATCCCGTCCAGCGTCCTCGATGCCAGCGGGAAGCTGACCTTCTCCGTCGCGCACGACGACGGCGCACGCCTCTGGGTCAACAACACGAAGATCCTCGACAAGTGGTCCGTGTCGAACGCGGAGGACACATCGTCCGCGATCGCCCCCGGGACGAAGGCGGTCCCGTTCCAGCTCGAGTACTTCGAGCACACCGGCGGCGCGAGCGTCGCGCTCTCCTACCTCGGTCCTGACGGCAAGCCGAAGCCCGTCCTGTCGGACTGGTTCTCCCGTCAGGTCGAGTCGATGCCGGCCGGCTGGTCGTCGTCGACGGCGCTCGAGGGCGATGCCGGTGACTGGGCGAGCGTTCGTGTCGCCGACAACACGGTGGTGCTGACTGACACGACCGGGACGGCCCACACCTACACCCGGACCGGCGGGTCGGGCTCGTCGACCGGCTACAAGCCGCCGGCGGGTGAGTACGGCCAGGTCGCGCTCGACCAGTCCGGGCAGGTCACCTTCACCGACGACGACGGCACCGTCACCGTCTTCAACGCCTCCGGCCGTGTGTCCACCGTCACGAGTGCCGGGGACGCGATCAAGCGTGCGACGCCGTTCTCGACCTACCGCGGCGGCACCGGGATGATCGACCGGCTCACGGACCCGCTGTCGAAGAAGTCCGACGGCTCCTACGGCCGGCAGATCCGGTTCGCCTACGCGGGTGACAAGGCCACCGACGTCGGCCTGAGCGCCGCCGACACCGACTCCAGCGGACTGGCGTGCCCTGTCCCGACCGGTTTCGGTCAGGTGCCGGCGAACATGCTCTGCCGCATCGTCTACCCGGACCACGCCGCCGGGAAGCAGGACACCACGCAGCTCTTCTACGACACCAGCGGCAACCTGTCCCGGATCCTCGATCCCGGCAACGAACAGACCGACTTCGGCTACGACGCCGGCAAGCTGACGCTCCTGCGTGACGCGACTGCGAACGACTGGCTGGCTGCCGACAGCAGTCGCGCCATCGACCAGAACACGGCCACGACCATCACCTACCAGGACGGGAAGGCCACCTCGGTGACGCTGCCCGCCCCGGACGGGGTGACGAGCGCCTCCCGACCGGCGAAGACCTACACGTACGGAACCGGAACGTCCTTCGTCGACGTGCTCGCGCTGGGACTGCCGTCCGGCACCCACGCGACCACCGTGACCTACGACGCCGCGTGGCGGCAGCTGACCACCACGAGCCCGTCCGGGCTGACGGCTTCGCAGAAGTGGGCAGAGCCGGACAAGGTGATCTCCTCCACCGACCCGCAGGGTCGGAAGACGACGACGATCTACAACCAGCAGGACCGTCCGACCGACAGCTACGGGCCCGCGCCGGCGTCGTGCTTCCCGGACGACCAACAGCCCACCGACGCATGCCGCCCGACCACTGCGCACTCCAGCACCGGATACGACCAGGACGCGAGCGGTAATCCGCTCCGTGGTCTGAACGCGACCTGGTACGACAACGACCGCCTCGCGGGAGCGCCGAAGTCCTACGGGCTCGGTGTCGGGAACAGTGACGGCTCGATCAACCAGACCTGGGCCAAGGGCAGCCCGGCAGCAGCCGGCGCCGGCTTCACGACCGACAACTTCTCCGTCCGCCTGACCGGGCTGATCACGATCCCGGACACCAGCGCGTACCCGGCGAAGGCGGACTACACGTTCCTGACCAAGTCCGACGACGGCGCCCAGCTCTGGGTTGACGACGTACCGCTCATCGACGACTGGGGCCCCCACTCCGCGACGGAGACCGCAGCAAACCAGAAGGTGACCCTTGCGAGAGGGCAGTCGGTCAAGATCCGTCTGCAGTACCGCGAGGTCACCGTCGACGCATCCCTGGCGCTCGAGTGGAAGATCAACGGCGGCACCACGACGGTGATCCCGGGAACCGCGTTGACGCCCGACTACGGCCTGGCCACGACGTCGAAGACGGACGATCAGGCGCCGACCGGTGTCGCTGGCATCTCGGCATCGCAGATCAGTGGTTCCACGTCCGCGACGGTGTTCGACAAGCCGTGGCTCGGGATGTCCACCGCAACGATCACCGACCCGTCAGGACTCGCGTTGAAGGAGACGGCGAGCTACGAGCCCCAGAACTCCGGCTACCTCCGCCAGCTCACGCGCACCCTGCCGGCCCAGGCAGCTGCAGCTTCGACGAACGCGTACTTCGGTGACACGGAAACGATCAAGGCCGCGTACGGCACCACGGACGGGCAGATCTGCGGCGTGGACGTGTCGACGCCGCAGTACGGACAGCTGAAGACCACCACCGGAGCCACCCCGGCGACCGGGAGCGCGGTCACGACCTCGTACCTCTACGACATCTGGGGTCGTACCGCGGGCACCAAGCAGTCCGGGGACGACGACTGGTCCTGCACCGTCTACGACGCCCGTGGACGCGTGGTGAAGGACACCACTTCGGCGTTCAGCGGTCAGCCCGGAACCACCGAGACGACGTCGTTCTCAGCGGACGGTCTGACCACCGTGGTGACCGACGACAGCGTCGCCGGGTCCCCGAACGGGTCCAAGATCACCACCGTGTCGAACCTCCTCGGCCAGGTCACGAAGTACGTCGACGTGTGGGGCACGACGACGACCACGTCCTACGACCAGGCGGGCCGCGTCACCTCGACGCTGGCGGTGACGGCGGACGGTGTGCAGCACTCGACGGGGCAGTCGTACGACATCGACTCGAAGGTGACGCAGTTCACCGCTGACGGCAAGGTCGTCGCCGTACCCACGTATCAGCAGGGTGACGTCACGTCGGTCTCGTACCCGTCCGGGGACGGCAACGCCGGCAACGGCACGTCCGCGACGGTGACCAAGGACGGCGCTGGGCAGCTGACCGGATTGGCGTGGTCGTTCCCGAACAACCAGCCGCAGCTCACCGATCAGGTCGTCCGGTCTCAGTCCGGTGACGTCCTGAAGGACACCACCGCGCTCGGTGCGACGTCGAACACGTCGACGTACTCCTACGACACGGCCGGACGGCTCGTGGCTGCGGCCATCCCCAGGCACCAGATGACGTACGGGTTCGGTCAGGCCGCGTGCGCGCAGGCGGGTGCGGTCGCTGCGGCGGGGAAGAACGGGAACCGGACGTCTTCGTCGGATCAGCTCCTCGACGCTTCCGGGAACCAGGTAGGCGCGGCGGCGCAGGTCGCGTCCTGCTACGACGCAGCGGACCGGTTGCTCGGGACGACGGTGACGAACCCGGTTGCCGGAGCAACGCCGGTGAACCAGTCGCTGACGGCTTCGCAGCTGGTGTACGACGCGCACGGGAACACGACCACCCTGGCGGACGAGACGCTCGTGTACGACGGGCAAGACCGGCATGTGCAGACCGTCCTCGACGACGGGTCGAAGGTCACGTACGTGCGTGACGCGGCGAACCGCATTGTGCAGCGCACCGAACAGGCAGCGGACGGAACGAAGACGGTGACCCGGTACGGATTCACCGGTGACGGCGACACCCCGGACTTCGTCTACGACGGCTCATCGAAGCTGACCGAGTGGGACCTTCCGCTCGCGGGTGGCGTCACGGTCGAGCTCCGCGGGACGAGCGCCGTGTGGTCGTACCCGAACATCCACGGCGACATCATCGCCACGGCTGATGCCGCCGGGCAGCTCGCAGGCACGACACTGCCGGTGTACGAACCGTTCGGTCAGGTTATGGACCCGACCACCGGACTGTTCGGGACCGTGCCGGCCAACCAGTCCGGGCCGGACACGCAGCAAGGCAACGCGGACTACGGCTGGCTCGGGCAGCACCAGAAACTCACCGAACACCTCGGGTCCATTGCCACGATCGAAATGGGGGCACGGCAGTACGTCGCTGCGCTGGGGCGGTTCCTGCAGGTCGACCCTGTGGAGGGCGGCACCGACAACGCCTACGCGTACGTCAACGACCCAATCAACGCATTCGATCTGAGCGGACAGTACTCTTGGAAGCAGTTCGGCAAGGATGCCCTGAAATGGGGGAAGCGAGCACTTGATAACTCAACTGTTCGCACGATCGCTATAGGCCTAGTGCTCGCCGTCGCCTGCACGAACCCGTTCAGTTGCATCGCACTCGGTGCGGCGCTTGGAGCAGGGCTGGGGGCGTTGAATTGGCGCGTGAACCACCACAGAGACCCAATTGGAAGGCACATCGCGCTTGGGGCAGTCGAAGGTGCAGGTGCAGCATTCAAGGGAGTGGCAAATGCGAAGGTTGCCCGTGCGTTGAAACTTCGAAATGTTCGCGGCGCGTTCGGAATGAGGGCGACTCGTTCGTCGGCGCGCACCAAAACTTGGTTGGGAACATCTGCGCTCATTCGCAGGGCACACGCAACCCAGCGTGCGGCAAGGAGAAAATGGTGAAGAAGGTTCCGGTATCTCGACTCGAGGTAATCGGCTGGATAGTTGCTGCGACTGATGCCGGCATTGTCGCAATGGTCGGCATCGAGAGGGTAACTGACTCGAAGATCATGCTATCTATAGTGATTATTCTGGGTCTCATGTCGCTGGTCCTGTTTATTGGTAACGGAGTGGTTGTCAACGCTCGCCGCAGTAACACGTCGCGTGAAGAGGCGGGGGCATCACAAGGCAAGCATTCGGCTGCGATCACGAGGTCAGGAAGGCTCTACGATTACGTACTTGGATTGATAAATCCTACGGATCAAGGGGTGATCTATCTGATCTATGGGAGTGTGGCGTTGATCGGTATCCTGATTGTCCTTTCTTTCGTTTTCCAATAAGGTCCCACCATGCTGTTTCGCGAAACTGAAACATTCATCGCAGCATTCGAGGGGCAGCCCGGTGAGGCTGTGACGGGGCGGGAAGGGGAGGGCGTTGTCGACGGATCGGCGCCTCGACCTGGTCCCGCATCCACGAGAGACGACGGAATCCCGAGCTGCAACCTTGTAAAGACTCCGAAGCGTCCCTCTGACGTACCGGCAGTGGCCCCGCCTCAAGCACACCGGGCGACAGTTCGAACGAGTTGAACCGATGGAGAAGGTAATGCGACGCGTCGCTCACTCAGGCAACACCGCCCGATGGATTGCGTTGCCGCTCTACTCAACTACGTTGTCCGTCATCCTTCTGAATCTCCTCAGTGGCACCGCGGTGCCGCGCACTCTTCCGGCCGGGATGATCCTCGGTGTTGTGGTGTCCGCCATGGGGTATTTCCTGATGAGGAGCCTGTTCATGGGTATCTACATCAACGGGCAGGTCCTTGTTGTTCGGAGCTGGTTCCGTACATCACGATGGAATCGTGCTGCGATAACGAGTTACCGGGTCGTGAGTTACGAAGGCTTCTTGAACGCCGGGAACCTCGACGGAAGTGGCCGATTCCTCAAGGTGATGGCTTTCGGCATCAGGGATGACGAGGGGTCAGTCCGCTTGCGCCATCCATTGGGGACGTTGTGCGGCCCAACCCGTGCCGCACAGCAGACAAGGGAGATCTCTGCTTGGCTGGAGGGTGCCGCGCATGCGTGACGACCAGGATCAAGCCCGAGAGACCAGTGAGGGTCGAGGTTGGCGGGGTTCGTCTGTGCCGGGCGACCGGCCGAGAAGGCCTGGTCTGCGGAGTTGTTGAGGTCGTCGTGGACGCCGCAGCGCTGAGCTATGGGGACGCGGATTGGCATGAGGGCAGCGTTGGGTCGAGGCACTTCGAAATTGCCACTGAAGAATGGAAGGGGGTGGTATCGGGTTTCGCGCTCCGGCGACTTGGCATACAGGGCGCCTGTTAAGCACGCCGGTGTGTGGAAATCGAACATCATGTCAGGCAGGAATGGTTATGGACAGGGTGCCCAGATGCGCAACGTGCACGTGATGCACGGGACTCGGAGATTTTTTTGAGTAGCTTCGCGAGTTCGTCGATGCCGAGTGAGTGGCCTGACGGCGTTGTTGTCGCACAGTACGAAAGTGGCCCCTTTCGGGGCCACTGGGTGGTCGTTGAAGCCGTCGATTCCATGTGTGGGGATGCGGATCCGGAACACTATCGCGTGATCGCGGTAGACCTGCCTATATCGCTCGACAACGGGGCCCCGATCTTGCTCCCTGCTGAGCATTCTCCTCAGGCGGATGGCAGCGCAGACGTCCTTCAGATCATGCGGAGAGATCTCCCTCTTCGTTGGTCCGTAGAGGCGGATGACATAGAACGGGCGTACAAGTGGCTCGCCGACATGGACGAGCGGATACGCGCCAGTCTTCCTCGCAAGGACCGGCGATTTCTCAAGTATCTGAGGAAGCACTTCAGCCCCCCGAAGCGGATGCCGTGAGTACAGTGATCATGCGGTCGGCAGGTCACTATCCGCAGTGCTACCAAGAGCGTGCTTAGGAATGCTACAACGCGCAGGGAAAAGGAGAGCGTTCGCGTAGGTTTGTGAACAATGGTTCTGCGCGCCGCGAGCACCGCGTTCGACAAGATGTGCGTTGATAGCGCTGAGGACTCTGCCAACTCATGTGAGTTCGGCACTGTGCAACGGGAGGAGTGCGGGTGACTGCCGGCGACGAGCAGCGTCCAGGAGCGTTCGCCCCGTTCGGCGCGGGGGTCGTGGCGGCCGCCGTCGGATTCCCGGTCCTCGTCCTCAGCGAGCTACGCGATCTCGCCACGGACCCGATCGATGCGGCGGTCTCCCTCGCCGTCGTGTTCGGCGCGCCCGTCGCCGTGGTGTTGCTCGGTCTCCTCTCCGCTGTCGCGCGGCGGCGGGGACGGCGCCTCCGGGAGGCGCATCCTGGGGCAGCGTTGGTGCACGTGATCGTGACGCCCGAGGTGCGGCGGCGACTCCGGCTCGAGGACGAGCTGCGGCGCTTGTACACCGCGACGCTCCTGTTCGAGCCCGATCGGACCTCGCTGTGGCGCGGCGGATCCCGCCCGGTCCTCGTCGTCGAGTCGCACGGCGAGGACCTCATGCCGCGGGCGACCTCGGTGCGCCACGCGGCGAACCGCGTCGCTGCGGTCGAACTCGTGTTCCGGCAGTGCGTGCTCACCGTGCCGGTGGCGCACAGCACCAGTGTGTTCAACGTGCCCGACGGACGGGACGCCGTCGACCGGCTCTGCCGCTCGATCGAACAGGATCGCGGTCCAGGCGAACCAGAAAGACGAAGATAGCGCGCCGAGTTTCGCCAAGGATGTATCTTATGCCGGATGTTTTCCGGGAGTTGAGAAGCGCAAGGCCTTGATTCCTCGGCCCGCGGCCGGAATCATCCCCTTGGGGCTGAGTACCACGTTGGATCACACTTCCGGGGGTGCTGCTCGCAGGTGGTCAAGAAGCCTGTCGCGCCCAGTGCTCTCGATGATTGCTCCCCCGATGCCGTCGGTCTCCGCGACGACCGCCCGCTCCGCTCGTGGATGACCAGGATGCGCCCTCCGCACCATCGAGGGTCCCCTCGGCCGCCGATGAAGCGGACCCGTCGCGGGGATGACCGACGGTCGTCCCGTCGGCCGACCCCGTCGAGACCGCGGGCGGACGATCCCCGGGCGCCGACCGGACAGGCTCGGAGCATGAGCACCAGCACCAGCACCAGCACCAGCACGCGCACCACCGTCCGTCGTTCCACCGCCCTCGTCGCCGCAGCCGCCTCCATCGGGCTCCTGACCGGCTGCAGCGTCGTCCACCAGCAGCTGGGCGACGCGTGGGCCGTGACGTACGAGGTGACGGTCGACCAGCCCGTCGGCGCGACGCTCGCGGACGTCCACGTCGAGGGCGCCGACGGCCGCGGGGACGCGCCTCGCGAGGTCGACCTCGGCGACCGGAAGACCCGGAAGGCGTCGGACGGCGGATCGCGTTGGACGCGGGAGCTCGTCGTGCTCGCGGAGGACCGGGCCTCGGTCCGGGCGACGCCCGCCGCCGGGGCGACCGCTACCTGCCACATCCTGCTCGACGGCGGGCGCGAGATCGCCTCCGACACCTCGAGTGCGCCGGGCGAGCCGGTGCGGTGCTCGGCGACCACGCCGACGTTCGACTGACGGGGCAGCCGTGCTCAGCGCCGCCGCAGCCCGAGTCCGAGCACCGCGACCAGGTTCACCGCGCTGCCGACCAGGAACCCGGTCGTCCCACCCGCGACCCCGGCGACCGGCGCGAGCACGGCCATCAGCACCGCACCCACGACGAACCCCGCGACCGAGGCCAGCGCCACCGCCCGCGACCGACCGGCCGCGAGCAGGAGCGCCGCCGGCACGAGCCCGACCGTGAACACCCACACGCCGACCATCAGGTACCGCAGGTCCGCCACGGCTGCCGCCCCCTCGGCCGGGTAGACGAGCGGCAGGAACCACCCGGCGAGCAGGGCGACGAGTCCGAACACGACCGCGGTCCCGCCCGCGAAGCCCCCGACGAGCACGGCGGCGCCGCGGGAGCGCAGCGACCCGCCGTCGGTCCGGTGCGCGAAGGCGGGGACGAGCACCTGCCCCAGGGCCTGCCCGAGCATCGAGGCGGGCGTCGCGAGCGTGAACGCGGCGGCGTAGACCCCGGCCTCGCGCGCGGAGACGCTCACCTGCGCCGCGATCATCGTCAGCTGGAGCAGGCCGTTCGCGGTGGTCACGGCCAGGACGTTCCACAGCGCGAAGCCGAGCACCCCGGTCGTCGGCTCCGGCGGCCCGGCGGCCCGGTTGCCCCGCGGCCAGCACGCCACCGCGAACACCGTGTAGCCGACGGCCAGGGGGAGCAGCACGAGGGCCTCGAGCCGGGCGACGCAGACGGCCACGAGCAGCCCGAGCGCGAGCACGCTCGTGACGGTGTCCCACAGCGCGGTCAGCGGCGCACGACCGTAGCCGAGCTGCGCACCCCGCGCGTGGCAGTAGAGGCCGTAGGCCACCACCACCGCGACGCCGCCGACGACGGTCCACGGCCCGTTGCCCCACGCGACGGCGATCGGCACGGTCAGCGCGGCGAGCACGACGCTCGACACCGCCGTCGCAGCCCCGAGCAGTCGGTTCACCGCGGCGTCCGACCGGCCGGCCCGGAGCGCGACCGCGAGGTACCGCGACGCCGTGTTCCCCGCCGCGTTCGGCCAGAGCAGCGCCGCGAAGACCGACAGGGACAGCAGGGCCGTGGTGTGCCCGAGCGTCTCGGTGCCGAACACCCGGCCGACGACGACCGTGACCAGGAGCTTCGCGACCCCCTGCACCCCGATGCCGACCGTCGCGAGCACCGCGGAGGACGCGACCGCGGTCCCTTCCCCGGAGCGCGTCACCGGGCCAGCGCCTGTTCGATCCAGCCTCGTCGGTGCGCCCGGAGCCCGAGCGTCACCGCCCGGACCCCGATGTACCCGAGCGTGAACGCCGCCCAGAGCCCCGCGAGCGTGCCGCCCGCCCACCAGAGGAGCGGCAGGTACACGACCAGGTTGACCCCGCCGGCGATCGCCAGGTACCGGGCGTCACCCGCGCCGATGAGCACGCCGTCGAGCACGAAGACGTAGCCCGCGACGGGCATCCCGACCGCGATGAGGACGAGCACGACGGGCAGCGCGTCCCGGACCGCGGCGGAGTCGGAGAACACCGGTCCGAGCAGGCCGCTCACCGCCACCGTCACGAGCCCGAGGAGCACGCCCCCGGCGATGCCGAGCAGCACCAGCCGCCGGGTGACGAGCCGTACCCGGTCGGGGTCGCGCGCGCCGAGGCCGTGCCCGACGAGGGCCTGTCCGGCGATGGCGAGGGCGTCGAGCGCGAACGCCAGGGTCGAGAAGACGGTGAGTCCGACCTGCGTCGTCGCGAGCCCGGTGGTCCCGAGCGCCGCCGCGGTCCCGACGGTCGCGAGCATCGCGACCCGCAGCGAGGCGGTGCGGAGGAACAGCCACGCCCCCGACCGCAGCGCGCGTGCGACGCCGGACGCTCCCGGCCGCAGCGGCGCACCGGACGCCCGGGCTGCGCGGACCGCGATGCCGACGTAGACCGCCGCCATGGCCCACTGCACGATGACGGTGCCGGCCGCCGAGCCCTCGACGCCCCAATCCGCGCCGTAGATGAGCACGGCGTTGAGCAGCCCGTTCGCCACGAAGCCGACGGTCGCGACGACGAGCGGGGTCCTGGTGTCCTGCAGACCGCGCAGCAGTCCGGTCGAGGCGGTCACGACGAGGATCCCGGGCAGGCCGATCAGCGACACCGTCAGGTACGCCGTCGCGGCCGCCGACACCGCGGGCGAGGCGCCGAACAGGTCGACGAGCGGCCCGGCCAGCGGCCACCCGACGAGCGCGAGCACGACGCCGAGCGCGAGCGCGAGCCACATCCCGTCGATACCGGCGTGCACCGCGCCGCGACGGTCCCCACCACCGAGGGCCCGGGCGACGGCCGGGGTCGTCGAGTACGCCAGGAAGACGAGGAGCCCCGTCACGGTCTGCAGCACGGCGCCCGCCAGGCCGACCGCGGCGAGGGAGGTCGCCCCGAGGTGCCCGACGAGCGCGGTGTCCGTCAGCAGGAAGAGCGGCTCGACGACGAGCGCCCCGAGGGCGGGCACCGCGAGCCGGACGATGTCCCGGTCGACCCCGCGCTGCTCGGAGCGAGCAGGGCGCTCGGCGGACGCGGGAGGACGGGGCACCGCACCATTCTGGTGGCGGTACGCTCCGACCGTGGACCTGACCGCCCTCGTGCCCGGTGCCGTCGGGATCGCCCTGAGCCCCCTGCCGATCGCGTCGGTCGTCTTCCTGCTCGGGCACCGCCGCGGGTACGGACCCGCGATCGCCTGCCTGGTCGGGTGGGCGACGGCGGTGGCCGTGGCGCTCGTGGTCGCGGTCCTCGTCGGCGAGCGGCTCCCGCTCGAGACCGCCGGCGGGTCGTCGGTGCAGGCCGTCGTGGCGCTCGCCGCCGCCGCGGTGCTCGCCGGACTCGCCGTCTGGCAGTGGACGACACGGCGCCTGCCCGACGGGCGTCCGTCGAGTGCCCGGTGGTCGGACGCCGTCGAGCGGCTCGGCACCGGTCACGGCTTCGGCCTCGGCCTGCTCCTGTTCTGCAACCCCAAGGCGCTCGTGCTCGCGCTCACCGCGGGACTGGCGTTCGGCGACGCTGACCCCGCGCCGGGGCAGGCCGTCGTGGCGGCCGTGCTGTTCGTGGTCGTCGCCGCCTCGACGGTCGCTGCGCCGGTCGTCCTCGCGGCTGCCGCCGGTCCGCGTGCGCACCGGCCCCTGTCCGCCCTGCGGGTGGGCATCGAGCGGTGGGGCACCGTCGGCCTGGTGGTGGTGCTCGTCGTGCTGGCGGTGGTCCAGCTGGTGGTCGGCCTCACCGGCCTCCGCTGACCCGGCCGGTCCCGGCAGGCGGGCAGGTGGGCTGACGGGCTGGCGGGACGCCGGACGGGAGGATCGTGGCGGGCTGGCCACGATCCTCCCGTCCGGTGGTCCGTGCGTCAGTCCGCGCGCGGCTCCGCCGGGACCGCGCCGGTCGCGGCGTGCGCCGCGTCCGAGGCCTTCGGCGCGACCAGTTCCGTGCCCCGTGCCCGGCCGACCAGGTCCATCAGGTGGTAGACGGCGATCGCCGCGACGGTGCCGACGATGATGCCGCCGAAGGTCGCGCCACCGAACGAGAACGTGAAGTCGGCGATGCCCATGATCAGGGCGATGCCCGCGGTCAGCTGGTTCTTCGGCTTGGCGAAGTCCACCTTGTTCTCGACCCAGATGCGGATGCCGATGACGCCGATCAGGCCGTACAGCGCCGTGGTCGCACCGCCGAGCACGCCGGCCGGGACCGACGAGATGACCATCCCGACCTTCGGCGACAGCCCGAGCAGGATCGCGACGATGCCCGCGACCCAGTACGCGGCGGTGGAGAAGACCCGTGTGGCGGCCATGACGCCGATGTTCTCGCCGTAGGTCGTGGTGGCCGAACCGCCCCCGGCGCCGGCGAGCACCGTCGACAGGCCGTCCGCCATGAGCGCGCGTCCGGTCAGCGGCGTGAGGTCGCGTCCGGTCAGCTGCCCGACGCCCTTCACGTGACCGACGTTCTCGGCCACGAGCGCGAGGACGACGGGCACGAAGCCCAGGTACACGGCGAGCTGCCCGGGGTCGAAGGCCGGCGCCGTGAAGGTCGGCAGGCCGACCCAGGGGACCTCGGACACCTTCGACAGGTCGACCTGCCCGGACAGTGCGGCCACGACGTAGCCGACGACGACACCGATCACGATGGACAGGCGGCCGACGAGCCCCTTGAACAGGACGGTCACCAGGATGATCGCCGCGAGGGTGACCACCGCGGTCAGGGGTGCCTTCGTGAAGTTGTCGCGGGCGGCCGGCGCCAGGTTGAACCCGATCAGGGCGACGATCGCACCGGAGACCACTGGTGGCATGAGCCGGTCGATCCAGCCCGCACCGGCCAGGTGCACCACGAGGCCGACGAGCGCGAGCAGGGCGCCGACGACGATGATGCCGGACAGGGCGAGGGGGATGCCGCCGATCTTCGTCGCGGCCGCGATCGGCGCGATGAAGGCGAACGAGGAACCGAGGTAGCTCGGCAGCCGGTTGCCCGTGATGAGCAGGAACAGCAGGGTCCCGACACCGCTGAAGAGCAGCGTGGTGGACGGTGGGAAGCCGGTCAGCAGCGGGACCAGGAAGGTCGCGCCGAACATCGCGACGACGTGCTGGACACCGAGGCCGATCGTCCGCCCCCAGCTCAGGCGCTCGTCCGGCGCCACGATCGTCGAGGCGGAGACGGTCGCGCCGTCCCCGTGCAGCTTCCAGCCGAGTCCCATGCGATGACCGTACCGGGCCGCCGGCACCCTGTGGGGTCGTCCACAGGGGTGGCCACTGACCGGGTGCCGAGCCGGTGGTGGTGGCTATCGTGGACGCATGACGGACGTCGCACCCACGCCAGGGAACCCGAGCACGGGCACCACGCAGACCTCGGGAGCCCTCGGCTCCGGGATCACGACCGACGAGCTCGACCCCGCGGTCCGACCGCAGGACGACCTGTACCGGCACGTGAACGGCTCGTGGATCGACGCGACGCCCATCCCCGACGACAAGGCGCGGTACGGCTCGTTCACGGTGCTGGCCGAGGCTGCCGAGGAAGCCGTCCGCGCGATCGTCGAGCGCTCCCAGCAGGCCGCTCCGGGGACCGAGGAGCGGAAGGTCGGCGACCTCTACACGTCCTTCACGGACGAGCAGCACCTGGAGTCGCTCGGCACGGAGCCGATCGAGCCCCTGCTCGCCGAGGTCGACGCGGTCGACTCCGTCGAGGACGTCGTCCGCATGGTCGGCCGCTTCGAACGGCTCGGGCTTCCCGGGTTCCTGCAGCTCTTCGTCGACAACGACCCGGGCGACCCCGAGTCGTACGTCGTGTTCCTCGAGCAGTCCGGCCTCGGGCTGCCCGACGAGTCGTACTACCGCGAGGACCGGTTCGCCGACATCCGCGCGAAGTACCGCGAGTTCGTCGCCGCGATGTTCCCGCTCGCGGGCTTCGACGACGCGGCGGAGCGCACCGATCACGTGATCGCGCTCGAGACGGCGCTCGCCGCGGAGCACTGGGACAACGTGACGACCCGCGACAGCCAGAAGACCTACAACAAGATGCCCTGGGCGGAGATCGCCGGACTCGTCCACGGCACCGACCTGCAGCACTGGGTGGACGCCATCGACGCCCCGGCCGGCGCCTTCGAGACGGTCGTCGTGCGGGAGCCCTCGTTCATCACGGGGCTGGTCGCGCTCCTGCACCGCGAGCCGGTCGGGGCGTGGAAGGACTGGCTCCGCTGGCAGGTGGTCCGAGGATCCGCGGCCTACCTGACGAGCGCGCTGTCCGCGACGAACTTCTCGTTCTACGGCACGGCCCTCACCGGTGCGCCGAAGCAGCGCGAGCGCTGGAAGCGCGGCGTCTCCCTGGTCGAGGGTGCGATGGGCGAGGCCGTCGGGCGGATCTACGTGCAGGAGCACTTCGACGAGACGTCCAAGGCGAAGATGGACGACCTCGTCGCCAACCTGGTCGAGGCCTACCGCCAGAGCATCACCGCGCTCGACTGGATGACCGACGAGACCCGCGCCCGCGCGCTCGACAAGCTCGACAAGTTCACGCCGAAGATCGGCTACCCGGTGAAGTGGCGCGACTACTCGGCGCTGGCCGTCGACCCGACCGACCTGCTCGGCAACGTCCGCGCGGTCGCGTCCTTCCAGGTGGACCGCGAGCTCGGCAAGATCGGTCAGCCGATCGACCGCGACGAGTGGTTCATGACCCCGCAGACCATCAACGCGTACTACAACCCGGGCTTCAACGAGATCGTGTTCCCCGCGGCGATCCTGCAGTTCCCGTTCTTCGACGCGGGCCGCGACGCCGCCGCGAACTACGGCGCGATCGGCGCCGTCATCGGCCACGAGATCGGGCACGGCTTCGACGACCAGGGCTCGCAGTACGACGGGGACGGCCGCCTGCAGAACTGGTGGACCGAGGCCGACCGTGCCGCGTTCGAGGACCGCACGAAGGCGCTCATCGCGCAGTACGACGCCCTCGTCCCGACCGAGGTCCCGGACGGCCACGTCAACGGCGCGCTCACCATCGGCGAGAACATCGGCGACCTCGGCGGCCTGTCGATCGCGTGGAAGGCGTACCTGCTGTCCCTCGACGGCCAGGAGCCGCCCGTGGTCGACGGCCTCAGCGGCGCCGAGCGGTTCTTCCTCAGCTGGGCCCAGGCCTGGCGGATGGCGATCCGCCCGGAAGAGGCAGCACGACTGCTCTCGATCGACCCGCACTCGCCCACGGAGTTCCGCTGCAACCAGGTCGTGCGGAACATCGACGGCTTCTACGAGGCCTTCGGTGTGACCGAGCAGGACGCCATGTACCTCGACCCGGCAGAGCGCGTCGCGATCTGGTGATGACCGAACCGGACGCGTCCGCGTCCTCCGAACCGGGTTCCACACGCCGTCCGCGGCGTCGACAGCACGTCGACGCCGCGGTCGGCGTCCGTGCGCGCGGACGGCACCGCGGTGGTGCGGACGAGCGGTTCGCGGCCGGCCTGGAGGCACTGGGTGCGCTGGCCCGGGACGGTGCGTCCGTCAGTGCGTCCGTCATCGACACCTCGACCGGCAAGGCCCTGCTGGCGGTGGACGACACGCTCGTGCAGCCCGTGGCGAGCCTCGGACGCGTCCTGCTCCTCATCGAGACCGCTGCGCAGCTCGAGGACGGCCGCCTGCACGGTGACCGGCTGCAGCGCATGGCGCGGGACACCGCCACGGGTGCTGGCCTCTGGCAGTTCCTGCAGGAGCCGACCATGCAGGTCCCCGACCTCGCGACGCTCGTCGGGGCGACGGCCGACTCCTGGGCGATGAACGCGCTGCTCTCCACGGTCGGCATCGACGCCGTGCGCGAGCGGGCCGAGGGGCTCGGGATCGAGCGGACCGCCCTGATCGACCGCGTGCGGGACCGTCGTGGTCCTGACGACGCCCCGGACGCCTCGGTGGCGCCCACCGGCGAGCTCGCCTGGCTGATGCGGGGTCTGGCGCTCGGCGAGGTCGTCGACGAGGCCGTGTCGAACCGGGTGCTCGGCTGGCTGTCCCTCGCGAGCGACCTGTCCCTCGTCGCAGGCTCGTTCGGCCTCGACCCCCTGGCGCACCGGGCGCTCGACCACGGCCTGCAGGCGGTCGTCGTCACGGGGTCGTCGACGGGGGTGCGGGCGGAGGCCGGCATCCTCCGCGGGCCGGGGTCGTCGGTGAGCTACGCCGTCACCGTGACGTTCGACGACGACTCGCTCCAGCGACGCCTCGGCGTGGTGGAGGCGCTCCGGACACTCGGTACCGAGGTGCTCGAGGTCGTGCACGCCCCGTCCTACCGCTGATCGCCGACCGCCCGCAGGGGTTCAGCGCAGCAGGACGAACGCCCGGAGCGACGACGGCTCGACGTCGTGTGCCTCGGTGAACCCGCGGGACTCGTAGAACGCGCGCTGTCCCGGCTCGGCGTCCGTGAGCAGCACGGTCTGCCGGACGTGCCCGTACCGCTCGAGCACCGCGTCGAGCAGCGCCCCGCCCACACCGGTCCGCTGCGCCGCCGGGCGGACCAGCAGGTCCTGCACGTACGCGATCGTGGCGCCGTCCGACACGACGCGCACGAGTCCGACGAGGACGCCGTCGTCATCCCGCGCGGCGAGCACGCGGTGCGAGCCGTCGACCGCACGACGCAGGACCGCCGGGTCACGCGTGTACGCCGTCCAGCCGACGGCGTCGTACAGGTCGACGAGTTCGTCGGTCGTCGGCCGTTCCGAGGAGATCGACGTCACCCGGCCATCGTGACAGATCGGCGGGTGGGGCTCAGTCGGCCGCCTGACCCTCGGGCACGAGCCCCTGGACGTCGAGCAAGGCTGCGCTCGACTCGGCGCAGGCGGTGTAGCCGCGGGCCGGTACGTACAGCGACTCCTTCGACCCCGGCGGGTAGACGCGGAACCCGTCCGCGGCGACCGGCGAGCAGGCCGCGTTCGAGAAGTCCTCCGCGTTCGCGATCTTCAACGGCGCGACCGCGATCTGGCCCGGCCGGAGCGTCACCGTGGGGTGCGCGGACGACCGGTCGAGCGCTGCGGCGGCCCCGATCTGCGTCCCGTCGCCGTCGCCCACGAACGAGACGCCCGGCCAGCCCTGGAGCGTGCACGTCGTCGAGCCGGTGTTCCGCAGGGTGATCTGGATGATCGTGCTCCCGGCGGCACCACCGCTGCCGGCCTCGGTGCCGCCGGCGAGCGACGACGCCGGACAGGTCGACCCGTCGGCCGAGGACCCGGACGAGCCGGAGGACCCAGACGAGCCAGCGGTGTCCGCTGAACCCGAGGACCCCGCGGCCGCCGACGATCCGCCGGAACCGTCTGCCCCACCGGACCCGCCCGAGGTCGGCGTCGCGGCAGGTGCGCTCGCCGTCGCCGTGACCGTCCTGGTCGCGGTCGGCGCGGCGTTCCCGCCGGACGAGCACCCGGCGAGGACGCCCAGGGCGAGCAGACCCGTGACGGTGGACACGACGATCGTCTTCACGTTGCGCTGCATGCCGCAACGCAACACCCGGTCTGGGGGACGGATCTCGGGGAGCGTCCAGCTGCTCCGTCCTCTGGATCACCTGACATACGGAATATCGACAGCCGCGCTCGGCCAGCATGGTCGCCGACCGTGAACATCCTGAGGAGGATCACCGTGAAACAGCCCATCCGTCGCGCCGCCCTCGCCCTGGCCGGCGCCGCGACGCTCGCCACCGTCGCCGTCCCGACGTCTGCGTTCGCCTGGGGCGACCCGGCCCCTGCGAGCGAGCCCGTCGCGATCACCACGGTGTCCGGTGCCGTCAAGACCGGTCCGCTGGAGTGGACCACCCACGACCGAGTGCCCGAGATCACGGCGACGAGCACCGTGGCGGGTCACTACACGATGTCCTTCGGGGGACGCGACATCTGTTCGGGAGAGGTCGAGGCCGGCGGAACGATCACCTGCACTGCGGACGCCGCGTCGGTGGGGGGCGGCATCGCCTGGATCAAGGTCGACGGCGCGGCGGGGACCGAGCGCGCAGCCGTGCGCCTCGAGTTCCTGGCCCACGCGTACGTCCCCGAGGGCACTGCGGTCCAGCGCGGCCCCGAGGCGGAGCTGTCCGTCCAGGCGCAGCCGGACGGCGCGCTCTGGGTCTCGCTCCCGAACGGTGAGGAGCGCTGGCTGACCGGCGACGCCGGCGGCCACTACTCCGCCGTCCTGGCCGGTCTGCACGCAGGTGACCAGGTCTTCGTCAAGCAGACCGTCGGTCCGTACTCGTCGTGGGGCGGCGACTGGGTCACGATCCCGGTGACCGCTGCCTGACCCTCGACGCGGGGACGGGTCTCGGGCAGTGTCCAGCCGCGCCGAGCATGCTCGCGACGACGAGGCACCAGCCACGCCACACGAGCGACGGAGGTCGGACATGGCAGGCAAGCACGAACAGGCACGCGGCGACGAGGGCCGCGCGGACGGCGTCGAGCCCCGCGCCGGCGCGTTCGTCGACAGCGACATCCCCGGCGACGAGCACGTCACGTCGAACGAGCCCGCCGGCGAGTTCGTGTCGAGCGACATCCCCGGCGAGACCCGACCCCAGGGCGCCGGTGACGGCCGCGACGAGGGCGAGTACGTCGAGTCCGACATCCCGGGCGAGGCCGAGCCGACCCTGGGTGAGGCAGCGGGGCACTACACCGACAAGGACCAGTAGCCCGCAGCGGTCGGGCTCAGTCGACCAGGTCGGCGATGACCAGCCGGCGGAGCGTCTCGATGCCCGCCGGCGGGCACCGGTCCGCGTCCGCGGACGTGACCCACTCCACCTCGTCCACCTCCGCGGAGGCGACCGGCGTGGCGGAGTCCGACGTGCCTCCCGGCCGGACCAGGAAGAGCGCCATCGCGACGATCGTCCCTGGAGCCTGTCCGTGCGCCGGCTCGGTGACGGTTCCGAAGGGCTCGAGGTCGGCGGCGGTGAGCCGCACCGCGATCTCCTCGTCGGCCTCGCGCAGCGCGGCCTGGACGTCGGTCTCGTGCGGTTCCGCCTTGCCACCGGGCAGGTAGAGGACGTCGCGGCCGCGCGCACGCACCATCAGGACGCGCCGGTCACGGACGAGCAGCACCGCGCTCACGCGCAGCGTGGGCGGGCCGGACAGGAGGCTCAGCTCGCGTCCGCCTCGTCGCGCCGGTCCGCGACGGGTGCGGTCCGGTCGGCCAGCGGGACGACGGGGGACGGCAGCTCGGCCTCGGGTTCGGGGTGGACGCCGTAGAGGGCGTCGAGGGCGCCGACGAACTCCTCGCCGCGCCCGGCACGGCCGAGTTCGCGGGCGCGGACGGACGGGCGGTGCAGCAGGACGCCGACGAGGTGCCGGAGTGCGCGCTCGGTCTGCTCGACGGACTCCGGGTCGGCGTCACGGCGCTTCGCCCGCTCGATCTCGTCGTCGAGGATGTCGAAGACGTGCTTCCGGAACGCGACGAGCGCCGGGGTCGTGGACTGCTCGAGCGCCTGGGCACGGAAGCGCGACACGGCGTCGTCCACCATCTGGCGCGCCTCGGACTCGGCGTTCAGCTCGGCGATCGGCGCGTGGATGCTGATCGTCTCGAGGTCGAGGAGCTCGACGCCGTCGACGTCCGCGGCGTCGGGGTCGACGTTGCGGGGGAGCCCGAGGTCGATGACGATCCGGCGCTGTCCGTCGTCGAGGTCGGCCGGTTCGACGACCGGGACCTCGCTCGAGGTGCACGTGATGACGACGTCGCTCGACGCGATCGCCCCGCGCAGGTCGGTGGCGGCGACGAGGTCGTGCTTGGCGGCGAACCACGGCGCGCGACCGGACGGCGAGAAGACCTGGATGTTCGCGGCACCGCGGTCGCGCAGCGCGGCGATCGTCGTGGCGGCGTAGCTGCCGGTGCCGACGAGCAGCACGCGGGTGTGCGCCCAGTCGGTGATGCGCGAGGAGGCGAGCTCGAGGCCGAGGCGGACGAGCGAGCGTCCGGCGGCGCCGATGCGGGTGCGGGTCTTGACGCCGCGGGAGGTGTGCGCGGCTTCCTGGAAGAGCCGCTCGAGCTCGGAGGTCGTGGTGCCGTTCGCGCGGGCGTCCTCGAGCGCGCGTCGGACCTGGCCGGAGATCTCGGTCTCGCCGACGACGACGGACTCCAGCCCGCTCGACACGGCGAACAGGTGCTGCACGACGTCCCCGCCGCCCAGGACCTGGACGGACTCGGCGACCTCGGCGGGCACGAGGTCGCTCGCGGTCGCGACGGCGTCGACGGTGGCCGACACGGCGGAGTCGCGGTCGCCGCCCGCGATGTCGAGGTAGGCCTCGAAGCGGTTGCAGGTGGCGAGGACGACGGCTCCGTCGAGCACGTCGGAGTCCGTCACCAGACGGCTCGCGGCGGTCGGTGCGCCGATGCTCAGTCGCTCCAGGAGATCGAAGCTGGCGTTGCGGTGCGACGCCGTGAGACAGATGAGCACGTCTTCCATCGTAACCCGCGATCGCTGCGCGGGCTGTTCGCTGACCGCGTGCTCATGGACAGCCCCGCGACCGATGGGAGAATCGTCCGGTGACCGACGCCACCACCCCTGCGCTGCCCGACACTCACCCGCTCGTGACCGGTCGGACCTCGGGGTCGCCGCTCGTCAGGGCGCTCCGCGGGGACCGGCCGGAGACGCTCCCGGTGTGGTTCATGCGGCAGGCCGGTCGGTCGCTGCCCGAGTACCGGGAGCTGCGGGTCGGCACCGCGATGCTCGACGCGTGCCTCGACCCGGCGCTCGCGTCCGAGATCACCCTGCAGCCGGTGCGCCGCCACGGTGTGGACGCCGGCATCTTCTTCAGCGACATCGTGGTGCCGATCAAGCTCGCGGGGGTCGACGTCGAGATCGTCCCCGGGCGCGGGCCGGTGCTCGGTTCGCCGATCCGCACCGCGGCCGACGTGGACGCCCTCGAGCCGCTCGACCCGGCGGCGCTCGCACCGATCACCGAGGCCGTGCAGCGGACCGTGGCGGAGCTCGGCGAGAAGCCCCTCATCGGGTTCGCCGGGGCGCCCTTCACGCTCGCCGCCTACCTGGTCGAGGGCGGCCCGTCGAAGGACCACATCCGCGCCCGCACGATGATGCACGCCGAGCCCGAGACCTGGGCCCGGCTGCTCGACTGGGCAGCGGGCGTCTCCGGGGCGTTCCTCCGGGCGCAGGTCACCGCCGGGGCGTCCGCCGCGCAGCTGTTCGACTCGTGGGTCGGTTCGCTCTCGCGTGCGGACTACGTCGCCTCGGTCGCCCCGCACTCCGCCACGGCGCTGGCGCACGTTGCCGACCTCGGGGTCCCGCGGATCCACTTCGGCGTCGGCAGCGGCGAGGTCCTGCACGAGATGACGACGATGGGCGAGCCGGCGGACACGCTCGCGGTGGACGCGGTCGGCGTCGACTGGCGCGTGCCCCTGGACGAGGCCGTCCGCCGCGTCGGCCCGGGCGTGACCGTGCAGGGCAACGTCGACCCCGCGATGCTGGCGGCCCCGTGGCCGGTGCTCGAGGCCCACGTCCGCGACGTCGTGCGCCGCGGCGGGGCGGCCCGGGCGCACGTCGTGAACCTCGGGCACGGTGTCCCGCCGGAGACCGACCCGTCCGTGCTGACCCGCGTCGTCGAGCTCGTCCACTCGCTCGGGAGCGGCGCGGCCGACGCCGCTGGCGACGGCGAGGAGACCGCCGCGTGACCGACGTCGTCGTGGTCGGCGGCGGGGTCGCCGGCCTGGTCGCCGCTCGCGACCTCGCGAAGGGCGGAGCGCACGTGGTGCTCGTCGAGGCGGGGGACCGACTGGGCGGGATGCTCCGCAGGCACACGGTCGCGGGCCTCGACCTCGACATGGGCGCGGAGTCGTTCGCGACCCGGACCGACGCCGTCGCGCGGCTCGCGACCGAGCTCGGCCTGGGCAACGACATCGTGTCGCCCGACCCCCGCGGCGCCTGGCTGATGACCCGCGACGGCCGCACGGCCCCGATCCCGCAGACCGGGTTCCTCGGCATCCCCGGGACCCCGATGGCCGCCGACGTCACCGCGGTGATCGGCCAGGGCGGGGGCTTCCGCGCGCAGATGGACTCGCTGCTGCCGTCCCCGGTGGGCGCGAAGGCGACGTCGCTCGGCGCCCTCGTCCGGAAGCGCATGGGCGAGCGCGTGCTCGACGACCTGGTGGTGCCGGTCGCGGGCGGCGTGTACTCGACCCACCCGGACCAGCTCGACCCCGACCGCGTCGCCCCCGGGCTCCGAGCGGCTCTGCAGCGCGAGGGGTCCCTCGCCCGCGCCGTGCTGGCCCTGCGCTCCCGTGCCGCCGCCGGCTCCGCGGTCCAGGGCATCCGCGGCGGCATCGTCCGGCTCGTCGACGAACTCGTGGCGGACACCGAGACGTACGGCGTCGAGGTCCGGATGCGCACACGGGCGACCGCGGTCGAGCGGCACGCGGTCGAGGTCGTCACCGCCCGCGGCACCCGCGAGCGGATCCCGGCGCAGGTCGTGCTGTCGTCCACCGCCGACCCGATGCGGACCGCCGCTCCCGACCGCACCGGCATCGAGCTCGTCACGCTCGTCGTCGACCAGCCCGAGCTCGACGCCGCGCCGCGCGGCACCGGGATGCTCGTGCACCCGGAGGCCGACGGCGTCAGCGCGAAGGCCCTGACGCACGCGACCGCGAAGTGGCCGTGGCTCGCCGAGGCAGCCGGCGGGCGCCACGTCCTGCGCCTCAGCTACGCGACCGCACCGCACGACGACGCGACGGACCCGGCGGGCGTGGCCACGAGCCTCCCGGTCGATCCGGACGACGCGGTCGGGACCCGCGCCACCCGCGACGCCACCGCCCTGCTCGGCGTGCCGGTGACCCCGGACCGGGTGGCCGGCGCGGCCCGCGTCCGCTGGTACGGGCCGGACCTGACGGCGGCCGGTCTGGCCGAGGGCGTCGAGGGCATCGGCGAGGCCTCGAGCGGCCGCGGACTCGCGGGCATCGTGGCGGCGGCCCGGGCGTCCGCTGAGCGCGTCCTGGGATCCTGAGCGGACCGGGGACCCCCCGAGGGCTACTGTGGTGGGACGCCGGACGTATTCCGTTCGGCGCATGACCACCGCACACCGAAACCACGGAGGATTCGCACATGCGAGGCAAGCTCCTGTTCGTCGCCGGCGCCGCACTCGGGTACGTCCTGGGATCGCGAGCCGGACGGGCGCGGTACGAGCAGATCAAGACCGTCAGCGGCAAGATCTGGAACAGCAACGGCGTCCAGAAGGGCGTGCACGTCGCCGAGGACTTCATCCAGGACAAGACCCCGGACGTCGCCGAGTTCGTCGGCGAGCAGACGAAGAAGGTCGTCCGCAAGGTCGGTCAGAAGAAGGACGCCCGCACCTCATGAGCGACACCCGCTCCCGTGGGTCCCGCTCGCTGTTCGGTCTGGTCGGGGACGTCCCGAAGCTCGTCAAGAACCTGGTCAAGGGCGAGATCGACCTGCTCAAGGCCGAGCTCATCGGCAAGGCGAAGATCATCGGCCTCGCCGCCGGGCTGCTCATCGGCGCCCTGGTCGTCCTGCTCTACGCGATCGGCGTCCTGCTCACAGCGGCCGTGATGGGCCTGGCCGTCGTGATGCCGGCGTGGCTCGCCGCGCTGATCGTCGCCGTCGTCATGCTGATCGTCGCCGGGATCCTCGGCCTGATCGGGTGGAAGCGCTTCCAGAAGGCGTTGCCGCTCACCCCGAAGCGCACGATCGACAGCGTCAAGGACGACATCAACGCGGTGAAGGGCATGGGCAACAAGCCCTCGAGCCGACCCGGCATCCGGTCCTGACGAGCACGACCGCGACCAGCACCCCCGACGGAGGAACCGTGACGGACCAGCACGACGACCTGGCGAAGCGCGTCCAGGCGGACCGCGACCAGCTCTTCGAGACCCTCGACGCGATCGAGGACAAGCTCAACGTCCCGAAGCAGCTCGGCATCGCCGCGTCGAAGGTCAAGCGGGGGATCGACGAGAAGCCCGTGCCCTACCTGGCGGGGCTCGCAGCCGGTGTGGCAGTGGTCGGGAGTATCGTCGTAGCGGTGCTCCGACGGCGGTAGACCGCCCCATCGGTGGTCCTCCGGACGCGGCGCGCAGCCACGACCCAGGCAACCGACAGGACAAGGACCCATGAGCTCCGACGTGCAGTCCCCCGCACACGAGACAGACCCTTCCTCGGGCATCGACCCGAACCTCTTGACGGCGTACGCCCTGTGGGCGGTCTTCCGCCGGCCGCTCGGCCCGGTCCACCGTCCGGGTGACGACGCCGTCGCCGAACTCGACGCAGTGGTGGCCGCTGCTGCCGAGCGCGGTGTCACGATCCGCGGGTTCTACGACGTGTCCGGTTTCCGCGCGGACGCCGACGTCATGATCTGGCTGCACGGTGACGACGCCCAGGCGATCCAGGCGGTCCTGCGCGAGGTCCGTCGCACCGGCCTGTTCCAGGACGCCGAACCGGTCTGGCACGTCATGGCCATGCACCGCGAGGCCGAGTTCAACAAACGCCACACCCCCGCGTTCCTGCGCGGCAAGGACCCCGAGGCCTGGATCACGGTGTACCCGTTCGTCCGGTCGTTCGAGTGGTACCTCCTGCCGGAGGAAGAGCGCTCGAAGATGCTCCGCGACCACGGCATCGCCGGCGCGAAGTACCGCCGGGTGCTCACCAACACCATCGCGACGTTCGCCCTGAGCGACTACGAGTGGATCCTGCCGCTCGAGAGCCCGGAGCTCGTCGACCTCGTGGACCTGATGCGCGACCTGCGCTACACCGAGGCGCGCCTGCACGTGCGCGAAGAGGTCCCCTTCTTCACCGGTCGTCGGGTGACGACCGCCGAACTGCCGGAGGTGCTGTCGTGACCGACACCAGTCAGATCTCGAACGGGCGGGGCACGGTCCTCGCCGCGACGCCCGCCGCGGCCGACGGCCCCGAGCACGTCGAGGTCCCGACCGCGTACGACGCGATCCTGCTGGCCGGCTTCGGTGGTCCCGAGGGCCAGGACGACGTCATCCCGTTCCTCCGCAACGTCACCCGCGGCCGCGGGATCCCGGACGAGCGGCTGGAGGAGGTCGCGCACCACTACCGGCACTTCGGCGGTGTCAGCCCGATCAACGCGCAGAACCGTGCCCTCAAGGCGGCGCTCGAGGCCGAGCTCGCGCAGCGCGGCATCGACCTGCCCGTGCTGTGGGGCAACCGGAACTGGGCGCCCTACCTCGAAGAGGCCTTCACCGAGGCCGCCGACAAGGGCTTCACGAAGCTCATCGCGATCGCCACGAGCGCCTACTCGTCGTTCTCGAGCTGCCGCCAGTACCGCGAGGACTACGCCCGCGTGCTCACCGAGACCGGTCTGATCGACACGATCCAGGTCGACAAGGTCCGCCAGTTCTTCGACCACCCGGGCTTCGTCCGGCCGTTCGTCGACGGCGTCCGCGACGGCATGGCCCGCGCGATCGCCGAGAACGACGGACTCGACGTCGCCACCGAGCTGCACGTCCTGTTCTCGACGCACTCCATCCCGTCCTCGGACGCCGCGAAGTCCGGCCCGGACTTCCGCGGGTTCGACGACCACGGCGCGTACGAGGCGCAGCACCTCGCCGTGGCCGAGGTCGTCCTCGAGCAGGCGTGGAACGAACTGCTCGAGCAGCCCGAGCACGCGCACCTGCGTGGCACGTCGAAGCCGGCCTGGAAGCTCGTCTACCAGTCGCGCTCCGGCCCCCCGTCGCAGCCGTGGCTCGAGCCCGACATCAACGACTACATGAACGACGAGCTCCAGGGCGGCCCGACCCGCGCCGTGCTCATCGTCCCGCTCGGCTTCGTGAGCGACCACATGGAGGTCATGTGGGACCTCGACGAAGAGGCCACCGAGACCGCCGGTGAGCTCGGCTTCTGGTCGCTCCGCACGCAGACGCCCGGTGTGGACCCGGCGTACGTGTCCGGCCTGGTCGACCTCGTGCTCGAGCGCGTCAACGGCACGCCGACGAGCGAGCGCCCGCACCTGACCGACATCGGCCCCTGGTACGACGTGTGCCGTCCGGGCTGCTGCGAGAACGTCCGCGCCGGGTTCAAGCCCGCGGCGGCCGGCGTCGCACCGTGACGGACGCGGACAGCGCGCCGACGACGACCGACGGCTCGGCAGCGTCCGACGGCCCCGCCCCGATCCGGCTCGGCACCCGCGCCAGCCGGCTCGCGGTCGCGCAGTCGCAGGACGTCGCCGACCGGCTGGCGAAGGCCGCCGGTCGGCCCGTCGAGCTCGTCACGGTGACGAGCGAGGGCGACACGAACCGTGCGTCGCTCGCGAGCCTCGGCGGCACGGGCGTGTTCGCCAGCGCCCTGCGCGAGGCGCTCGTCGCGGGCGAGGTCGACGTGCTCGTGCACTCGCTCAAGGACCTCCCGACGGCGCCGTACGACGGCCTGACGATCGCGTCGGTGCCGAAGCGTGCAGACGCCCGTGACGTCCTGGTCGCCCGGAACGCCGCGACGATCGACACCCTGCCCGAGGGCGCGAAGGTCGGCACGGGCTCGCCCCGCCGGGTCGCGCAGCTCCGGGCGAAGCGGCCGGACCTGGACGTCGTGGACATCCGCGGGAACATCGACACCCGGCTCGGCCGGGTCGAGGACGACCTCGACGCGGTCGTGCTCGCCGCCGCCGGTCTCGGTCGGATCGACCGGCTGGACGCCGCGACGGAGCTCCTCGACCTCGGCTTCTGGCCGAGTGCGCCCGGACAGGGTGCGCTGGCGGTCGAGATCCGGACGGAGGTGTTGACCAGCACGGCGAAGACGGACGAGAACCTGCTCGCCGCACTCCGGAAGCTCGACCACGCCCCGACGCGCCTGACGGTGACGGCGGAGCGCGAGGTCCTCGCGAAGCTCGAGGCCGGCTGCTCCGCCCCGATCGGTGCGACGGCGGTCGTGGACGCCGAGCTGCTGCTCGTCTCCGCGACGGTCTACCGCCCGGACGGGTCCGAGTACCGCACGGCGTCGCACGCCGCCCACCTCGACGGCTCGGCGCAGGACCGGCTCGACGAGGCCCTCGCGGTCGCCGGTCGTGTCGCCGCGGAGCTGCTCGAGAACGGTGCGGCCGAGCTGGCCGACCTCGCCTCGTCTGTGTCACGAGAGCCGGCCGACGGCGACCACTCGGCCGGGCCCGGCCTGGCCACCCCCGCGGAGTAGGCGGTCACCACGGACGACAGCACCCACGTCGCGGACGAGGCACGGCCCCCGGTCGTCCTCGTCCCGCGCGGGGGTGCGTGGGGCGACCAGGTCGCCGCAGCGGCCCGTGCACGCGGGCTCGAGCCCGTCGTCGTCCCGCTCATCACGGACGCACCGCCGGCGGACCCGGCAGCCCTCGACGCGGCCCTCGCCCGCCTCGGGGCGGATCCGGACAGGAGGCTCGGCGCGCGGCCCGCGGACCGCACCGGTCACGACGGGGTCGCGCCCGGTGCCCCGTGGCTCGTGGTGACCAGTGCGACGGCCGTCCGTGTGGTCGCCGGACGCACCATGCGCCTCCCGGCCGGGGTGGCCGTGGCCTGCGTCGGCGAGGCGACCGCCCGCGCCGCCCGCGAGGCCGGCTGGCCCGTCGACCTGGTGCCGGACGACGAGTCCGCCGCGGGGCTGGTGGCCGCACTGCCGGACACCGCCGGGCCGGTCCTGTTCCCGCGTTCCGAGATCGCCGCACCCACGGTCGTCGACGGACTGCGGGCCCGCGGCATCGACGTGTCGGACGTGGTCGCGTACCGTACCGTGGGGACGGGCGACGACCCGGTCGTGCTCGTCCCGCCACCCGACGCCGTGCTCGTGACGAGCGGGAGCGTCGCCCAGCAGGTCGTCCGCCGGATGACCCCCCTCGATCCCCGCACGCTCGTCGCGTGCATCGGACCCGCCACCGCAGACGCCGCCCGTGCAGCCGGGCTGCCCGTGCAGGTCGTCGCCCGCGGTCGGTCCGCAGCAGCCCTCCTCGACGCCGTCGTCGAGACCCTCCACCCGAACCCCAGAACAGGAAGGTCATCGTGACCGGACGCTTCCCGCAGGTCCGCCCCCGTCGGCTGCGCGCCACCCCCGCCATGCGACGACTCGTCGCCGAGACCCGGCTCCACCCCGCCGAGCTCGTGCTGCCGATGTTCATCCGCGAGGGCACGGCATCCGCGATCCCGATCTCGAGCATGCCGGGCGTGCAGCAGCACTCCCTCGACTCGTTCCGCCGCGCCCTGAACGAGGCCGCGGAGCTGGGCATCGGCGGCGTGAACCTGTTCGGCGTGCCGACGACGAAGGACGCCGAGGGGTCCGGCGCGACCGACCCCGACGGCATCCTCAACGTCGCGATCCGCATCGCGAAGGAAGAGGTGGGCGACGCACTCGTCGTGCAGTCCGACCTGTGCCTCGACGAGTTCACCGACCACGGCCACTGCGGTGTGCTCGCGGCCGACGGCTCCGTCGACAACGACGCGACGCTCCTGCGCTACCGCGACATGGCGGTGGCCCAGGCCGAGGCCGGCGCCGAGCTCGTCTGCATGAGCGGCATGATGGACGGCCAGATCGCCGCCGCCCGCGACGCCCTCGACAGCGCCGGGCACAGCGGCACCGCGCTCCTGGCGTACTCGGCGAAGTACGCGAGCGCGTTCTACGGGCCGTTCCGCGAGGCCGTGGCGTCGACCCTGCAGGGCGACCGCCGGACCTACCAGATCGACGCCGCCGACGGTCGGCAGGGGCTCCGCGAGGTCCTGCTCGACATCGAGGAGGGCGCTGACATCGTCATGGTGAAGCCCGCGATGAGCTACCTCGACGTGCTCGCCCGCACCGCCGACGTCTCCGAGGTCCCCGTGTGGGCGTACCAGATCTCCGGCGAGTACGCGATGATCACGGCAGCCGCCCAGAACGGGTGGATCGACCGCGACGCCGCGGCGATGGAGGCCCTCGTCGGCATCAAGCGTGCCGGTGCCGACGCGATCCTCACCTACTTCGCGGTGGACGTCGCGCGCCAGCTCAACCAGGAGGCCGGCCTGCGCACGACCGGCAGCACCGCGGCGGTGTCCGGCGTCGCCTCGACCGGGAAGGCCCCCGAATGACCACCACGACGGCGACCACGGCAGCGCAGTCCGGAGCGAACGGCCAGCTCTTCGCTCGAGCGAAGAACAGCATCCCCGGCGGCGTGAACTCGCCCGTCCGTGCGTACGGCTCCGTCGGGGGCACCCCGCGCTTCCTGACCGCCGCGAAGGGCGCCTACGTCACCGACGCCGAGGGGCGCGAGTACGTCGACCTCGTCGCGTCGTGGGGTCCGGCGATCCTCGGGCACGCGCACCCCGGCACGGTCGAGGCCGTGCAGCAGGCGGCGTCCCGCGGGCTGTCCTTCGGGGCGTCCACCCCGGGGGAGACCGAGCTCGCCGAGCTCGTCAAGCAGCGGGTGCAGGTCGACGGCGACGGGCCGATCGAGAAGCTCCGCATGGTGTCCACGGGCACCGAGGCGACGATGACCGCCATCCGTCTGGCGCGCGGGTACACCGGCCGCGACCTCCTCGTGAAGTTCGCCGGGCACTACCACGGGCACTCGGACTCCCTGCTCGCCGAGGCGGGCTCGGGCGTCGCGACGCTCGCGCTCCCCGGCAGCGCGGGCATCACCGCGGAGACCGCCGCGCAGACCCTCGTGCTGCCGTACAACGACCTGGACGCCGTGCGCCGTGCGTTCGACGAGCACTCCGAGCGCATCGCCGCCGTGATCGTCGAGGCCGCCGCCGCGAACATGGGCGTCCTCGCCCCGGAGCGCGGCTTCAACCGGGCGCTCGCGCAGATCACGAAGGCGAACGGCGCGCTGCTGATCGTCGACGAGGTCCTCACCGGCTTCCGGGTCGGCCCCGCCGGCTGGTGGGGACTCGAGGCGTCCAACACCGTGCCGGACGGCATCGGGTGGAAGCCGGACCTCGTCACGTTCGGCAAGGTCATCGGCGGGGGCATGCCCCTCGCGGCCCTCGGCGGCCGTCGGGAGGTCATGGACTTCCTCGCCCCGCTCGGCCCCGTGTACCAGGCGGGCACGCTGTCCGGGAACCCGCTCGCCGTCGCCGCCGGCACCGCGACGCTCCGGGCCGCGACGCCCGAGGTGTACGCGCACCTGGACCGGACCGCGGCGACGATCGCCGAGGCCACGAGCGCCGCGCTGTCCGCCGAGGGGGTGGCGCACACCGTGCAGCACGCGGGGAACCTGTTCTCGTTCGCGTTCCTGGACGAGGCGCCGCGGAACTACGACGACGTCCGGGCGCAGGAGGCCTTCCGGTACGCGCCGTTCTTCCACGCGATGCTCGACGCCGGCGTGACCCTGCCGCCGAGCGTGTTCGAGGCGTGGTTCGTCACGGCCGCGCACGACGACCGTGCCGTCAGCCGCGTACTCGAGGCGCTGCCGGCAGCGGCGAAGGCGGCCGCTGCCGCGACGGCGTAGGGGCCGATCGACGGCGGCGTTCGCAGAACGCAACGTCGGCGGTTTCTCGCAGCGACATTCCGCTGCGCGAACTCGCCGACGTTGCGTCTTGCGGGGGGCGGGATCGGTGGTCAGGCCGCCCGGCGGGCGTGCCAGCGGCCCTCGGTCCGCACCACGGCGAGCGGGAAGTCGAAGGCGTGCGAGACCGCGGAGGACGTGATGACCCGATCGGCGGGACCCTGCGCCACGACGGCCCCGTCCCGGAGCAGCATCGCGTGCGAGGTCGACGTCGGCAGGTCCTCGAGGTGGTGGGTGACCATCACGCTGCCGAGGCCGGGACGCCGGAGTCGGAGCGCGTCGACGGTGTCGAGCAGGTGCTCCCGTGCGGCGACGTCGAGTCCCGTGGCCGGCTCGTCGAGGAGCAGCAGGCGTGGCTCGGACATCAGCGCGCGGGCGATGAGTGCACGACCCCGCTCACCCTGGGACAGGACGGGCCAGGGTGCGTCGACCCGTGCCTCCAGGCCGACGTCCGCGACGTGACCCCGTGCGGTGGCGAGCTGCTGGGCGGTGGGTGACCACCGCATCATCAGGTCGGTCGTCCCGGTGACGCCGGTGAGCACGACCTCGAGCACGGTCAGCGGCGACGTCACCCGGTGTCGGGGGTCGACGTGCCCGATGTGCTCGCGGAGCTCCCGGACGTCGACGCGTCCGAGCCGTCGGCCGAGCACGTCGACGGTGCCCGCGGAGGGGTGGCTCGTCGCACCGAGGACCGCGAGCAGCGTCGACTTGCCCGCGCCGTTCGGCCCGAGCAGCGCCCAGTGCTCGCCGCTCCGGACCGTCAGGTCGACGTCGTGGAGCAGGTCGCGGCCGGAGCGCGTGACGCGCAGACCGGTGGCGTGGAGGAGGGCGTCGGTCACGCCCTCCATCATGCCGGGGTGCGGACCTCGCGCAGGTGGGCGAACAGCGCCGTGCCGAGGGCCCGGATGACCGCGCCGGCGGCGTCGCCGTCCTTCGAGCGGACCGCGGCGGCGAGGGTGTCGATGCCCGAGCCGGCGTCCCAGAACATGAACTGCGGCTCGGTGAGCATGACGAACTGGGTGCGGACGATGAGCGACTCGCCGAGCTGCCCCATGAGCGCGTTGCCGGTGTTCGCCACGAAGAAGCGCAGGAGCTCGTCGAGGGTCGCGAAGACCTTCGGGTCCTCGGCGGCGGCGCGGCGGGCCAGCTCGTCGAGGAGCTTCAGGGCCTTCTTCGACGCGGCGTCGTCGAGGCGGGGGACCGCCCAGCGTGCCGCGAGTTCGGCGTAGCCGTAGTACAGCTGCAGCGCGTCGTCGAACTGCTCGCGGGTCGGTGACGCGACGCGGGTGTAGCGGTTCGCCTCCATCTCGACCAGGCCGTAGTCGACGAGCTTCGCGATCGCCTCGCGGATCGGGGTGCGGCTGACGCCGAGCCAGGACACCAGCTCGTCGTCGTTCAGGCGCTCACCGGCCTGCAGGGTGCCGTCCTGGATCGCGGCGAGCATCTTCTCGAGCACCACGTCCCGCAGGAGCTTGCGGGGCGAGTTGTCGACGGTCGACTTGGGGACGGGCATGGTGCTCCTCACGGGTCCGGTGTGTGCCGTGTACCAAACCTAGCGTGTCAGTGCGCAAGCGTTTGGCAAATCACCTGCGAGCCGAATCGACGTCCGCGCCGACGCTGCTCAGGCGCGGAGGTCGACCACCGTCCGGCCGTGCACCCGCCCGGCGACGACGTCCGCGCCGACGCCGATCGCGTGCTCGAGGTCGACCGTGCGCGTGACGTCCGCCAGGAGCGCCGGGTCGAGGTCGGTCGCGAGCCGGTCCCACGCCCGCTGCCGCAGGGGCAGCGGGGCCTCGACGGAGTTGATGCCGAGGAGCGACACCGCGCGGAGGATGAAGGGCATCACGGTCGTCGGGAGCGCCGAGTCCTGCGCCAGACCGCACGCCGTGACGGCGCCGCCCCACCGGGTAGCGGCGAGGACGTTCGCCAGGGTCGCGCCGCCGACGCTGTCCACCGCGCCCGCCCACGTCGCCCGCTGCAGGGGCTTCCCGAGCTCGGCGAGCGTGCTTCGGTCGACGACCTCGGTCGCACCGAGCCTGCGGAGCGAGGCCTCGTTCGTCGTGCGCCCCGTCGAGGCGGTGACCCGGTACCCACGCGCCGCGAGCAGTGCGATCGCGACCGTGCCGACCCCGCCCGAGGCGCCGGTGACCAGGACCGGGCCGTCGTCCGGCGCGACCAGCCGCTCGAGGGCGAGGACCGACAGCATCGCCGTGAAGCCCGCCGTGCCGATCGCGGCGGCGAAGGAGTCCTCGATGCCGTCCGGCAGCACGACGAGGGCCCCGCTCGGGACGACCGCGTGCTCGGCCCAGCCGCCGTGCCGCGTCTCGCCGAGGCCCGCGCCGTTGCACACGACCCGGTCGCCGATCGCGACGTCGTGCACCCCGGGGCCGAGCGCGGACACCGTGCCGACGACGTCGATGCCCGGGACGAGCGGGTCGACCCGGGCGACGCCGGGGTTGCCGGCGAGGGCGAGGCCGTCCTTGTAGTTCACGCTCGAGTACGTGACGTCGACGAGGGCCTCGCCCTCGTCGGGTTCGGGCACGTCGACCTGCGTGACGGCGGGCGGGGTGGAACGGGAGACGAGGACTGCGCGCGTCATGCGTCGGACGCTACCCCGATCCTCCAGTCCGTCGTCCCGGCCGATCGCCCGTCGTTCCGGCCCATCACCCGTCGTTCCGGCCCATCGCGTCCGCGATGGGAGGACGATCCGCGCGTGGTGGGCCGGAAGGAACGCCCCACCATGCGCGGATCGGCCTCCGACGCGCGGAACGGCACCCCGCGCGCGGAACGGCACCCGCCGCTCACCCGAACAGGATCGCGGCCTCGTCGTAGCGGTCCTGCGGCACCGTCTTGAGCTCCCCGAGCGCGTCCTCGAACGAGACGTGCACGATGTCCGTCCCCTGCAGCGCGACCATCCGGCCCCAGCGACCCTCGACGACGGAGTCGATCGCCGCGAGCCCGAGCCGGGTCGACAGCACCCGGTCGTACGCGGTCGGCGTCCCGCCGCGCTGGATGTGCCCGAGGGTCGTCGCCCGCGTCTCGATGCCCGTCAGCTCCTCGATCATCGGCGCCAGGCGCTCCCCGATGCCGCCGAGCCGCGGCCGCCCGAACGCGTCGAGCCCGCGCTCGGTGTGCGCGTTGTCCTCGTGGTCGGGGACGAAGCCCTCGGCGACCACGACGAGCGGGGCGCGGCCACGGTCGTAGGCCGACCGCACCCACTCGGCGATCTGTTCCATGCTCGTCTTCTGCTCCGGGATGAGGATCGCGTGTGCGCCGGCGGCCATCCCGGAGTGCAGCGCGATCCATCCGACGTGGCGGCCCATCACCTCGGCGACCATGCAGCGGGAGTGCGACTCGCCGGTGGTGCGCAGGCGGTCCATCGCCTCGGTCGCGATCGCGACGGCCGTGTCGAAGCCGAACGTGTAGTCGGTCGCGCCGAGGTCGTTGTCGACGGTCTTCGGGACGCCCACGATCTTGAGCCCCGCGTCGGTCAGGCGCTTCGCGGCCGCGAGGGTGCCCTCACCGCCGATCGCGACGATCGCGTCGATGCCGTGCCGCTCGAGCGTCGCCGTGATGTTCTCGACGCCGCCGTTCGGCCCCTCGAACGGGTTCGTCCGGCTCGTGCCGAGGATGGTCCCGCCCTGCTTCGCGATGCCCTGGATGTCCTTGCGCCCGAGCGGCACGATGTCGCCGTCGACGACGCCCCGCCAGCCGTCGCGGAACCCCACGAACTCGTGTCCGTGGATCGCGATGCCCTTGAGCACGATGCCGCGGATGACCGCGTTCAGGCCGGGGCAGTCGCCTCCGGAGGTGAGGATGCCGATGCGCATGGAGACTCCCTTGTCGGGTGGTGCGGGGACGGTCCCATCATGTCCGACGGTGGTGTGGCATTACCATCCCCGTGTGTCCCTGCCGTCTCCCGTCGCCGCCGCCCCGTCGGCTGCGGCCGGTCGCGTGGACACGGTCTACCGGCCTGGAGGCGCGTTGGACGTCCGCGCGACCCTCCGGCCCCTGCAGCGCGGCTCCGGCGACCCCGCCTTCCAGGTGGTCGGCGCCGACACGTGGCTCGCCCTGCGCACGCCGACCGGCGCGGCCTCGGTGCTCGTCCGGCGGGCGGGCGCGGACGCCGTCGCGGTGTCGGCGTGGGGCGACGGCGCCGGGTGGGCGGTCGAGCACGCCCCGGACCTGCTCGGCCGCGGCGACGACTGGTCCGACCTGGACGTACGGGCGCACCCCTTCCTGGCCGAGGCGCGCCACCGCCAACCGGGGCTCCGCCTGCTCCGCACGAACACGGTCGTCGCGATGCTCGTGCCGGCGGTCATGGAGCAGAAGGTGACCTCGCGCCAGGCCTGGCGCGCCTGGCGGTACCTGCTGCGGCGATTCGGTGAACCCGCACCCGGGCCGGCGCCCGACGGCATGTTCGTGCAGCCGACCGCGGAGCAGTGGGCCCGGATCCCGAGCTGGGAGTGGCACCGGGCCGGCATCGAACCCGGTCGGTCGGCGACCGTGATGCGGGCGATGCGGGTCGCCCCGGCGCTCGAGCGGACCCTCGGGCTCGGCCGCGGGGGAGCGGTCGTGGCCGAGCGGCTGCAGTCGGTGCCCGGGATCGGCCGGTGGACGGCTGCCGAGACCGCGCAGCGTGCGCACGGTGACCCGGACTCGCCGAGCGTCGGGGACTTCCACGTGCCGGCGCTCGTCGGGTGGGCGCTCACCGGGGCGCCGGTGGACGACGACGGGATGCTCGAGCTCCTCGAACCCTGGCGTGGGCACCGGGAGCGGGTCGTGCGGCTGATCGGGGGCTCGGGCTTCCGGAAGCCGGCGTTCGGGCCGCGCATGACGATCCAGGACCACCGGTTCCACTGAGACCCGAGGCTGAGCGGGGGTACAGGTTCGTCCGTCGGACTGCCGACTTCTGCGAGCCAGGCCGCGCCGCTAGCGTCGGCTCCGGGGGCGAAGGGGTCGTCCCCGGAGAGGGGAACCGTGGACGACACGGAACTCGGTAGGGGGCCGACGCGGCGCCAGGTCCTTGCCTACGCGGGCGCAGCGGCGGGAGTCGCGGCGCTCGGTGGTGCGGTGACCGGAGGAGCCTCGGCACAGGCTGCTCCGTCGTGGCGGTACCCGTTCGATCAGGCGTACCCGATCTCGAGCGAGTTCGGTCCGAGGGTGCCGCCCGTGGAAGGTGGGAGCTCGTACCACCAGGGCATCGACTTCGCTGCGAGTGCGGGCACACCGATCCACGCGGTGTCGTCTGGCACCGTGGTGACCGCGGGGCCGCTCGCAGGATGGGCCTTCGGGAACCTCACCCGGATCCAGCACGACGGGTACATGAGTTGGTACGGCCACCAGAGCTCCATCGCTGTGAAGGTCGGGCAGCGGGTGACCGCGGGTCAGTACATCGGCAAGGTCGGGTCGACGGGCATCTCGAGCGGTGCGCACCTGCACCTGGGCCTGTCGACCGGGTCGAGCTCGACGTTCATCGATCCGGCACCGTACATCCTCGGCGCCCCGAAGTCGGACGGATCGACCGCGCCTGCCACACCGCGCGACGACGACTTCACGCTCATCAAGTCACCGGGCCGCGGCGCGGCCATCATCGGCGCCGGGTACTTCCGCGCCCTGCCGACGGCGGAGTTCGAGACGTGCGCCGTCTCGCTCGCCGGGCCCGCGGTCGAGGGCAACGACCGCCAGTTCGACGTCTGGAAGTCCATCGCGTTGAGCGGCACCGTCGCGGCCTGAGCCGCTCCACCGAGAAGCACGAAGCACCCACCACGAGGAGAAGTCCATGAAGCTCATCCAGTCCACCAACCGCGGCATCGCAGTCGTCGGCCCCGGGTACTTCCGGGGGCTCAAGAACCAGGAGGAACTCCAGGCCGCGACCATGGCCTGGGGTCAGCCGGTGATCGGCAACGACCGTCAGTTCGACGTGTGGAAGGCCATCGCGCTGCAGGGAACCACCGCCTGATCCCGGACGGATGCCAGAGCACGGCGTAGCCTCCTGTTGAGAACCGATCTCAGGAGGAACCATGACCGACCCGAACACCACCCCCGGAGCCGAGGGTGACGAGCACCGCGTCGCCGAGCACGACGTCGCGGCGCACGACCACGAGCAGGACGGCGGTGAGCACGAGACCGTCGAGCACGGCGACCACGTCGACTTCGTGCACGACGGCCACCGCCACGCTCGCCACGGGGACCACTACGACGAGCACTGATCGCCGGAGCGCGACCTGACGGACGGGAGGCCCGTGGCGGAGTCGCCACGGCCTCCCGTCGGTCGCGACGACCGACGCGCGTCGCTGCGGCGACGTCAGGGGTGCCGGACGCCCTCGCCCGCGAGCACCGCGCGGTACCCCTCGCGGAACGTCGGGTACCGCGGTTCCCAGCCCGTCGACCGCAGCAGCGCGTTCGACAGCCGCTTGTCGCCGCCCGCCTGCCGCCCGGACGCCTCGGCACGCGGCGGCTCCGGCACGCCGAGCTCGCCGGCCAGGAACACGAGGACGTCGTCGAGCCGGACCGGCTCGTCGTCGGTCCCCAGGTACGTCGGCGCCGGGTCCGGGACGGCCGCCAGGTGCACGAGCGCCGCGGCGGCGTCGTCCCGGTGGATCCGGTTCGTGTGCGGTGAGCCGCCCGCGACGGGGGCCAGTCGTGCGGAGCCGTCCCGCACCTGGTCGACCAACCGTTCCCGCCCGGGTCCGTAGATCCCGGAGAGCCGCACGAGCACGGCGTCCTGGCGTCGGGCGCGCAGCAACTCCTCGGCCTCGAGCAGTACGCCCGCGGTCGGTGTCCCCGCACGTGCCGGGGTCTCCTCGGACACCTCGCCGCCGTCGGACTCGTCGTACACCGCGGTCGAGGACACCACGACCACCCGAGGCGAGGCCCCGGACGCCTCGACGCCGTCGAGCACGTTCCGCAGCCCGTCCACGTAGGTCGCGCGGTACTCGTCGACGTCACGGGAGCCTGCGGCGAACGCCACGACGACGACGGCCGTGTCCGCGTCGATGGTCGGCGCCTCCCGTCGCAGATCGACGCTCCGGCCGGTGATCGGCGCCGGGATCCGTTCGGCTCGGCGCCGGAGCCCGACCACCGTGTACCCCTGGTCGGCGAAGCGGAGTCCGGCCTCGGTCCCGAGGTCCCCGCACCCGGCGATGACGGCGGTCTTCGTGTGCTGCACCCCTCGACCTTGCCACGGCCGTCGAGCGCCTTCGTCCCCCGGTTTGGTAACAGAACGGTAACGTCGCTGAATTCGGCCAAACCGATGTCCGTAGGCTCCCGAATCAGATGCAACAGCCGGGAAAACCCCGGAGCGCTCACCAGCCGCAGTCAGCTGGTTCTCCACCCCCATGTGGGGTGTGTTCGGCGCGCATACAGGGATATCGCGCCGAGCGCGACCAC
>NZ_QQAO01000011.1:0-135219 GCF_003349855.1 Curtobacterium sp. AG1037 | reverse complement strand
CTCCTGGCAGTGGCAGAACTAGACAGCTCCATCAAGCCAGGAGGCCTCGTCGCGTCACAACCCCCGAAGTGTCACCAACGTCACGGCCGAGTACAGCTAGGGCGTGTCGGAGCGGTGCTCGACGACGTCCTGCAGCTCCGGGCGCTTCGGGGAGACGCCGTCGCCGGAGGACGTGTGCCGGATCCGGCGCACCACCCACGGCACGAGGTACTCCCGCGCCCACCCGAGGTCCTCGACGCGGGCCTCGCGCCACGGTCGGGCCTCGAGCGGCTCCGGCACGAACGGCTCCAGCCCGTGGTCGACGCCCAGGGTGTCGAGCACGGCCGCGGCGACGGTGGCGTGGCCCGTGGGGGAGTGGTGCAACCGGTCCGGCGCCCACATCCGCGGGTCCCGCAGCACCCGGAGCGCCCACATGTCGGCGACGAGCGCCCCGTGCTTCAGCGCGATGGCGTGCAGGTTCTCGTTGTAGATCGCCGTCTTGCCGCGGACCATCCCGAGCACCGGGGTCATGCCGACGTCCGGGCCGGTGAACAGCACGACCGTCGCACCGTCGCTCCGGAGCCGCTCGACCATGCCGTCGAACCGCTCGGCGAGCTCGTCGGGGTCCGACCCCGGTCGGATGATGTCGTTGCCGCCGGCCGAGACCGTGACGAGGTCCGGCCGGAGCGCCAGGGCGGGCTCGACCTGCTCGTCGACGATCTGGCCGAGGAGCCGACCGCGGATCGCGATGTTCGCGTACGCGAAGTCGTCGGTGCGGTGCGCGAGGACCTCGGCGACCCGGTCGGCCCAGCCGCGGTTGCCGCCGGGCACGGTCGGGTCGGGGTCCCCGATGCCCTCGGTGAACGAGTCACCGATCGCGACGTACCTGGACCACGGATGACGATCTGACACGTCCCGAACCGTAGTCTCGTGCCATGACGAAGGCCAACCCCGCCTGGAGCCTGCCCGAGGACCTGCTCGCCCGGATCGCGGCGCGGGCGCCCGGGTACGACGCGGACAACGCCTTCTGCGCCGAGGACCTGGCCGAGCTCCGTGCCGCCGGGTGGCTGCGGATCGGGGTGCCCGTCGAGCAGGGCGGCTCCGGGCTCGGCCTCGCCGCGACGGCGCGGTTGCAGCAGGAGCTCGCGCAGGCCGCGCCGGCGACCGCGCTCGGGCTGGGGATGCACCAGGTCTGGGTGCAGGCGGCCCGCAGCGTCTCCGCACAGGGTGGGTCGTTCCTCCAGGCCGTCACCGACCACGCGGCGGACGACCACCTGCTCGCGTTCGGGGTGAGCGAACCCGGCAACGACGCCGTCCTGTTCGACTCGTCGACGACGGCGGAGCCGGACGGCGACGGGGGCTACCGCTTCACCGGGACGAAGGTGTCGACGTCGCTCGCACCGGCGTGGGACGTGCTGAGCGTGTTCGGGAAGGACACCAGCGGGCCGGAGCCGCGGCTGGTGCACGGATTCGTGCTCCGCTCCGACGGCGACGTCGAGCACCTCGACGACTGGGACACGCTCGGGATGCGCGCGACGCAGAGCCGGACCACCCGGCTGCTCGGCGTGCACGTGCCCGCGGAGCGCATCGTGCGGTCGCTGCCGGTCGGCCCGACGAACGACCCGCTCGTGTTCGGGATCTTCGCCGCGTTCGAGCTGCTCGTGGCTTCGGTGTACGTCGGGATCGCCTCGCGCGCGGTGGACCTGGCGGTCACGGCGGTGTCCGGTCGCGCGGGGCGGGACGGGGTCCCGCGGTCGCAGGACCCCGATGTCCGTCGGACGATCGCGGACGTGCGCGGTGCCGTCGACGCCGTGGCGCTGCAGGTCGGGTCGCTCGCCCGGTCGGTGGACGAGGGCGAGGACCTGGGCGCGCGGTGGTTCCCCCTGCTCGTCGGGACCAAGGCGCGGACGGTCGACGCGGCGCAGCACGTGGTGGACGAGGCGATGCGCGTCGTCGGCGGGCGGGCGTACGCGGCGGACTCGGAGCTGGCGCGGCTCGCCCGGGACGTGCGTGCCGGGCAGTATCACCCGTCCACGCGGGACTCCGCGGCGCGGACGATCGCGGCGGCGGAGCTCGGCCCGCTCGCGTAGCGGCGCCGGCGGCGCCGTCGGTGGAGCAGAAGACGTCGGGTCTGCCTGGCCGACCCGACGGCTTCTGCTCCACCACCGGCGCTGCGACACGCTGCCGCACTGCCGCACTGCCGCACTGCCGCACCGCCGCCCTGCCGCACGGCGTCGGCGCGCGGCGGCCGGTCGTCGGTGTCGGTGCGGCGTGGCATCATCGGCGCGTGAGCAAGCAGGACGGACGCAACCGGCTCGTCTCGGACCGTCCCGTGGACGACCTGACGGCGACGGTGCTGCACGTCGACATGGACGCCTTCTTCGCGTCCGTCGAACTGCTCGACCGTCCCGACCTGCGCGGCCTGCCCGTGATCGTCGGCCACGACTCCGACCGGTCCGTCGTCACCGCGGCCACGTACGAGGCCCGGAGGTACGGCGTGAACTCCGCGATGCCGATGGCCGTCGCCAAGCGCCGCTGCCCGAACGCGATCATCGTCGAGCCGCACTTCGAGAAGTACACGGCGAAGTCCGCAGCCGTGATGCGCGTGTTCGAGAGCTTCACGCCCCGCGTCGAGAAGCTCGGCATCGACGAGGCGTTCCTCGACGTCGCCGGCGCGCTCCGGCTCTCCGGTACCCCGTGGGAGATCGGTCGGGCGATCCGCGCCGCGGTCCTCGCCGAGACCGGGCTGCACTGCTCGGTCGGCGCGGCCTCGACCAAGTTCGTCGCGAAGCTCGCGTCCAGCCGGGCGAAGCCGGACGGGCTCCTCGTCGTCCCGGCCGAGCACACCGTCGCGTTCCTGCACCCGCAGCCCGTCTCCGCGCTGTGGGGCGTCGGCGGCACCACGCAGGAGAAGCTCGAGCGGCGCGGCATCCGCACGGTCGGCGACCTCGCGCACACCCCGCTGCCCTCCCTCGTCGCGGCACTCGGACCCGCCGGCGGCCAGCGCCTGCACGACCTGTCGTGGGGGCGTGACCCGCGGGTCGTCGACACCGGCGTCAGCGAGAAGTCGATCGGGCACGAGACCACGTTCGGCCACGACCTCACCGAACGCGACGACGTCGCCCGCGAGCTCCTGCGCCTGGCCGACAAGGTGGCCGTCCGGCTCCGGCGCGCCGACGTGCAGGCCCGCACCGTGGCGCTCAAGGTCCGGTACACCGACTTCAGCACGCTGACCCGGTCGCGCACCCTCGCCGAGCCCACCGACGTCGCCAAGCGGCTGCACCACGAGGCCGTCGAGCTCTACGACGTGCTGCACCGGCCGGGCAACCGGATCCGGCTCATCGGCGTCCGCGGCGAGAAACTCGTGCCCGCCGCCGCGAGCAACGCGCTGTGGGACGACGACGCGCCGTGGCGAGACACCGAGACCACGGTGGACGCCGTCGCCGCACGCTTCGGCGCGGGCGTGCTCCGGCCCGCCTCGCTCGTCCGCGGCACGCCCGAGCGGCGGCCCCCGCACGCCCGGCAGGACCCCGCGTGACGGTAGACTCGCGTGAAGTGAGCGCAGCGGAGTACGACGACCAGCAGCAGCCCGCGACACTGTGGGGCGACACCCCCGAGACCGTCGCGGACGGCGCCGTCCGCCCGCACGAAGACGCCGTGGCCCAGGCCGAGAACGCCGGCAACGCGGCCGCCGAGCACCTGTCGCCGGCGTTCCCCGAGCGGGCCGCGTGGGGCACTGCGTCCAAGCTCCGCGCCTGGCAGGTCGAGGCCCTCACGAAGTACTTCGAGAAGGAGCCGCGCGACTTCCTCGCAGCGGCGACCCCGGGCGCCGGCAAGACCACGTTCGCGCTCCGGCTCGCGACCGAGCTCCTCGCCCGCGGCACGATCGACCGGATCATCGTCGTCGCGCCGACCGAGCACCTCAAGCGGCAGTGGGCCGACTCCGCCGACCGCGTGGGCATCCGGCTCGACCCGATGTTCAAGAACGGCGACGGCATGTTCGGCCGGCACTACCAGGGCGTCGCGATCACGTACGCCCAGGTCGGCATGAACCCCGAGGTCCACCAGCGCATCACCGCAGGCGGGAAGACCCTGGTCATCCTCGACGAGGTGCACCACGGCGGCGACGCCCTGACCTGGGGCGACGGCATCCGCGAGGCGTTCACGAAGGCCACGCGCCGACTGTCGCTCTCCGGGACGCCGTTCCGCTCGGACACCGCCCCGATCCCGTTCGTGCAGTACGCCCCCGACGAGCAGGGCATCCGCACCTCGGTGTCCGACTACAACTACGGCTACGGCCGCGCGCTCAAGGACGGCGTCGTCCGCCCGGTGCTCTTCATGGCCTACGCCGGCCAGATGCGCTGGAAGACCCGGATGGGCGACGAGATGTCGGCCTCGCTCGGCGAGCAGGTGACGAAGGACATCACGGCGCAGGCCTGGCGCACGGCGCTCTCCCCGGAGGGCGAGTGGATGCCGGCCGTGCTGTCCGCCGCCGACAAGCGTCTGACCGAGGTCCGCCGCGGTGTCCCGGACGCCGGCGGGCTCGTCATCGCCACCGACACCACGACGGCTCGTGCCTACGCCCGCATCCTGCAGCGCATCACGGGGGAACGACCGACGGTCGTGCTCTCGGACGAGGCCGCCGGGTCCAGCCGCATCCAGGCCTTCTCCGAGGACACCTCGCGCTGGATGGTCGCCGTCCGCATGGTGTCCGAGGGCGTCGACGTCCCCCGGCTCTGCGTCGGCGTCTACGCCACGAGCGCGAGCACCCCGCTGTTCTTCGCGCAGGTGATCGGCCGCTTCGTGCGCGCCCGTCGCCGTGGGGAGACCGCGAGCGTCTTCCTGCCGAGCGTGCCGAACCTGATGGCCCTGGCCGCCACCCTCGAGCTCGAACGCGACCACGCGCTCGACCGCCCGAAGGACGCCGAGGACGGGATGTACAACCCCGAGGACGCGATGGTCGCCGAGGCCAACAAGGAGGACCGCGCGTCGGAGAGCCTGCTCGAGGTGCAGCCCTTCCAGGCGCTCGACTCGCAGGCCTCGTTCGACCGTGTCCTCTACGACGGCGGCGAGTTCGGCACCGGTGGCGAGGTCGGTTCGCTCGAGGAACTCGACTTCATCGGCATCCCCGGGCTGCTCGAGCCCGACCAGGTGCGTGACCTGCTCCGCGCCCGCCAGGCGACCCAGGCCAAGCGGTCCCGCGGTCGTGCGGTGAAGGACGGCCTGCCGAAGCAGCAGCCCGCGGCGGACCGCCCGATGTACCAGACGCTCAAGGAACAACGGACCGAGCTCGCCCGGCTGGTGTCGATCTGGTCCCGGCACGCGAACGAACCGCACGGCGCGATCCACGCCGAGCTCCGACGCATCAGCGGCGGCCCGGCCGTCGCGCAGGCGAGCGTCGAGCAGATCCAGAAGCGCATCGACGTCCTGCGCTCCCGCATCGGCAACCGACGCTGAGCCGCGCGTGATCGAGCAGGTCGACGACCGCACCTGGTACGTCCGACGCACCCCCGAGTCCTCACCCGAGGCGATCATCGACCGCTTCGGCGGCGGCTACCGACTCCGCCGGTTCTCGCTCACCGAGTCCCGCCGCACCCCGCACGGTGTGTACACCGGGCCGGAGCTCGCCGAGACCGCGTGGTGGCGACTGCAGGACCGCCCCCGCGGACGGTGACCGACGCGCCGACGAACCGCGGACACCCGCCGTGCCGTCGCCGGATCGCGCGGCGCGGCTTGGTGACGCGACCAGGCTTCTTCCGGTAGACCGGACGCATGGCAGACTCCATCCCCCACGTCCTCGTCCTCGGCGGCGGCTCCGCCGGCTACACCACGGTCAAGCAGCTGCAGAAGCACGCGGCGACCGTGCCGATGCGCATCACGCTGGTGGACCAGAACACGTACTACACGTACCTGCCGTTCCTGCCGGAGGTCGCCGGCGGTCACATCGCGCCGAAGGACGTCACCTTCGAGCTGCGCCGCGCGCTCAAGAAGACCCGCGTCATCCAGGGCAAGGTCACCGGCATCTCGTCGAAGGACAAGACCGTGTCGATCGCCACGGCCGGTGGTGACGACCGCACCCTCGGCTACGATCAGCTCGTCGTCGCGCTCGGCTCCGTCACCCGCACGTTCCCGACGCCGGGGCTCGAGGAGTACGGAGTCGGCTTCAAGACCGTCGAAGAAGCCGCCTACGTCCGCGCGAAGCTCCTCGACAACATCGCGAAGGCCGCTGCCACGCGAGACGAGGACGAGCGCCGCCGTCTGCTCACGAGCATCTTCGTCGGCGGTGGCTACACCGGGGTCGAGGCCATCGGCGAGCTCTTCGACGTGTCGCAGGCCGCCATCAAGACCTACCCGTCGCTCGCCGGCGAGCAGCCCCGCTGGGTGCTCATCGACGCGCTCGACCGCGTGGCGCCCGAGGTCGGCCCGGAGCTGTCGAAGTGGACCCTCGAGTCGCTCCGCGCCCGCGGCATCGACGTCCGCCTGAAGACCACCATGCCGAGCTGCGAGGGCGGCGTCGTCAAGCTCTCCGACGGCGACGAGTTCGCGACCGGACTGCTCGTCTGGACCGCCGGCGTCAAGCCGAACCCGCTCCTCGACGCCTCGGACCTGCCCCGCGGCCCGAAGGGGCACCTCGCCGCGAACGCGAAGCTCCAGGTCGAAGCCGAGGACACGCACGAGGTCGTCCCGGGCGTCTGGGGCCTCGGTGACGTCGCCCAGGTCCCCGACCTGACCGCCGAGAAGCAGCCGGCGTACTACCCGCCGAACGCGCAGAACGCCGTCCGCCAGGCCGTCGTCGCCGCCGACAACGTGGTCGCCACGATCACCGGCAAGCCGCTCGAGGAGTACCGCCACCCGTCGATCGGCACCGTCGCCTCGTACGGCGTCGGCAAGGGCGCCGCGAACATCAAGGGCGTCAAGATGACGAACCTGCTCGCCTGGCTCGCCCACCGCTCCTACCACGTCTACGCGATGCCGACCCTGAACCGGAAGGCGCGCATCGTCATCGGTTGGGTCACCGGTGCGGTGTCCGGTCGCGACGCGACCTCGCTGATCAAGGAGACGGACCCCCGCCGCAACTTCGTCGAGGCGTCCAAGTCCTAGGGACGTCACCACCCCACGGACGGGAGGCGCGGTGCCGGCTGGCACCGCGCCTCCCGTCCTTTGTGGGTCGCCTCCCACCCGACCAGGCCGAGCGTGGCGCGCACGAGCGAGAGGAGCGCGCATGCGCGCCATGACGTACCGCGGGCCGTACCGGGTCCGCGTCGAGGAGAAGCCCGACCCGCGGATCGAGCACCCGAACGACGCGATCGTGCGGGTCGAACGCGCCGCGATCTGCGGGTCCGACCTGCACCTGTACCACGGGATGATGCCGGACACCCGCGTCGGCCACACCTTCGGGCACGAGTTCATCGGGGTCGTCGAGCAGGTGGGACCGTCGGTGCGGAGCCTCGACGTGGGCGACCGGGTGATGGTGCCGTTCCACATCTCGTGCGGCAGCTGCTGGTTCTGTGCCAGGGGACTGTTCACGAACTGCCACAACGTGAACCCGAACGCCACCGCGGTCGGCGGGATCTTCGGCTACTCGCACACCACGGGCGGCTACGACGGCGGGCAGGCCGAGCGCGTGCGGGTGCCGTTCGCCGACGTCGGGCCGCAGGTGATCCCGGAGTGGCTCGAACCCGACGACGCACTGATGATGACGGACGCGCTCGGCACCGGGTACTTCGGAGCGCAGCTCGCGTCCATCCGCGAGGGCGACACGGTCGTCGTGCTCGGCGCCGGACCGGTCGGGCTCTACGCGGCGAAGTCATCGTGGTTCATGGGCGCCGGGCGGGTGATCGTCGTCGACCAGCTGTAGTACCGGCTCGAGAAGGCGCGGACCTTCGCGCACGCGGAGACGATCAACTTCGCCGAGGTCGACGACGTCGTGCTCGCGATGAAGCAGCAGACCGACTTCCTCGGCGCGGACAGCGTGATCGACGCCGTCGGTGCCGAGGCCGACGGGAACTTCCTGCAGCACGTCACCTCGGCGAAGGCGAAGCTGCAGGGCGGCTCACCGGTCGCCCTCAACTGGGCGATCGACGGGGTCCGGAAGGGCGGCACCGTGTCGGCGATGGGCGCGTACGGGCCGATCCCGAACGCGGTGAAGTTCGGGGACGCGATGAACAAGGGCGTGACGATCCACATGAACCAGGCACCCGTGAAGCGTCAGTGGCCGCGGCTGCTGGAACACATCCAGGCCGGACACCTGAAGCCGAGCGACATCATCACGCACCGGATCCCGCTCGAGCACATCGACGAGGCGTACCACCTGTTCTCCGCGAAGCTCGACGACTGCATCAAGACGGTGATCGTCCCGTGAGCACCGCCGACCACACGCCGTACGTCGCCGAGCCGACGCGCCCCGCGCCGAGCCCCGACGAGCTCCGCGCGCGCATCCCGGGGTGGGGGAGCGACCTCGACCCCGCCGACCGTCCGTCGGTGCCGAAGCTCTCCCGAGCCGCCGGTGCCGCGTCGGGCGCCCACTGGGAGGTCCCGGAGGCCCAGGCGGGCGGTTCCGGACGTGAGCGATCGATCGAGCACGCCCACGTCACGCCGGTGTTCGGCACGGCGCAGCCGCTGGCCGGTCCGGCCGGCGTCGTGAAGCGGTACGCCTACCGACGCTTCAGCGAGGGTCGGCTGGCGCACTGGATGCTGCTCGTCGTCGGTGACCGCATCGACGTCGCGACGCACCGGGTGACGGACGCGCTCCGCGGGAGGCCGGACCGGCTCCTGCACGAGACCGGGGTGCGCTCGGAGCGGGTGACGCACCCCGTGCGGGCGCGACTCGGGTCGTCCCGCCGGGACTGGCGGCACCAGCTGCTCGACCCGGTCGTCGCGAACTGGGGGTGGCTCGCGGCGATCGGTGGCGTGGTGGTGGTGGTGGTGCGGCGGCTGCGGCGGCGCTGAACCCTGGCGGAGCCGGGGCGGCCCGTGCAGCGCCGCCCGCGCAACGCAGAAGGCCCCCTGACCGAAGTCAGGGGGCCTTGCGCTGTTCCTGTGTCCGAGGGGGGACTTGAACCCCCACGCCCTAATACGGGCACTAGCACCTCAAGCTAGCGCGTCTACCAATTCCGCCACCCGGACAGGTGTTTCCAGTTGTGTGCCAGAGCCGATCCGGGCTGTTCCCCCGGCCGTTCTGACAGGAGAAGACACTAGCACGGCCCTGAACGCCCGATGAACACGGACGCGCATCCCGGGCGCGTCCTCGGTCGCGCCACCGACCGACGCGCCGACGCGGCCCGGTAGCGTGAGGGCATGAGCGACCAGCAGGCGAGCGCCGACCCGACCGAGCAGGACCTCGAGGCGACGGCCGCGATCGCGCGGGACCTCATCCGCATCGACACGACGAACTGGGGCGAGGGGAAGTCCCGCGGCGAGACGGAGGCCGCGCACTACGTCGAGGCGAAGCTCCGCGACCTCGGTCTGGAACCGCAGCTCTTCGAGTCGGAGCCCGACCGCGTGAGCGTCGTCGCCCGGGTCCCCGGTCGTGACCGCAGCAAGCCCGCCCTCGTCGTGCACGGACACCTCGACGTCGTCCCCGCCGACCCCGCGAACTGGACGGTGGACCCGTTCGGCGGCGAGGTCCGGGACGGCATGCTCTGGGGCCGCGGCGCCGTCGACATGAAGAACATGGACGCGATGATGCTCACGTCGCTCGCCGACGTCGTCGAGCGGCAGGGAGCGCCCGAGCGGGACCTGGTGATCGCGTACTTCGCCGACGAGGAGGCCGGGGGCGTGCTCGGCTCCCACCACGTCGTCGAGCACCACCCCGAGGTCTTCGCCGGGGCGTCGGCGGCCATCAGCGAAGTCGGCGGGTACTCGATCACGCTCGGCGACCGACGCGCCTACCTGCTGCAGACCGGCGAGAAGGCGCTGATGTGGATCAAGCTGGTCACCCGCGGCACCGCGGCGCACGGGTCCCACGTCATCCGCGACAACGCCGTCACGAAGCTCGCGGCGGCGGTCGCCCGCATCGGCAGCGAGGAGTGGCCGGTCCGGCTGTCGGCGACCACCGACGCGATGGTCGCCGAGGTCGCCCGGTTCCTCGGCGTCGACCCGACGGTCACCGGCCCCGACGAGGTCGCTCTCGCGACCGGGTCGGCCTCGCGGTTCATCCACGCGGCGCTGCACACGACGTCGAACCCGACGGTCCTGACGGCCGGGTACAAGCACAACGTCATCCCGGACACCGCCGAGGCGCTCGTCGACATCCGCTGCCTGCCCGGCGACGAGGAGTCCGTGCTCGCGCGCGTCCGGGAGCTCGCGGGCGACGACGTCGAGGTCGTGACGTCCTTCCGCGACATCGGGCTCGAGCAGGACTTCGGCGGCCCGCTCGTCGACGCGGTCCGGGACGTCCTCGGCCGCCACGACCCGGGTGCCCCGGTGCTGCCCTACCTGCTCTCGGGTGGGACCGACAACAAGGCACTCTCGACGCTCGGCATCGCCGGCTACGGCTTCGTCCCGCTGCAGCTGCCGGCCGACGTCGACTTCCCGGCGATGTTCCACGGCGTCGACGAGCGGGTCCCGCTCGACGCCCTGGCATTCGGGCGGCGCGTCCTCGGCGACCTGCTCGCCACGTACTGATACATTGCCGGGTCGCCCCCGCGGCACCGTCCTGCCTGCTGACCCCTGAAAGGCCCGCACGATGCACATCCTCGAGGCGATCTTCCTCGGCTTCGTGCAGGGACTCACCGAGTTCCTGCCCGTCTCGTCGAGCGCGCACCTGCGCATCGTGGGCCTGTTCCTGCCCGACGCGAAGGACCCCGGCGCGGCCTTCACGGCGGTGACGCAGCTCGGCACCGAGACCGCGGTGCTCATCTACTTCTGGAAGGACATCACGCGGATCGTCGGGCGGTGGTTCCGCTCGGTCCTCCGGCGGGACATCCCGAAGGGCGACCCCGACGTCCGGCTGGGCTGGCTGGTGATCCTCGGGACGATCCCGATCGGGGTCGCGGGGCTGCTGCTCAAGGACTCGATCGAGACCACCTTCCGGTCCCTGTGGATCGTCGCGATCGTCCTCATCGTGTTCGGCATCGTGCTCGGCGTGCTCGACGTCGTCGGTCGCAAGGTGCGCCGCATCGAGCACATGACGTTCCGGAGCGGCCTGCTCATCGGTCTCGCGCAGGTGCTCGCCCTGGTGCCGGGTGTCTCGCGCTCCGGTGCGACCGTCTCGATGGGCCTCGCGCTCGGCTACACCCGTCCGGCCGCGGCGCGGTTCGCGTTCCTGCTCGCGATCCCGGCGGTGTTCCTGTCCGGCTTCTACGAGGCCGCGACGAGCCTCGGGGACACCGGCGCGCCCTTCGGACTCGTCGACACGCTCGTCGCCACGGTGGTCGCGTTCCTCGTCGGCTTCGTCGTGATCGCCGCGTTCATGAACTACATCTCGAAGCGGAGCTTCCTGCCCTTCGTGGTCTACCGGATCGCACTCGGTATCGTGCTCATCGTGTTGCTGTCGCTCGGAGTGGTCCAGCCGTGAGGGCCTGGGAGGCCCCGTCCGTCCCCGACGTCCCCGGGGAGGGCCCTCGTCCCGTCGTGCACGACACGGCGTCCGGGCACCCGGTGGACCCGACGCGCGGCGAGGACCGCGCCGCGCTCTACGTCTGCGGCATCACGCCGTACGACGCGACGCACCTCGGCCATGCCGCGACCTACCTGGCGTTCGACACCCTCGGCCGGGCATGGCGGGACGCCGGGCTCCTGGTCGAGTACGCGCAGAACACGACCGACGTCGACGACCCGCTGCTCGAGCGAGCCGCCCGTGACGGCGTGGACTGGCGCGAGCTCGCCGCCTCGCAGATCGACCTGTTCCGTCGCGACATGGAGGCGCTCCGCGTCCTGCCGCCGGACGAGTACGTCGCCGTCACGGACGAGGTCGAGCGCGTCGCCGAGGCCGTCGCCTTCCTGCAGGAGACCGGCTACGCCTACGCGGTCCCGACGGCGGAGTCCGAGGGCGACGACCTCTACTTCGACGTGAACCGCCCCACCGAGGCGTGGACGCTCGGGGACGAGAGCCGACTGGACCGCGAGACGATGACGCGCCTGTCGGCCGAGCGCGGCGGCGACCCCGACCGTGCCGGCAAGCGCGACCCGCTCGACCCACTGCTCTGGCGCGCCGCGCGCACGGGGGAGCCGTCCTGGGACACCGTCGTCGGTCCGGGACGTCCGGGCTGGCACATCGAGTGCAGCGTCATCGCGGGCGACCGCCTCGGCCTGCCGATCAGCGTGCAGGGCGGCGGCAGCGACCTCGTCTTCCCGCACCACGAGATGAGCGCCGGTCACGCGGCGGCTCTCGCGCACCAACCCCTCGCGAACGCGTTCGTGCACACCGGGATGATCGCCTACCAGGGCGAGAAGATCTCGAAGTCGCTCGGCAACCTCGTCACCGTCCGCGGACTGCTCGACGACGGCGCCGACCCGCGCGCGATCCGCCTCGCCCTGCTGTCGCACAAGTACTCCGACGACTGGGAGTGGTTCGACGGCGAGCTCTCGAGCGCCACGGCACGCCTCGCGACCTGGGACGCCTGGGCCGCCGGCGAGCCGGCCGGACACGCAGACGACGCCGCCGACGTCGCCGCGCGCATCCGCGCACGGGTCGCCGACGACCTCGACACGCCCGGAGCGGTCGCCGCGGTGGACACCGCGATCGCGGGCGGCACGGCCGTCACGCCGGAGCTCGTCGACCTCGTCGACGCCCTGCTCGGCATCCGCCTCGGCTGACAGGTCGGCCCGCGCCGGTCGAGCGTGCACGACACGCCGCGCGTGTGCCGCTGGGCGGGCACGTCTCGTCGGCGGACGGCGCCGAACGGGCCAGATCTGGCGCGCTCGGCGCGCCGAGCGGGAGGGCGGCCTGCACACGACGCGGCTGGCGGCTGGCGGACGTGCCCGCAGACGGACGGGAGGCGCGGTGCCAGCCGGCACCGCGCCTCCCGTCCGTCTGTGGTGCGTCTACTGCTGGGGCGGCCGCCAGGGACCCTCGCCACCCGCGGTGCCGCCGTCCTTGCCGTCCTTGCGCTCCCGCCGCCGGAGGTACTGCTCGAACTCCTGCGCGATGGCGTCCCCGGACGCCTCGGGGGAGTCGACGGTGTCCCGGGCCTGCTCGAGCTGCCCGATGTAGCTCGCCATGTCCTCGTCGTCGGCGGCGAGGGCGTCGATGCCCTCCTCCCACTCCGTGGCCTCGTCGAGCAGGGTGCCGCGCGGCACGGTGACGTCGGTGAGCTCCTCCATCTTGTCGAGGAGCGACAGGGTCGCCTTCGGCGAAGGGGAGTTGTGCACGTAGTGCGGGACCGAGGCCCAGAGCGACAGGGTCGTCAGGCCCGAGGTGTCCATCGCGTCGGACAGCACGCCGAGGATGCCCGTCGGGCCCTCGTACGTGGAGCGGTCGACGTCGAAGGCCGAGCGCACCCCGGCGTCCTCGCTCGAGACGAACACCGAGATCGGTCGGGTGTGCGGCACGTCGGCGAGCATCGCCCCGACGAACACCACGGCGTCGATCGAGTACACGTCCGCGAGGTCGATCACCTCGGCGCAGAAGCCGCGCCACGTCCGTGAGGGCTCGGGGCCGACGAGCACGAAGACCTCCCGCTCGGACTCGGCACCCGTGGCGCCGACGACCGGTCGACCGTCCTGGCCGGGGCCGTACAGCACGATCCGGGGCCAGGTGATGCCGCGGGAGCCGTCCTCCGAGGTCCCGACCTCGGGTCGGTTGAACTGGTAGTCGACGTACCGTTCGCCGTCGATCTCGCGCAGTTCGTCGAGCCCCAGGGCGTCCACGATGCGGCGAGCGAGTCCGCTGGCCGCCTCGCCGGCGTCGTTCCAGCCCTCGAACGCGACGACGAGCAGTCGGCCGTCGCTGAAGGGGGAGTGCTGTGGCACGGAGGGGCCTCCTGGTGGTGGAGCGGGGCACGCGCGGCACGCGCGCGGCCGGACACGGGACGAGTCCCCAGGATAGGCCCGGCGCTCGTCGGGGCGCGGGGGCGTCCGCGTGCAGCGGAACCCCGACCGCTAGACTCGTCGCCCGTGACCGCCCAGCACCCCGACCGAGTCCTGCCCGCAGCCGTGCTGTGGGACATGGACGGCACGCTCATCGACACGGAGCCGATCTGGCAGCAGTCCCAGGTGGAGCTGACCGCCCGGTACGGCGCCGAGTGGACCCACGAGGACGGCCTCTCGCTCGTCGGCTCCGGCCTCGAGCGCTCGGGGGAGATCCTCAGGGACAAGGGCGTCGACATGGAGGTCGAGGAGATCGTCCAGTGGATGACCGACTACGTGACCGAGCGGCTCGACGGCGAAGAACTGCCGTGGCGCCCGGGGGCGCGTGAGCTCGTCGAGGAGCTGCACGACCGCGGGGTCCCGACCGCCCTCGTGACGATGTCCCGCCGCAAGATGGCCCTGGTCGCGGCGGAGGCCCTCGGCGCCCGTGGCTTCCGTGTCGTCGTCGCCGGTGACGACGTCGACCGCCCCAAGCCCTTCCCGGACGCGTACCTGGCCGCCGCCGACGCCCTCGGCGTCGAGGCCACGGCCTGCGTCGCGGTCGAGGACTCAGCCACCGGCGTCGCAGCGGCGGTCGCGTCCGGCGCCGTCACGGTCGCCGTCGAGCACATCGTGCCGCTCTCCGAGATCGGCGGGGGCGACGTGCACCTGACGACCCTCGACGGGGTCGACGTCGACCGCCTGGTCGAGCTCACCGGTCCGGCCCTGGCCGCCCGCACCGAGGCGGTGGCCCGATGACGACCGAGCAGCACGACGACCAGCACGACCAGCAGCCCGCCGACCAGCACGACGAGCTCGCCGCCCTGCCGCACACCGCGGGGGGCGCTCCGCACACCCCGCCGCGCGGTCCGTTCCGCGCCGGGGACCGCGTGCAGCTCACCGGCCCGAAGGGCAAGCTCACGACGCTGTCGCTGGAGACCGCGGGGGAGTACCACACCCACCGCGGTGTCCTCCGGCACGACGACGTCATCGGCCAGCCCGACGGCTCCGTGATCCGGGCGAGCACCGGCGACGAGTACCTCGCGCTCCGCCCGCTCCTCAACGACTACGTCATGTCGATGCCGCGCGGTGCCGCGATCGTCTACCCGAAGGACGCGGCCCAGATCGTCGCCTTCGCCGACGTCTTCCCGGGTGCCCGCGTGGTCGAGGCCGGCGTGGGGTCCGGTGCGCTGTCGCTCTTCCTGCTCCGCGCGATCGGCCCGACCGGTCGCCTGCAGTCCTTCGAGCGTCGGGAGGAGTTCGCGGCGATCGCCCGCGGCAACGTCGGGACCTTCCTCGGCGCCGTCCCGGACAACTGGTCCGTCACGGTCGGCGACCTCGTCGAGGAGCTCCCGAACGCGACCGAGCCGCAGAGCGTCGACCGGGTCGTGCTCGACATGCTCGCCCCGTGGGAGTGCGTGGACGCGGCGGCGGACGCGCTCGTCCCCGGCGGGCTCATCGTCTGCTACGTCGCCACCGTCACGCAGCTGTCCCGCACCGCCGAGGCCCTCCGCGACACCGGGCGCTTCACGGACCCGCAGTCGAGCGAGACCCTCGTGCGCACCTGGCACGTCGAGGGTCTGGCCGTCCGACCGGACCACCGGATGGTCGGACACACCGGCTTCCTGGTCACGGCACGCCGCCTGGCCGACGGCGTCGTGCTCCCCAACCTGAAGCGTCGCGCAGGCAAGGCGGAGTTCTCGGACGAGGACGTCGAGGCCTGGACGCCCGGCGCCGTGGGGGAGCGGTCGGCCAGCGACAAGAAGCTCCGCAAGGTCGCACGGCAGGCGGCAGCGCAGGCCCGCAAGGTGGCCGCCGCCGAGGCCGGTGCAGCACAGCCCGGTCCGGTCGAGGGCGACCGGTAGAGTACCGACCGTGCCCGTCCTGCATCGAACGGAAAGAGGGTCCGTGCGCACCATCCCCGCACTCCTGGTCACCATCGGCCTCGCCGCCGCCCTCACCGGCTGCTCCGCCAGCGGTGCCGGCACGACGCCGCCCCGCTGCGCCGCCCCCGGGGCCGCGTCGCAGGCGGTCACCGCGATCGGTGCGTTCGGCACGGAGCCGAAGGTGAACGTCCCGGCCGGGCTCACCACGAAGGGCACGCAGGTCTCGGTGCTCCGTTCCGGTGACGGTCGTGCGGTCGAGCAGGGCACGCCGGTCCTCGTCGAGTACACGCTCGTCGACGGTGCCACCGGGAAGGTCGTCGAGACGAGCGGCTACTCCGGCCAGAGCGCGCTGCTCACCGCGGGTGCGGACAAGTTCGGCGCCCTCGGTGCCGCGCTCGAGTGCTCGAACGTCGGCGACCGCCTGGCCGTCGCGCTCCCGAAGAGCGCCCTGACCGCCGGGGCGAGCACCTCCACCGAGTCCTCGAAGACCGAGGACGCCGTCGTCGCCGTGGTGGACGTGCGCCGCGCCTACGACGCCCGCGCGACCGGGACCCCGCAGCTCGCCGGCGACGAGATGCCCGCGGTCGTCCTCGCACCGTCCGGCGCCCCCGGCATCACGATCCCCTCGTGGAGCGCGCCGACGAGCGACGAGTACCACCTGCTCCGCAAGGGCAGCGGCGCCGAGCTCACCGACAAGGACACCGCGGTCTTCAAGTACACGGCCGTGACCTGGGGCGACTCGACCGCCGACTCGAACGTCACCGGGTCGAACTGGACCGACGGCTCGGGCGCGCAGACGCTGCCGCTCGCCGAGGGCCAGGTCATCGACGGCGTGCGCAAGGCCGTGATCGGCCGTCACGTCGGCGACCAGGTCCTGGCGATCGTGCACCAGGGCGGTTCGGCGACGGCGTACGTCATCGACGTCCTCGGCGTCATGCCGTCCTGATCGAGTCCCTCCCGGACCGGCCCCCGCGCACCGCGTCGAGCCGTCCACCGACCGACGCGCGGGTGCACTCCGGTGCACCCGCGCTGTCGTAGGATCGGGCTCGTGCCAGCGACCCGAGCTCCCCGTGTGCCCGCAGAGGAGCGGCTCTTCAGCCTCGTGCTGGCGCTGCTCTCGACGGAGTCCGGGCTGACGAAGGCCGAGATCCTCGCGAACGTGCAGGGCTACCGGCAGCGCTTCACCCCCGGCGGCGACAACGCGTCGCTCGAGCGGCAGTTCGAACGCGACAAGGACGACGTCCGCGAGCTCGGCATCCCGCTCGAGACGATCGAGACCCCGGGGGCGGCGGGCAACAACCAGACGCTCCGCTACCGGATCCCGAAGGGCGAGTACGACCTGCCGCTCGACGTCCGGTTCACGCCCGACGAGTCCGCGCTGCTGTCGCTCGCCGCGATGGCCTGGCGCGAGGGCGCGCTGTCCGCCGACTCCCGCCGGGCACTCCTCAAGGTCCGTTCGGCCGGCACGGACGACTCCGCCGCCGACGACACCGGCGCCGACGACGTCGAGGACCCCCGCGGCATGGCCGCCTACGCTCCACGGCTCCGGACCCGCGACGCGGCGTTCGAACCCCTGCGGTCCGCGCTCGACCGGGCAGCGGCCGTGCGCTTCGACTACATCACCCCGGGCGAGCACGAGCCCCGGCAGCGCGACGTCGCACCGCTCGCGCTCGTCCAGCACGGCGGCCGGTGGATGCTCTGCGCGCACGAGTTCTCGACGGGCGGGACGAAGAACTACCTGCTCTCCCGGATCGTCGGTCCGGTGACCACCCACCACCCCGGACAGCACCCCGCACCGGCCGGTGCCGGCGAGCGCGCCCTCGCCGAGCTCGACCGGATCTGGGCCGAGCGGACCGCGCGCATCGCCGTGCAGCCCGGCTCGGACGCCGAGCGGCGGCTGCAGCGCCGTCGGGGGACCGAGGTCGACGGCGGCGGCGTGCTCGTCGTGCACCACGTCGACCCGCAGATCCTGGCCGAGGAACTCGCCGCGTTCGGCCCGGAGGTCCGCGTGCTCGAGCCCGCCGCACTGCGCGAGCAGGTGGCGGCCCGGCTCCGCGGCCTGGTCGCCGACCACACGGACCCCGAGGAGACCGCGCGTGGCTGACCAGCAACCGCTCCAGGCGCAGGACAAGCTCGCGTTCCTGCTCGTGCTCGTCCCGTACCTGATCGACCACGAGCGCGTCTCGGTCGCCGACGCCGCACGGCACTTCGGGGTCACCGAGCAGCGCATCCGCCGGGCCGTCGAGCTCATCGCGGTGTCCGGCGTCCCCGGCGAGACCATGCAGTACCAGCACGGCGACCTGTTCGACATCGCATGGGACGACTTCGAGCAGAACGACATGATCGTGCTGACGAACCTCGTCGCGATCGACGACGCGCCCAGGCTCTCCGCGCGCGAGGCCTCGGCGCTGATCGCCGGGCTCCAGTACCTGTCCGCCCTGCCCGAGGCCGCCGACCGCCAGGCCATCCACGACCTGATGGCCAAGTTGTCGCGCGGCGCCGGGGGAGCAGCGTCGAACGTCGCCGTCGGCCAGGACCTGCACGACGCCACGCTCGCGACGATCCGGCGCGCGATGGCGGACGGCCGCGGGCTCGTGTTCGACTACGCCGGCCCGCGCACCCGCGGCAGCACCCGCCGCGTCGATCCGCTCCGGGTGGAGTCGATCGACACCGACTGGTACCTCCGCGCCTGGGACCTGGACCGCGACGCGCTCCGGACGTTCCGCCTCGACCGGATGTCCGCGGTGGTCGTCGACGACCGCGCTGCCGAGCGGTCCACCGCAGACGTGGTCATCCCGGACACGCTCTTCCAGCAGTCGGGCCAGGACGTCATCGTCACGGTCGAGCTCGACTGCTCGGCGCTGCCGCTCGTCGCGGACTTCCTCGCCGACACGGCCGACGCCGAGGACGCCGACGGCCGCGTCCGCATCCGTCTCGCCGCGTCGAACGGCTTCGACGGCGTGGTGCGGCTGGTCGCCGGGCTGCCGGGCCGCGCAGTCGTCCTCGACCCGCCGGCGGCGCGCGCGGCCGTCCGGTCGTTTGCCGAGGCGGCCCTGGCCGCCGAGTAGCGGGCGCCTGCCGGGCCGCGCGCGTCGCGTCGTGCGTGACGCGACCGCGTGACGGACGGGAGGCACGGGGTCGGCCCGCACCGTGCCTCCCGTCCGCCTCGACGCGGCCTGTGCGTCGCGCCCGCGCGACCGACTTGTCGGTGCCGGTCCCGTAGGATCGACCGCATGGCTTCGACGACCGCGAGCGGGCGAGCGGAGCGGCCCGGTCGTCCGAAGAAGGATACCGAGGGCCGCATGTCGCTCGGGCAGCACCTCATCGAGCTGCGGAACCGGCTGTTCAAGGCCGTCGTCGCGGTCGCGGTCTGCGCGATCGGTGGCTGGTTCCTCACGCCGTTCGTGCTCGACGCGCTGCGCGCGCCGGTCACCCAGCTGGCCGAGGTCGGCGGCCACACCGCCGAACTGAACTTCCCGATGATCACCGGGGCCTTCGACCTGAAACTGCAGATCGCGATCACGATCGGCATCGTCATCTCGAGCCCGGTCTGGCTGTACCAGGTGTGGGCGTTCATCGTCCCCGCGCTCGTGCGCCGCGAGAAGCAGTACGTGTTCGGGTTCCTCGGCACCGCCATCCCGTTGTTCTTCGCCGGGTGCTGGTTCGGGTGGTACATCCTGCCGCACGTCGTCGGGATCCTCGGCAGCTTCGTCTCCGCGCAGGACACGTCGATCGTCGACGCCAAGGCCTACTACGACTTCGTCATCAAGCTCATCGTCGCCGTCGGCATCGCGTTCGTCCTGCCGGTGTTCCTCGTGCTGCTGAACTTCGTCGGCGTGCTGTCGGCCGCCTCGATCATCAAGGCCTGGCGCGTCGCGATCCTGTGCATCCTGGTGTTCTGCGCGATCGTCACGCCGTCCGCCGACGTCATCTCGATGTTCCTGCTCGCCGTGCCGATGGTCGTGCTCTACATCGCGGCCTGCGCGGTGACGTGGATCCACGACCGTCGGGCGGCCAAGCGCCAGGCGAAGCTCGACGCGGAGTACGGAGCCTGATGACCACGGAACTCAGCCCCGCCGAGCGGTACCGGGCGGCGAAGGTCCGGAACCGTTCGCGCAACCTCGAGCTGTTCCGCACCGACCTGCGCTTCGACCTCGACCCGTTCCAGACGGCCGCGTGCGACGCCCTCGACCAGGGCCGCAGCGTCCTGGTCGCCGCGCCGACCGGTGCGGGCAAGACGATCGTCGCCGAGTTCGCGATCTGGCTCGCGATGCGCCAGCCCACGCCGAAGGTGTTCTACACGACGCCGATGAAGGCGCTGAGCAACCAGAAGTACGCCGAGCTCGTGCAGGCCTACGGCGAATCCGAGGTCGGGCTGCTCACCGGGGACACGAACGTCAACCCTCGCGCCCGGGTCGTCGTGATGACGACCGAGGTCCTGCGGAACATGATCTACGCGGGCTCCGACCTGCTGGACGACCTGGCGTGGGTCGTCCTCGACGAGGTGCACTACCTGGCCGACCGGTTCCGCGGTGCGGTCTGGGAAGAGGTCATCCTGCACCTCCCGACCGAGGTCCGACTGGTCTCGCTGAGCGCGACGGTCTCCAACGCCGAGGAGTTCGGCGACTGGCTGCAGACCGTCCGCGGGGACACCGACGTCATCGTGTCCGAGGACCGTCCGGTGCCGCTCGAGCAGCACGTGCTCGTCGGCTCGAAGATGGTCGACCTGTTCGACTCCAGCGGTGCCGCGGCGACGAACCGCGTCAACCCGGAGCTCCTCCGGCTCGTCGGCGGCGCGTCCCGCAGCGAGCGGCACGGCGGCGGACACCGCGGGCGCCGTGGACGCGGCGGGTACCCGGAGCACCGCGGACCGCGCACCGAGAAGATGTTCCGCGAGCAGATCGCCCGCGTCCTCGACGAGCGCATGCTGCTCCCGGCGATCTTCTTCGTGTTCAGCCGGAACGGCTGCGACCAGGGCGTGCGCCAGGTGCTCCGCTCCGGCGTGTCGTTCACGACCGCGCAGGAGCGGCGCGAGATCCGCGAGACCGCCGAGTACCACTGCCGGACGCTCCTCGACGAGGACCTCGCCGTCCTCGGGTACTGGGAGTGGCTCGAGGGGCTCGAGCGCGGCGTTGCGGCCCACCATGCCGGACTCCTGCCGGCGTTCAAGGAGGTCGTCGAGGACCTCTTCCGCCGCAAGCTGCTCAAGGTGGTCTTCGCGACCGAGACGCTCGCGCTCGGGGTGAACATGCCGGCGCGGACCGTGGTGCTCGAGAAGCTCGAGAAGTTCAACGGCGAAGCCCGTGTGCCGATCACCCCGGGGGAGTACACGCAGCTCACCGGTCGCGCGGGCCGACGGGGCATCGACGTCGAGGGACACTCGGTCATCCAGTGGTCCGACGGGCTCGACCCGCAGGCCGTGGCGTCCCTCGCGAGCCGGCGCACGTACCCGCTCAACTCGTCGTTCAAGCCGACCTACAACATGGCGGTCAACCTGATCGACCAGTTCGGGCGGCAGCGCACGCGCGAGGTCCTCGAGACCTCGTTCGCACAGTTCCAGGCGGACCGCTCGGTCGTCGACCTCGCCCGCAAGGTGCGGTCGCAGCAAGAGTCGCTCGACGGGTACCAGCAGGCCATGGAGTGCCACCTCGGTGACTTCACCGAGTACGCGGCGCTCCGTCGGCAGCTCTCCGACCTCGAACGGACGAACGTGCCCGGCGGCCGCGAGGCGTCGCACGGCGCCAAGCGCGACCGGCAGGCGGCGATCACCGAGGTCCGTCGACAGATGCAGCGGCATCCCTGCCACGCCTGCCCGGACCGCGAGGCGCACGCCCGCTGGGCCGAGCGCTGGTACAAGCTCAAGCGCGCCAACGACAAGCTCGTGCAGCAGATCCGCTCCCGCACGGGCGCCGTCGCGACGACGTTCGACCGGGTGACGGACGTGCTCCTGCAGCTCGGCTACCTGGTTCCGACCGGTGACGGCGAGGCGACCGTCGCGCCCGGCGGCCGACGCCTGCAGCGGATCTACGGCGAGCGGGACCTGCTCGTCGCCGAGTGCCTCGAGGCGGGGGTCTGGAAGGACCTCACGCCGGCGCAGCTCGCCGCGATGGCCGCCACGATCGTCTACCAGCCGCGGCGCGAGGACGCTCCCGGCACCGAGCACGCCCTGCCCCGCGGCGCGTTCCGTCCGGCGCTCGACGAGACCCTCACGATCTGGGCGCGGCTCGACGACGTCGAGCGGGACGCACGGCTCGCCGGGTCGCAGCCGCCCACCCCGGCGATGGCGGTCGGCATGTTCCGCTGGGCGTCGGGGTCCGCGCTCGACGACGTGCTCCGCACGCTCGACCTGCCCGCCGGGGACTTCGTGCGCTGGTCGAAGCAGGTCATCGACTTGCTCGACCAGGTGAAGAACGCGGGCGACGACGACCTGTCCACGACCGCGCGGCGCGCGACGGACGCGGTGCGCCGCGGCATCGTCGCCTACGCGACGGTCTGACAGGAGGCACCATGGCGGTCCTCGGCAGCGCGGTGCGCCCGCACGGTGGTGGCGTCCGGCGTCGTCCCGGAGACGACCGGCCGTCGTCGAGCGCGCCGGTGCGGGACGCGTTCGCGGCCCTGCCGCTCCGCACCGCGCTGCCGCTCGCGGTGATCGGCGGCCTGCTCTTCGCGCTCTCGTTCCCGTCCCCCGGGTGGTGGTTCCTCGCCTACCCGGCGATGGCCTGCATGCTCCTCGCCGCGATGGGACAGCGCGCCCGCCGCGCCGCGTGGCTCGGGTACGTCGCCGGTGCCGCGTTCTGGCTGCCGGCGATCTCGTGGGCCGGTCGCTACCTCGGCCCGGTGCCGTGGCTCGCGCTCGCCCTGTTCGAGGCGGCGTACTTCGCCCTCGGCGCGGTCGCGATCGCGCTCGCCTACCGGTGGGTGGGCCGGGTGTCCCGGTCGGTCGCCTGGCGGGTGTGGGTGCTGCCGGCGGTCGTCGCGGGCCTCTGGACGGGGCGCGAGTGGTTCTCCGGCAGCTGGCCGTACGAGGGCTTCGCCTGGGGACGCGTCGGCCTGTCCCAGTCGCAGGGACCGTTCATGCACCTCGCCGCGTACGTCGGCGTGCTCGGCGTGACCTTCGTCGTCGTGTACTGCGTCGCCGTGGCGCTCTCGCTCGTCCTCGTCGTGCCCGAGGACCCCGGTGCGGTGCTCCGTGCGCCGATCCGCGTCGCGACCGCGGGACTCCTGGTCGCCGCGGTGCTCGTCGTGCCCGCGTGGCCGACCCCGACCGACGGCACCATCCGGATCGAGGCCGTGCAGGGCAACGGACCCGCCGGGTACTTCGACGGTGCACAGCCGGGCGAGGTCCTCAACGCCCAGGTGGCTGCGACCGAGGTCGGCGCGAAGGGCGTCGACCTCGTGGTGTGGCCCGAGGCCTCCGCGGAGTTCGACCCCCGTGTCCAGCCGGTGATCGCCGACGCCCTGGACACCGTCGTCGAATCCGTCGGCGCCCCGATCGTCGCCGGGGCGATCACGCAGACGGCCTCGGGCGTGCTGCACAACACGTCCTTCGTGTGGACCGCCGACGGGTGGCAGTCCTCGTACGACAAGAAGCGTCCCGTGCCGTTCGGCGAGTACGTCCCGGACCGCTGGTTCTTCTCGAAGCTCGCACCGTCCCTCATCGGGCTCCTCCAGCGGGACTACACGCCCGGGACCAAGCCGAACGTCCTCGAGGTCGCGGGCATCAAGGCCGGGATCGCGATCTGCTTCGACATCGTCGACGACGGGCTCACGACCGACATGGCCCGCGGGGGAGCGCAGGTGATCCTCGCCCAGACGAACAACGCCGACTTCGACGGCACCGACGAGAACCTGCAGCAGCTCGAGATCGCGCGGCTCCGGGCGGTCGAGACCGGTCGGTCGCTCGTCAACATCTCCACGGTCGGGGCCTCACAGGTCATCGACCCGACCGGTCGGACGATCGACCGGGTGCCGGCGTACACGGCGACGTCGATGATCACCGACGTGCCGCTCGGCACCGGGACGACCCCGGCGACGCTCGCTTCCGGGTCGGTCACGCTCGTCGTCGCGCTCGGGTCGCTGCTCGCGCTCCTCGCCTGCGCGCCGTGGGGTCGACGGCGCTCCACCGCCTCGCGGGGCTGAACACCGCCACCTCCCTCTGGGAACGGTCTGTGAATGCGCCTCACCGGGATGGATGCCGCGTGGGACAGTGTTGGGGACTGCAGACGAGCGAGAGGAGCACAACCATGGCTGATCGGAGTCTCCGCGGCATGCGGCTCGGAAGTCAGAGTCTCCAGAGCGAGGAGGGCGTCGAGCTCTCCGACCGGAAGCGTGCGGTCTACCAGACGACGTCGGGGGAGACGTTCGACGTCGTCTTCTCGGCCGATGCCGAGGTCCCCCAGACGTGGTCCGAGCCCCGGACCGGTCGCGAGGGTCGCCTGCTCGGCGACGACGGCATCCCCGTCGAGGTCGCTGCAGAGGACGTCAAGGCACCGAGGACCCACTGGGACATGCTGCTCGAGCGGCGGTCCCGCGAGGAGCTCGAGGAGCTGCTCGAGGAACGCCTGGCGGTCCTGCGCGCCCGACGCGGGGCCTGAGCCGCGCGGCCTGAGCGGCCGCGCACCGGCCGCGAGACCTGCGCCGCGGCACCGACGGTCGTGCGCCTGGTTCCACGCCCGCACGGCAGCCCCGCCCGCCGACACGACGACGCCCGTCCCGGATCATCCGGGACGGGCGTCGTCGTGTCCGGCCGCGCGCGTGCCAGCCCGGGTGTGACTAGGCCTGCGGCCGGTCGTCCCCGAGGACGTCCTTCGTCACGTCGTCCGCGGCCGCGAGGTGCGCGTCGACACTCCGGTCGGACTCCGCGAGCCGCTCGTCGAGCGCCGCGTCCGGGACGATGTCGGCGGCCGTCGCGTCCGGTCGGGGGTTCGACGCGGCGGCACCGTCGACCGTGGCGGTGTCGGCGAGGCTCTTGTTCGCGAGCTCCGAGATCTTCGCCAGGAAGTCGGTACCGCCGCCGGCACCCGCGACCGGGCCGGATCCGGAGCGGCTCGCCGTGAAGCCCTTCGCGATGCCGGAGAGCGCCTCGGTGAACTCGCTCGGGATCATCCAGAGCTTGTTCGACGTTCCTTCGGCGATCTTCGGCAGCGTCTGCAGGTACTGGTACGACAGCAGCTTCTCGTCCGGGTCGCCCGTGTGGATGGCGTCGAACACGGTCGCGATCGCCTGCGCCTCGCCCTCGGCGCGCAGGACCTGGGCCTTCGCGTCACCCTCGGCCTGCAGGATGGCGGCCTGTCGCTGGCCCTCGGCCTCGAGGATCTGGGACTGCTTCGTGCCCTCGGCCTGCAGGATCGCCGCACGACGGTTCCGCTCGGCACGCAGCTGCTGCTCCATGGCGTCCTGGATCGACACGGGCGGCTCGATCGCCTTGAGCTCGACGCGGCCGACGCGGATGCCCCACTTGCCGGTGGCCTCGTCGAGGACGACCCGGAGCTGGCCGTTGATGTTGTCGCGGCTGGTCAGGGCCTCTTCGAGGTTCAGGCCACCGACCACGTTGCGGAGGGTGGTGGTCGTGAGCTGCTCGACGGCTCCGAGGTAGTTCGCGATCTCGTACGTCGCCGCGCGGGCGTCCGTCACCTGGAAGTACACGACCGTGTCGATCGAGACCACGAGGTTGTCCTCGGTGATCACGGGCTGCGGCGGGAACGAGACGACCTGCTCGCGCATGTCGATGAGCGGCCGGAGGCGGTCGATGAACGGCACCAGGATGTTGAGCCCCGGGTTGAGGGTCTTGTGGTACTTCCCGAGTCGTTCGACGATTCCCGCGGTGGCCTGGGGCACGATCCGGATCGCGCGGGACAGGACGACGATCACGAAGACGACGACGACGAGGACGAGGACGAGCAGAGCGATCGTCCCGGTTGAGATGGTCACGAGGTGGCCCTTTCTCCGAGGCGGACGACCGCGGTCGACCCCTCGATGGACTCGACGACCACGGGGGCGCCGAGCGGTGGTGTGCGGTCGGGGCAGTCGGCGGCGAGCCGGGCGCTCCACGTCTCGCCGTTCGCGAGCCGGACCTGACCCGGCGTCGACGACGTGAACGCGACGGCGACCGTGCCGCGCAGGCCGATCAGTCCCTCGATGTTGGTGCGGTGCGGATCGGCGCTCCGGCCCAGGGCCGCGAGGAGCCGCGGGCGGACGAGCGAGAGCAGCAGCAGCGCGACGCCGGCGGCGACGATGGCCGCGAGCCACCACGGTGCGCCGAGCAGCGCTGCGATCAACCCCCCGGCCGCCCCAGCCGCGAGCATCAGGAAGATGAAGTCGAGGGTGAAGACCTCGACCACCCCGAGCAGCAGTGTCAGTCCGATCCAGACGATGGTCTGGATCCAGTCGGTGTTCACGCGGACTCCCTCCCTCGTCGCGCACGCCTGCGTGCAGCGTCGCGACTGCCGGTACTTCCCTCCAACCTACCGTCCGCCCCTGACCCCGGGACGAGCGCGGGCGGCGCGGCCCGGACCGGTTGGTAGGCTCGTCGGCGGCCGACCGGCCGGAAGACGCGACCAGGAGAACACTGTGACGAACCCCCTCGCCCCCGGATCCCTCGCCGACAAGCGCGCCCTCGTCACCGGGTCCTCGCGCGGCATCGGCGCCGACACCGTCGGCTACCTGGCGGAGGCCGGCGCGAAGGTCGTCGTGAACTACCGCAACAAGGCACGTCGTGCCGAGCAGATCGCCGAGAAGGTCGTCGCCGCTGGTGGTTCGGCCCTCGCCGTCGCCGCGGACCTGACCGACCACGACTCCGTGCAGGCGATGGTCGACACGGTCGTGTCGGAGTGGGGCGGCATCGACCTCCTCGTCCTGAACGCCTCCGGCGGCATGGAGGCCGACCTGGGCGAGGACTACGCGCTCCGCCTGAACCGCGACGCGCAGGTCGACATGCTGCAGACCGCCGTGCCGCACATGCCGACCGGCTCGCGGGTCGTCTTCGTCACGAGCCACCAGGCCCACTTCGTCGAGACCGCCGAGACGATGGACGAGTACGTCCCCGTCGCGAAGAGCAAGCGGGCGGGGGAACTCGCGCTCCGCGAGCTGATCCCGCAGCTCGACGCCGCCGGCATCGAGTTCGTCGTCGTCTCCGGCGACATGATCGAGGGCACCATCACCGCGACGCTCCTCAACCGCCTGAACCCGGGCGCGATCGAGGGTCGTCGGCAGGAGGTCGGGAAGCTCTACAGCGTCTCCGAGTTCGCGGCCGAGATCGCCCTCGCCGCCGTCGAGCCGATCCCCGCCGACCACACCAAGCTCGTCGGCGACGTCAGCGGCTTCACGCAGTAACGTCGTCCGGGTGACCGCCAAGCCCGGCCTGCGCCGCACCTCCCGGATCATCCTGCTCGACCCGGACGACCGCGTGTTCCTGATGGACACGCGGTCGCCGTCGTCCGACGGCGCGCACCGCTGGATCACGCCGGGCGGCGGCGTCGACCCGGGGGAGTCGCACCGGGACGCCGCGGTGCGCGAGCTGCGCGAGGAGACCGGCATCGTCGTCGACGACCCGGGTGAGCCCGTGTGGACCTGGGACTTCACCGTCGAGTGGGACCTCGCCGACCACGACCGCGGCCACAGCGAGTTCTACGTCGTGCGCACGCCGGGTTTCACCCTGTCCGACGCCGGGTGGACCGAGGACGAGCAGGTCGACATCCTCGACGCGCGGTGGTGGACGGCCGACGAGCTGGACGCCACCGACGAGCCGTTCGAACCGGCCGAGCTCCCGGGCCTCGTCCGTCTCCACAGCCGCCGCTGAGGGGCTGTCCCGGCGCCCGCCGGACCGCTACCGTCGTCGCATGGGCGACACCACCCGACACCCGGCCGACCAGCACGATCGGATCCGCGTCCGCGGCGCGCGCGAGAACAACCTGCGCGACGTCGACGTCGACCTGCCGAAACGCCGACTGACGGTCTTCACCGGGGTGTCCGGGTCCGGCAAGAGCTCCCTCGTGTTCGCCACGCTCGCCGCCGAGTCGCAGCGGATGGTCAACGAGACGTACAGCGCCTTCGTGCAGGGCTTCATGCCGTCGCTCGCCCGGCCCGACGTCGACGTCCTGGACGGGCTGACGACCGCGATCGTCGTCGACCAGGAACGCATCGGCGCCGACCCGCGGTCCACCGTCGGCACGGTCACCGACGCCTACGCGATGCTCCGGCTCCTCTTCAGCCGCCTCGGCGAACCCCACGTCGGCGGCCCGAACGCGTTCTCGTTCAACCTCGCGACCGTCACCGCCGGCGGGGCGATCACCGTGCAGAAGGGCAAGGACGCCAAGGCCGAGCACGTCTCGTTCTCCCGGCTCGGCGGCATGTGCGCGGAGTGCGAGGGACGGGGGAGCGTCTCGGACATCGACCTGGCACAGCTCTTCGACGACACCAGGGCCCTGTCCGACGGCGCCATCACGATCCCGGGGTGGGGCGGGGACGGCTGGATGGTCCGGATGTACGCGGAGTCCGGGTTCGTCGACGGTGACAAACCGATCCGCGAGTTCACCGAGCAGGAGCGTGCGGACTTCCTGTACCGCGAGCCGACGAAGCGGAAGATCGCCGGCATCAACATGACGTACGAGGGCCTGGTCCTCCGGGTCCGCCGTTCGTTCCTGCAGAAGGACCGCGAGGCGATGCAGCCGCACGTCCGCGCCTTCGTCGACCGTGCGGTGACCTTCACGACCTGTCCGGCGTGCGACGGCACCCGCCTGAACGGCACCGCCCGTTCGTCGCGCATCGCCGGCCGGAACATCGCCGAGGTGTGCGCGATGCAGGTGTCCGACCTGGCCGCCTGGCTCCGCACCCTCGACGCGCCGTCCGTGCAGCCGCTCCTCGACGGCCTGCGGCACGCGGTCGACGCCTTCGTCGAGATCGGACTCGGGTACCTCTCGCTCGACCGGCCGACCGGCACGCTGTCCGGGGGAGAGGGCCAACGGGTGAAGATGGTGAAGCACCTCGGCTCGAGCCTGAGCGACGTCACGTACGTCTTCGACGAGCCGAGCACCGGCCTCCACCCGCACGACATCGAGCGGATGGACCACCTGTTGCTGCGGCTCCGCGACAAGGGCAACACCGTGCTGGTCGTCGAGCACAAGCCCGAGGTCATCGGGATCGCGGACCACGTCGTCGACCTCGGCCCGGGGGCCGGCCGGGACGGCGGACGGGTGTGCTTCACCGGGACGGTCGACCAGCTCCGGGGGAGCGACACCGTGACCGGGCGGCACCTCGGCGACCGCGTCGCGCTCAAGGACACCGTCCGTCGACCCACCGGTGCGATCCCGATCCGCGGTGCCGACCGGCACAAACTGCAGGACGTCGACGTCGACGTGCCGACCGGTGTGCTCACGGTGGTCACCGGTGTGGCCGGCTCCGGCAAGAGCACGCTCGTCCACGGATCGCTGGCGACGTTGGACGGGGTCGTCGCCGTCGACCAGAGCGCCATCCGCGGCTCCCGCCGCAGCAACCCTGCGACGTACACCGGGCTGCTCGAGCCGGTGCGCAAGGCCTTCGCGAAGGCGAACGGAATGAAGCCAGCCCTGTTCAGCGCGAACTCCGAGGGTGCCTGTCCAGCATGCAACGGCGCCGGTGTGGTCTACGTCGACCTCGGCATGATGGCCGGTGTCTCGACGCCGTGCGCGGAGTGCGGCGGTCGGCGGTTCGACCAGTCCGTGCTCGGGTACCGGCTCGGCGGCCGGGACATCAGCGAGGTCCTGGCGATGTCCGTCGCCGAGGCCGAACGGTTCTTCGCCGAGGGGGAGTCGCGCGTCCCCGCCGCCCACACCGTCGCACGTCGGCTCGTCGACGTCGGGCTCGGGTACCTGACCATCGGGCAGCCGCTCACGACGCTCTCCGGTGGCGAACGCCAGCGGTTGAAGCTCGCGACGCACCTCGGCGACCCCGGCGGGGTGATCGTCCTCGACGAGCCGACGACCGGCCTCCACCTGGCGGACGTCGCCCAGCTGCTCGGGCTGCTCGACCGGCTCGTCGACGCGGGCCGCACGGTCGTCGTCATCGAGCACCACCAGGCCGTCATGGCGCACGCCGACTGGATCATCGACCTCGGGCCGGGCGCCGGGCACGACGGCGGCCGGGTGGTCTTCGCGGGGACTCCGGCCGACCTGGTGGCCGCCCGCTCGACGCTCACCGGCGAGCACCTCGCCGCGTACGTGCCTCCCGTCGGCGTCGACGAGCACTGAAGCAACCGGCAGCGAACGCACGGGCAACCTGAACCGAACGCGCACGGAACGCATACCGTGTGCGGTGACGGCCGGGTGCGCCCGCACCACCGGCCCCTGATCCAAGGAGCTCCCATGTCCACGAACGGTTACCCGCCGGCCCCGAACGCCCCCGGTGGAGCCCCGGTCCGCAGCGGCGGCAACGGCCTCGCCGTCGGCTCGCTGGTCCTCGGCATCGTCGGCGTCGTCTTCGCGTTCCTGGTCTCGATCGTCGGCCTCGTCGCCGGCATCGTGGGCCTGGTGCTCGGCATCATCGCCCGTCGCCGCGGCCTCAGCCGTGGCATGGTGCTCGCGGGCATCGTCCTCAGCGCCATCGCGATCGTCGTCGCGATCATCTTCATGATCCTCGGTGCCGTGCTCGCGACACAGATGCTCAACAACTGACGACGACTCCGAACGGGAGGCACGTGGCGGCGTCGCCACGTGCCTCCCGTCCCGTCCGTGGCCGGGCTGCGCACTGCGCGACCGCACCCGCGGGACCCCGCCAGGCCGCGACGAGTAGCGTGCGCCGCATGACGTACAGCCAGCCGGACCCGGCAGAAGAGACCACGCAGGCAGAGGCACCCGAGCAGCCCGACACGGACCGCTCGGACCTCGAGGAGCACGGCGAGGAGCAGGCCGCGCTCGAGATCGACAGCGAGGACGTGCCCACGGGCGACGAGACGCCCGAGCACTGACGACGACGCAGGACACGCCGCCCACGGTGACCGTGGGTGGCGTGTCCTGCATCCTGGAGTCGAACGGACCACGCCGCGAGCAAGCGCCGATAATGCATATTATGTCAACTCAGGTGGACGCGGCATGGTCCGAGGGCGGGCTGTCGCCTCTGGCCTACCGCTCGAAGACCGCGACGGTCATGCCCGCAGACGTCGGCGGCCCGTCCATCGCGACGAGCTCGTCCGGCAGGTCCGAGAACCCGACCGTCCGGCCGATCGACTCCGCCGGCCGGAGCCGCCCGGCGACGACGTCCTCGAGCATCGCGGCGTACTCGCCGACCGCGATCCCGTGGCTGCCGAGCAGCTCCAGTTCGTCACCGATCACGTGGCCCATCGGGATCGCCGGGATCGCCTCGTCGTCGAGCAGCAGGCCGACCTGCACGTGTCGCCCCCGCGGCCGGAGCGAGGCCACCGCGGCGACCGAGGTCGCTCGGCTGCCGTAGGCGTCGACGGACACGTTTGCACCGCCGCCCGTGAGCTCCCGGACCGTCCGGACCGCGTCGTCGTCCATCGTGACCGTCGTGGCCCCGAGTGCGGCGGCGCGCTTGAGTGCGGCGGCCGAGACGTCAACCGCGACCACCCGCGCACCGGCCGCGAGGGCGACGATGACCGCCGAGATCCCCACCCCGCCGCAGCCGAAGACGACGACCCACTCCCCTGCAGCGACGCGTCCGCGGGTGTGCAGGGCGTGGTACGCCGTGCCGAACCGGCAGCCGAGCCCGGCGGCCTCGGCGAACCCGACCTCGTCGGGCAGCGCCACGAGGTTGACGTCGGCGTGCGGGACGACGACGGCCTCGGCGTAGGAGCCGGGCAGCGTGAACCCGGGCTGCTCCTGGCGCGTGCAGACCTGGGTGGCGCCGTCACGGCACTGGTCGCACGTGCCGCACGCAAAGACGAACGGTGCCGTGACGCGCTGGCCGACGGTGAAGCGGGTGACCCCGGGGCCGACCGCGTCGACGACGCCGGCGAACTCGTGACCCGGCACGTGCGGGAGCCGGACCGAGTCGTCGTGGCCCTTCCAGGCGTGCCAGTCGCTCCGGCAGACGCCGGTCGCCGCGACGCGGACGACGACGCCGTCGGAGGGCGGGGTCGGCGTCGGCAGGTCGACGATGACGGGGCGGGTACCGAACTGCTCGTACTGGACTGCGCGCACGCGCTCATCCTGACAGAAGGGCAGACCGACACACGGACGGACGGACAGACGGACCGCCGGACGGTCGGACGCCCCACCGCGCCGCGGTCACGCCGCCGTCAGTACCAGCGACGCGTTCTGCCCGCCGAACCCGAACGAGTTGTTGAGCGCCGCCCGCAGCGGCGCCCGCCGCGCAGCCTCCGCCACGACGTCGAGCTCGACCGCCGGGTCGAGGTGCTCGAGGTTGCGCGTCGGCGGCACCGTCCCGGTCTCCAGGGCCCGCACGGTCAGGATCGTCTCGACCGCCCCGGCCGCACCGAACATCTGCCCGATCGCCCCCTTCGGCGCCGTGACGAGGGCGTGCTCCCCCACTGCCCGCCGGATCGCAGCCGCCTCGCCGACGTCCCCGACCGGTGTGCTCGTCGCGTGCGCGTTGACGTGGTCGACGTCCGCGCCCGTCAGTCCGGCCATCCGGATCGCCGCGGTCATCGCGCGCTCCTGCTCGCTGCCGTCCGCGAGCGGTGCGGTGACGTGGTGCGCGTCCGAGGTGACGCCCCAGCCGGCCAGGACCGCCCGGGACCGGTGCCGTCTGCCGGCGGCGTGCTCGGCCCGTTCCAGGACGACGAACCCGGCGCCCTCGCCGAGCACGAACCCGCGCCGGTCGACGTCGAACGGGCGGGACAGCGTCGCCGGGTCGTCGTCGCCGGGCTTCGCGAGCACCTGCGACTGCGCGAAGGACGCCATCGTGACCGGTGTCACCGCGGCCTCGGTCCCTCCGGCGATCACGACGTCGGCCTCCCCCGTCACGATGAGCCGTGCGGCGACCGCGATCGCTTCGGCACCGGACGCGCACGCCGACACCGTCGTGTACGCGCCGCCGCGGGCCCCGCGCTCGATGCTGATCTGCGCGGCGGCGGCGTTCGCCATGAGCATCGGCACCGTCCGGGGTGACACCCGACGCGCCCCACCCGTCCCGAGCACGTCGTGGGCGTCGAGCAGGGTCTCCACTCCCCCGATGCCGGTCCCGACGACGACGGCCAACCGGTCGCCGTCGACCTCCGGTGAGCCGGCGTCCGCCCAGGCCTCGGCGGCCGCCACGAGCGCGAGCTGCTGGCTCCGGTCGAGCCGGTTCGCGCGGACGCGGCCGAGTGCGGCGTCGGCGTCGAGCGCCGCCGGGGCCCCGATCCGGATCGGCACGGCGTCCCACAACCCGCCGTCGCGGTCGAGCCGCGTGACGCCGGACCGTCCGCCGACGACGGCGTCCCAGAGCGGGTCGACGCCGTGACCGAACGGGGAGACGGCGCCGAGGCCGGAGACGGAGAGGTGCACGGGGAGCTCCTTCTTGTACCGCAGACAAGTGGAGTTGTACCACGTACAATCGGAACGTGGCAACCACGACGGACGGCGGCACCGCGCGCGGCGCGGCGACCCGCGCACGCATCCTCGAGGCGACCGCGGCGCTGCTCCGCGACGCCCAGGCAGCCAACGCGGCGACGGACGAGGACCCGGCGACCACCGCACCCGTCACCGTCAGCGAGATCGCCCGCGCCGCGGGCGTCTACCCGAACCAGATCACGCACCACTACGGGTCGAAGGACCGGCTCGTCCTCGACGCCGCCTTCACACTGTTCCTCCGCGACACATCGCGGTTGCAGGCCGCCGGACGCCGCTCCCGCACGCCGGAGGGATTCCGCAGCGTCCTCGCCCGCACGGCCCTCGCCATGCCGTCCACCCCGCTCGTCGTCCGCGCCCTCGCGACCACCGGAGGCGACCCGGCGCTGCGCGAGCGCGTGCGGCTGCTGCTCGCCCTGCTCTTCCGGCAGTCCGAGCGGTACCTCGACCGGGTCGTCACCGAGCACGGCTGGCGGAGCCCGAACGGCGTCGCCCGGGACGCCCGGACGTTCTGGAGCGCGGTGTTCGGCGCGACGCTCCTCGCCGACGCCGGGGTGACCGGCGGGCCGTCGGACATCGACCTCGCCGGGACCGTCTCGGTCACCGGTTGACCCCGCGTCCGTCCGGCGCGTGCGCGGACGGACGCGGGACGGTCAGCGTGCGGTCACTCGCCGAAGCCGGACCGGACCAGCGCGGTCAGCGCGTCGACGGCGTCCTGCGCGTCGGCGCCGGTCGCCTCGATGGTCACGGTCGCGCCCTTCGGCAGGGCGAGCGCCATGATCGCGAGCAGGCTCTTCGCGTCCACGCCGTTCACGCGGACGGTCGCCTCGTGCTTCGTGGCGGTCTTCACGAACTCCGCGGCCGGTCGCGCGTGCAGGCCGCTCTCGTTCACCAACTCGACGGTCGCGGACGCGGCCACGTCGTCGACGCTGGCGGCCCCGACACCCGGCCCCGCGCCTCCAGGCTGGTCGCCGTCCGCACGGGAGGCACTGCTCGCCTCCGCCTCGGAGGCTGCGGCGGTCGCCGCGGCAGCGAGCACCGCGTCGACGTCGCCGCCCGTCTGGGCGGCGACGGCGGCGGCCACCGTGCCCTCGACCAGGGGCGCCTGCGAGACGAACACGCGTGCCCGCGCGTCGTCGTCGAGGAAGTCGAGCGCGGTGTCCGTCGTCAGGTAGGCGGACCCGAGGTCGCAGAGGACGACGACCGCGTCGGCCGCGCCGAGCTCCTCGAACCCTGCGGTGATCGCCTCGAAGGAGGTCCCGATCCCGCCGTCCTCGGTCCCGCCGGCCGCGACCATCGGGACGTCGGCGGCCATCTGGCGTGCAAGCTCGACGGTGCCGGTCGCGATCGCCGCGCTGTGCGAGACGACCAGGATGCCGACCGTCACGCGGCGTCCACCGCCGCGCGCAGGATGTACGCCGTCGACTGCGCGCCCGGGTCGCGGTGCCCGACGGCGCGCTCCCCCAGGTAGCTCGCGCGGCCCTTGCGGGCGACGAGCGGGTCGGTCGACTCGGCACCGGTGGCCGCGGCGTCTGCGGCGGCCTCGAGCACACGCTCGGGGGCCTCGCCGGCGGTCGCGGCGGTCGCGGCGGCGTCGACGGCGGGCGTCCACGCGTCGACCATGGTCTTGTCGCCGACCTCGGCCTTGCCGCGCGAGACGACCCCGTCGCGCGCCGCGGTGAGCACGGCGACGAGCGTGTCCGCGTCGAGCTCCGACGCGTCACCGGCGGCCTGCGCGGCCTTGAGGTACGCGGTGCCGAAGAGCGGGCCGGCGGCGCCGCCGACCGTCGAGATGAGCTTCGTCGCGACGACCTTGAACACCGCACCGGGCGAGTCGAAGGAGCCGGCGTCGAGCGCCTCGACGACGGCGCGGAACCCGCGGTCGAGGTTCTCGCCGTGGTCGCCGTCGCCGATCTCCCGGTCGAGCGTGACGAGCTCCGCCCGGTGGTCGTCGATGGTCGACGCGGTGCGACGCACCCAGTCGAGGGCCCATGCGGTGTCGAGCGCCAATTCGTGTTCCTTCCTGGAGGGTGAGCGGTGTCAGCGGCCCCAGCGCAGGGCCGGGGTCTCCACCGGGGCGTCCCAGAGGGTGGTGAGTTCGTCGTCGAGCACCGTGACGGTGAGCGAGAACCCCTGCATCTCGAGGGACGTGACGTAGTCCCCGACCAAACTACGCGTGACGTGGTGGCCACGGTCCGTGAGCACCTCGGCCGCGCGGCGGTAGAGGATGTAGAGCTCGGCGAGCGGCGTGCCGCCCATGCCGTTGACGAGCAGGAGCAGGTCCGACCCGGCCGGCGCGTCGAGGTCGGTGAGGATCGGTTCGAGCACCCGGTCGACGAGTTGGTCGGCCGGAGCCATCGGGATCCGCTCACGCCCGGGCTCGCCGTGGATGCCGATGCCCAGCTCGACCTCGTCGTCGGCGAGCGTGAAGGACGGCTCCCCCGCGTGCGGGACCGTGCCGGAGGACAGGGCGAGTCCCATCGAGCGGGTGACGTCGTTGACGTGTCGCGCCACGGCGGCCACGGCGTCCAGGTCGTCGCCCCGCTCGGCGGCGGCGCCCGCGCACTTCTCGACGACGACCGTGCCGGCGACCCCGCGTCGCCCGGCTGTGTAGAGCGAGTCCTGCACGGCCACGTCGTCGTCGACCACGACGCTCTCGACCCGGACGTCCTCCATGCCGGCGAGCTCGGCGGCCGTCTCGAAGTTGAGCACGTCGCCCGTGTAGTTCTTGACGATGTGGAGCACCCCGGCTCCCCCGTCGACGGCCTTCGTCGCGGCGACGATCGGGTCCGGGGTCGGGCTCGTGAACACCGGGCCGGGGACGGCGGCGTCGAGCATGCCGTACCCGACGAACCCGGCGTGCAGGGGTTCGTGCCCGCTGCCGCCGCCGCTCACGATCCCGACCTTGCCGGCGACGGGAGCGTCGGCGCGGTGCAGGTGGATCGGATCCTCGACGAGGACGACGTGGTCGGCGTGCGCCCGGGCGAAACCGCGCACGGTCTCGGTGACGACGGCCTGCGGATCGTTGATGAGCTTCTTCATGCTGTCCTCCACGGTGGCGGGGCCGCTCGCGACGGGCCACACCGCCGTCGTCGACCGGAGTGCGTTCACCCTACAGCGGCCGCCCGTTCGGTCGATGTGCACGTTCGTGCAGCACGATGCGGGCATGGCGACGGCTCGCGATGGGCAACCGCACACCGGGCATGCACGTTCGTGCACTTTCGCGAACTTCCCTCGGTGGCGCATCGCGCAGCGGCGATCCGCGTCACTATGCTCGGCCCCAATCACTCAACGGGGAGTGCCGGACGCAGCACCACCGGACCCCCGACCCCTACGCACAGGAGGTCACCGATGGACGGCATCGGCGTCAATTTCCTCTCCGAGCTCGTCGGTACGGCGATGCTCATCATCCTCGGTGGCGGTGTCGTCGCCGCAGTCTCCCTCACGAAGTCGAAGGGCTTCGGTGCGGGCTTCCTCATGGTCACGATCGGCTGGGGCTTCGCGGTCTTCGCCGGTGTCACCGTTTCGTACAAGTCCGGCGGCCAGCTCAACCCCGCGGTCAGCCTCGCGCAGGCGATCCTCGGCAACATCACCATCGGCCAGATGTTCCTGTACTGGATCGCGCAGCTCATCGGCGCGATCATCGGTGCGGTCATCGTCTGGCTCGCCTACAAGCAGCACTTCGACGAGGAGCCGGACGCAGCAGCGAAGCTCGGCGTCTTCTCGACGGGCCCGGCGATCCGCTCGTACGGCTGGAACGTCGTGACGGAGATCATCGGCACCTTCGTCCTCGTCTTCGTCGTCATCGCCTTCACCAACGGCAAGACCCCGGCCGAGCTCGGCGCGATCCCCGTCGCCTTCCTCGTGATCGCGATCGGTGTCTCGCTCGGTGGCCCGACCGGCTACGCCATCAACCCCGCCCGTGACCTCGGTCCGCGCATCGCCCACGCCCTCCTGCCGATCAAGGGCAAGGGCTCCAGCGACTGGTCCTACGCCTGGGTCCCGGTCGTCGGACCGCTCGTCGGTGGCGCGCTCGCAGCCGTGCTGTCGAAGGCTCTCCTCCCCCTCGTCTGACCCCTCCCGCACCGGTCGGCCCCACCCGGAGCCGGCCCCGGTCGACGCCCCGCGCCGACCGATGCACCGAACACACCCGCAAAGGAGCACCAATGGCCGACTACATCGTCGCCATCGACCAGGGCACCACCTCGACCCGAGCGATCGTCTTCGACCACTCCGGTTCGATCGTCTCCGTCGGACAGAAGGAGCACGAGCAGATCTTCCCGCGCGCCGGGTGGGTCGAGCACGACCCCGCGGAGATCTGGGACAACACGCGCGAGGTCATCGGCCAGGCGCTGTCCCGTGCGGACATCACCCGCCACGACGTCGCCGCGGTCGGCATCACCAACCAGCGCGAGACCGCGGTGGTCTGGGACAAGACCACCGGCAAGGCCGTCTACAACGCCATCGTCTGGCAGGACACCCGCACGCAGGCGATCGTCGACGAGCTCGCGGACGGCGACACCGACCGCTACAAGGCGATCGTCGGCCTGCCCCTCGCCACGTACTTCTCCGGCACCAAGATCGCCTGGATCCTCGAGAACGTCGAGGGTGCCCGCGAGAAGGCCGAGGCCGGCAACCTGCTCTTCGGCACCACCGACACCTGGGTCCTCTGGAACCTGACCGGCGGCACCGACGGCGGCGTGCACAAGACCGACGTCACGAACGCGTCCCGCACGCTGTTCATGGACCTCGAGACGCTGTCGTGGCGCGACGACATCCTCGCCGACTTCGGCGTGCCGAAGTCGATGCTGCCGGAGATCGTCAGCTCCTCCGAGGTCTACGGCCACGTCGAGTCGTCCAACCTGCTCCGCGAGGTCCCGATCGCCGGCATCCTCGGCGACCAGCAGGCCGCGACCTTCGGCCAGGCGGCGTTCGACCAGGGCGAGTCGAAGAACACCTACGGCACCGGCAACTTCCTGATCTTCAACACCGGCACCGAGATCGTCCGCTCCGAGAACGGGCTGCTCACCACCGTCGGCTACAAGCTCGGCGACCAGGAGACGCACTACGCGCTCGAGGGCTCGATCGCCGTCACGGGCTCGCTCATCCAGTGGCTCCGCGACAACCTCGGCATCATCGGCAGCGCCCCCGAGGTCGAGGCACTCGCCAAGACCGTCGAGGACAACGGTGGCGTCTACTTCGTCCCGGCGTTCTCGGGTCTGTTCGCGCCGTACTGGCGTCCGGACGCCCGCGGTGCCCTCGTCGGCCTGACGCGCTACGTCAACAAGGGCCACATCGCCCGTGCCGCGCTCGAGGCGACGGCGCTCCAGACCCGCGAGGTCCTGGACGCGGTCAACGCCGACTCCGGTGTCGAGCTGACGGAACTCAAGGTCGACGGCGGCATGACCGCCAACGACGCCCTCATGCAGTTCCAGGCGGACATCCTCAACGTGCCGGTCGTCCGACCGGTCGTCGCGGAGACCACCGCCCTCGGTGCCGCCTACGCCGCCGGTCTGGCCGTCGGGTTCTGGGCGAACCTGGACGAGCTGCGCGCCAACTGGCAGGAGGACAAGCGCTGGGAGCCCCAGCTCGACGACGCCGAGCGCGACCGTCAGCTCCGCCTCTGGAAGAAGGCCGTCACGAAGACCTTCGACTGGGTCGACGAGGACGTGCGCTGACCCGCGTGTGAGCTGACCGCCTGGAGGCGCGGTGCCGGTCCGACGGACCGGCACCGCGCCTCCAGTGCGTGGCCTGCTGGTGCGTCCGCTGGTGCGCCTGCTCGCGAGACGCCGCCACGACGGCGAGACGCCCCCGGATCCGGGGGCGTCTCGGCGGTTCGGCGGTGTCTCGGTGGTTCGGCTGGGTCGCCGCTCGACGCCGCGGCGTCGCCGGGTCAGGCCCCGGGGGCCGCGCCGACCCAGTCGGCGAGCTTCTGCGCCGCCGCGCCGGAGTCGACCGCGTCGGCGGCCACGACGAGCTGCTCGCGGAAGCGCTGCAGGATCGGCCGGTCGGCCTGGTCGGGGTCCTCGGCGAGCCGGAAGGACACCAGGCCCGCAGCGGCGTTCAGCAGGACGATGTCCCGGACCGGGCCGGTCTCCCCCGCCAGCACCCGGTGGACCACGGCGGCGTTGTGCTCCGGATCACCGCCGAGCAGGTCCTCGGTACGCGCGCGGGCGATCCCGAGGTCCCGCGGGTCGAGGTCGTGCTCGATCACGCGGCCACCGGTGACCTCCCAGATGTGCGAGTGCCCGGTCGTGGTGAGCTCGTCGAGGCCGTCGTCACCGCGGAACACCAGTGCCGTGGCGCCGCGGGTCTGGAACACGCCCGTGATGATCGGCACGAGCTCGAGCTGGGCCACACCGACCGCGTTCGCCTCGCACCGGGCGGGGTTGACGAGCGGGCCGAGGAAGTTGAAGACGGTCGGCACGCCGATCTCGCGGCGCACCGGAGCCGCGTGCGCGAAGCCGGGGTGGAACGCGCTGGCGAAGGCGAAGGTCAGACCGACACGCCGGAACGTGTCCGCTACCCGCACCGCGTCCATCGTCAGGTCGAGCCCGAGGGCGGCGAGCACGTCGCTCGATCCGGACTTCGACGAGCTCGCGCGGTTGCCGTGCTTGACGACCGGCACGCCCGAGGCGGCGATCACGATCGCGGCCATCGTCGAGACGTTCACGGTACCCACGACGTCGCCGCCGGTGCCGACGATGTCGAGCGCCATCGGGTCCACGTCCAGTGGGACAGCGGCATCGAGGATGGCGTCGCGGAACCCGACGACCTCGTCGACGGTCTCGCCCTTCGCACGCAGGGCCACGGCGAACGCGGCGATCTGTGCTGCTGTCGCACGCCCCTGGACGATCTCCTCCATGGCCCATGTGGACTGCCTGATCGAGAGGTCCTCGCGCGCCATGAGCGCGCTGATCACCGCAGGCCAGGAGAGTGAGAGCGACATGCCTCGATCGTAGTGAGTTCGAGAGACCCGCCAGTCTGCTGCGAAAACACTGTCACAGGTTTCGGCCATAATGGAGGACGTGACTAGCACCCCTCTCTCCAGATCCGCCAGCGGTCCGGTCCTGAACAGGCCGAACGCCGTTGCCGTGGGGACGATCGTGTGGCTGGGCAGCGAGGTCATGTTCTTCGCCGGCCTGTTCGCGATCTACTTCACGCTGCGCAGCACCTCGCCCGAGCTCTGGGCGACCGAGACGTCCAAGCTCGAGGTGCCCTTCGCCTCCGTGAACACGATCATCCTGGTGCTGTCCAGCTTCGCCTGCCAGTTCGCGGTCTTCGCCGCCGAACGCTTCCAGGTGCACCGCACGAGCTGGAACCCGAAGGACTGGGGCATGACGGAGTGGTTCTTCGTCACGTACTGCATGGGCGCGATCTTCGTCTGCGGCCAGATCTTCGAGTACGCCAACCTCTGGCACGAGGGCGTCACGCTCTCCTCGAGCGCCTACGGCTCCGCGTTCTACATGACCACCGGCTTCCACGGCCTGCACGTCACGGGCGGTCTCATCGCGTTCCTCCTCACCCTGGGTCGTGGCTTCGCCGCCAAGAACTTCGGGCACAAGGAGGCGACCACCGCGATCGTCGTGTCGTACTACTGGCACTTCGTCGACGTGGTCTGGATCGGTCTCTTCGCCGTCATCTACCTTCTCAAGTAGGAACTGGACACCCCGCACAGCATGTTCAACAGAACCAAGTCCAAGAAGGGCCGCCGTTCCCCGATGGCGACCGTGTCGCTCATCGTCGTGGGTCTCATGACCACCGGCGGTGCGTACGCGCTGTTCAGCTCGACGGCCAACGCCGACGACAGCACGACCACCGTGGCCTCGAGCCAGTCGAAGGTGAACGAGGGCCAGAAGCTCTTCGCCTCGAACTGCGCGACCTGCCACGGTCTCGACGCGCAGGGCACGAGCGAGGGCCCGTCCCTCATCGGTGTCGGCGCCGCGTCGGTCGACTTCCAGGTCGGCACCGGTCGCATGCCGATGGCTGCCCAGGGCCCGCAGGCCGAGGAGAAGCCCGCCCAGTTCACGGACGAGCAGATCGACGCGATGGGTGCCTACGTCGCCTCGCTCGGCCCCGGCCCGGCCGTCCCCTCCACGTCGCTGACCGACGGCAAGGGCGACGCCGCCGAGGGCGCCGAGCTCTTCCGCATCAACTGCGCGATGTGCCACAACGTGGCCGGTGCCGGTGGTGCGCTGACCGAGGGCAAGTACGCGCCGAACCTGCAGACGGTCTCCGGCAAGCACATCTACGAGGCCATGGCCACCGGCCCGCAGAACATGCCGGTCTTCAACGACCTGAACCTCACGCCCGAGCAGAAGGCCGACATCATCACGTACCTCAAGTACGTGCAGGACAACAAGTCGCCCGGCGGCTTCGCCCTCGGCTCCCTCGGCCCGGTGGCAGAGGGTCTGTTCATCTGGATCTTCGGTCTCGGCGCGGTCGTCGCGATGACCGTGTGGCTGACCGCGAAGACCAACTGATCGTCCGTGTCGAACGACACTGAAGGGAACACCATGGCAGAGCACGACGACGAGGCACTGAGCTCGTCCTCGGCTGTCGAGAAGCACGGCACGACCAGTACCCCGGCAGGCACGGCGGTCGTTCCCGCCGACCCGTTCGAGAACCCGGGCGAGCCGCCGCACCGCGCGCGCCGCACCGACGTCGACCCGAAGAAGCAGCGCCTGGCCGAGCGTCAGGTCGCCACGTTCTTCTACCTGTCCATCGTGGGCAGCGTCCTGGCGATCGCGGCCTACGTCGCGTTCCCGATCGACCCAGAGAACTTCGGTACCGTCCGCGCTGGCAACCTCTGGCTCGGCCTGGCCATCGCCCTCGCGCTCATCGCCCTGGGCCTCGGCGCCGTCTACTGGTCGAAGACGCTCGTCGTCGACCGCGAGATCTCCGAGATGCGCCACCCCACCCGTGGGACCGACGCGACCCGCGCCAAGGCGGTCGAGGCGTTCCAGCTCGCCGACAAGGAGTCCGGGTTCAGCCGCCGCAAGCTGATCCGCAACTCGATGATCGGCGCCCTGGCCGCGTTCCCGCTGCCCGGCATCGTCCTCGTCCGTGACCTCGCCCCGGCAGAGGACCCGAACGAGCTGCTCCGTCACACGTTCTGGAAGTCGGGCATGCGCCTGACGAAGGACCCGACGGGCCTCCCCATCCGGGCCTCCGACGTCACCATCGGTTCGGTCTTCCACGTGATCCCGGACGGCATGCTGGACTCGGAGCACATGCTCGAGGAGAAGGCCAAGGCCTCCGTCCTCCTCATGCGCCTCGACCCGAAGGACCTCAACCCCGCCAAGGGGCACGAGGACTGGGGCTACGACGGCATCGTCGCCTACTCCAAGATCTGCACCCACGTCGGGTGCCCGGTCGCGCTCTACGAGCAGCAGACGCACCACCTGCTGTGCCCGTGCCACCAGTCGACGTTCGACGTCTCGAACAACTGCGAGGTCATCTTCGGCCCGGCCGCACGTCCCCTCCCCCAACTTCCGATCGCGATCGACGACGACGGCTACCTGGTCGCCCAGAGCGACTTCCACGAGCCGGTCGGACCGTCCTTCTGGGAGCGTGAACGCTGATGACCAGCACCACAACCACCACCCCTTCGTCGACGGCCACGAAGCCGGCGCCGGAGCGCGGATCCCGCATCATCGGCGGGGTCGCGAACTACATCGACGAGCGCACCAGCATCTCGGGCCTCGTGAAGGAGGTCGGGCGGAAGATCTTCCCCGACCACTGGAGCTTCATGCTCGGCGAGGTCGCGCTGTACAGCTTCGTCGTCGTCCTGCTCTCCGGGACGTTCCTGACGTTCTTCTTCCAGGCGTCGATGACCGAGGTCGTCTACAACGGCTCGTACGTGCCGCTGAAGGGCGTCGAGATGTCGACCGCCCTGCAGTCCACGCTGAACATCTCGTTCGACATCCGCGGCGGACTCTTCGTCCGGCAGATCCACCACTGGGCGGCCCTGCTGTTCGTGGCCTCGATCATGCTGCACATGGCCCGCGTGTTCTTCACGGGTGCCTTCCGCAAGCCGCGTGAGCTCAACTGGGTCTTCGGCTTCGTGCTGTGGATCCTGGCCATGGCCGAGGGCTTCACGGGCTACTCGCTCCCCGACGACCTGCTCTCCGGCAACGGTCTCCGCATCATCGTCGGCATGATCGAGGGCGTCCCGGTCATCGGCGTCTGGATCGCCTACCTGCTGTTCGGCGGCGAGTTCCCGGGCACAGACATCGTCGGCCGCCTGTACACGCTGCACATCCTGCTGCTCCCGGCGATCCTCGTCGCGGTGCTCGGCGTCCACCTCGTGCTGGTCGTCATCAACAAGCACACGCAGTTCGCGGGTCCGGGCAAGACGAACGAGAACGTCGTCGGTGTCCCGATCCTCCCGGCGTTCGCCGCGAAGGCCGGTGGCTTCTTCTTCATCGTCGCGGGCATCCTGGCCCTCATCGCGTCGCTGTTCACGATCAACCCGATCTGGAACTACGGCCCGTACGACCCGTCCCCGGTGTCCGCCGGTACCCAGCCCGACTGGTACATCGGCTTCGCCGACGGCGCGCTCCGTCTGGTGCCGCCGCACTGGGAGGTCGTGTGGTTCGGCTACACGGTGTCGTTCAACATCCTCGTGCCGATCGCGGTCCTGATGTTCCTCATCATCGCGATGTTCATCTACCCCTTCATCGAGGCGTGGGTGACCGGTGACAAGCGCGAGCACCACCTGGCCGACCGTCCGCGCAACGCCCCGACCCGCACCGCCTTCGGTGCCGCGGGCATCACGCTGTACGCCTCGCTCTGGGCGGCTGCCTCGTCCGACATCATCGCCACGCACTTCATGGTGTCGATCGAGCACGTGATCCACGTCATCCAGGCCACGACGGTCCTCGGCCCGTTCGTCGCCTTCTGGATCACGAAGCGCGTCTGCCTCGCGCTGCAGAAGAAGGACCGCGAGATCGTCCTGCACGGCTACGAGTCGGGCCGCATCGTCCGCCTGCCGCACGGCGAGTACATCGAGGTGCACGAGCAGCTCGACGAGTACGAGCGCTGGAAGCTCCTGCAGTTCAACGAGTACAAGCCCCTCATGATCCGTCCGGACGCCAAGGGTCGGATCACCGCGGTGCAGAAGACCCGTGCACGCCTCTCCCGCTTCTTCTTCGAGGACCGCATCGCTCCGGTCACGAAGTCCGAGCTCGAGGCCGCGCACGCCGCTCACCACGGTCCGGAGATCGACAGCACCACCCCGGCCCCCGCGGTCGGTGCCGGGAACCACTGACACCCAGCTACACTTCTCGGCAAGAACGAACGAGCCCCTCGTCCACTTCGTGGTCGGGGGGCTCGTTCGTTCGCCTCAATTTCAGAGAAACACGCTTCCGGTTCACCTCGGATTCAAGAACGAGTGGTGGACTCGTGGAGAACGGTGTGGCACTGTGTTGCACCACGCATCCGCCAACGGAACGAGACACCGATGGACAGCCGGACGGCCGAACACCCCAGGCCGAACCACTTCCTCCTCCACCTCAGCGACACCCACCTCGTGGCGGGTGACGGCGACCTCTACGGAGACGTCGACTCCGCAGCGCGGCTGCAGGCGATCATCGCCGACATCGAGGCCTCCGGGACCCACCCCGAGGCGATCGTCGTCACCGGCGACGTGGCCGACAAGGGTGAGCCCGGCGCCTACGCCCGGGTCCGCGACATCGTCGAGCCGGCCGCGGCCCGGATCGGCGCGCAGGTCATCTGGGCCATGGGCAACCACGACGAGCGCGGCGCCTTCCGCCAGGAGCTCTTCGGCCTGCAGCCCACCGACCGCCCCGTCGACTTCGTGTACGACGTGAACGGACTGCGCGTGATCACCCTCGACACGAGCGTCCCGGGCCAGCACCACGGCGAGGTCTCCCCCGCGCAGCTCGACTGGCTCGCCGAGGTCCTCTCCGAGGCAGCGCCGCACGGCACGATCCTCGCGATGCACCACCCGCCCGTGCCGAGCGTCCAGGACCTCGCCGTCCTCGTCGAGCTCCGTGACCAGGCGGCCCTGGCCGAGGTCGTCGAGGGCTCCGACGTCATCGCGATCATCGCCGGTCACCTCCACTACTCCACGAGCGCGGTGTTCGCCGGCATCCCGGTCTCGGTCGCCAGCGCCACGTGCTACACGCAGGACCTGACGGAGTACCAGGGCGGAACCCGGGGACAGGACGGCGCGCAGTCGTTCAACCTCGTGCACGTCTACGGCAACAACGTCGTGCACTCGGTGGTCCCGGTCGGGCACTACTCGACCGTGGGGCAGCCGGTCTCCGCGACGGAGACCGAAGCACGTCTCGCGGCCGCGGGGGTCTCCATCCCGGCCGCGGTCGAGCCGGCCCCGGTCACGGCGAGCATCCCGGTGTTCACGCTCGACGCGGTGCCTACCAGCCCCGTCCGCCGCTGACGAGCGCGGCGACGCGGAGTCGCAGCGCTGCGTCATCGCGGTGCTGCGGCCTCGCGTTGCCCGCGTCGGTGCGCGCCGAACACGCACGACACCCCGTGAGCGCGTCGCCGAGCGTGCACAGGACGTCGGTTGACGGCGCCGAGCGTCCCAGATCCGGCACGCTCGGCGCCGGGCGCCAGCGCTACTCCGCGGTACGCTCCCACGGCGCCGGGAACGGGAAGTACCGCTCCAGGAAGTCCGTGACGCGCGCTGTCCGCTCCTCGTCCGACACCTCGGGGAAGCTGCCGTCGTTCAGGCAGAAGAAGTCGACGTTCCGCTTCTTGAGCAGGTCGTCGAGCGCCTTGAGCCCGGACTGCATCGTTGTGTCGACGTACCGGACGGTGGCGTTCTCCTGCATGATCGCGCGACCGGTCAGCAGTGCGTAGTAGTGGTAGAGCGAGTTCGTCACCGAGATGTTGTCGGCGGCCCGGAAGCGCGACGCCGCGGTGGCGCGGAACTCGTCCGCGAACTCGTGCTCCATCTCGGTCATGATCGACGCCCGGAGCGGCGTGGGCGCGTGCTCGAGGTGCCTCGTGGTCACCGCGCCGAAGCGCTGCTGGAGCAGGCGACGGTTCACCCGGGCGGAGTTCTCGAACCCGCTGCGTGCCGGGTTGTTCGAGCCGAGCCCGATCCGGGTCGTCGCGAGGATGAACTTCGTCACCGACCCCGGGCTGAAGAACACCGACGGGTCGACCGAGCGACCGAAGAACATGTCGTCGTTCGAGTAGATGAAGTGCTCGCTGATGCCCGGGATGTGGTGCAGCTGCGATTCGACGGCCTGCGAGTTGTGCGTGGGCAGCACGGAGGGGTCCGCGAAGAACTCCTCGCTCCGGACGATCCGCACCTTCGGGTGGTCGGCCAGCCAGTGCGGCGCCGGCGAGTCGGTGGCGATGTAGATCTGCCGGATCCACGGGGCGAAGGTGTGCACCGATCGGAGCGCGTACTTCAGCTCGTCGATCTGCCGGAAGCGGGCGGGGGCGTCGTCGCCCTCCCCCAGCACGGCGTTCGCCTGCGCGGCCTGGCGGGCGCGCTGGTACTCGATCGCGTTGCCGTCGACCCACGAGAAGACGATGTCGACCGGGAAGCGGATGTCCGACACGTGGTCCTCGAACATGTGCTCGACGGTGCGCCATGTGCGGCCGTACCGCTCGATGTCCACGACGACGAACTCCTCGACGGGCAGGGAACGCCGCATGAGGGCGTTCTCCTTCGGCGCGAGCACCTCGGTGTCGGTCACGCGCCAGAACTCGAGCTGGACGCTCGTCTCCGCCCCGTAGCGCAAGCGCCCGAGCGGCTCGAGGCGGGGGCGGAACACCCGCAGGACCGGCTCCTCGACCGGACCGAGCCCGTCGTCGATGACGAGCACCGCGGGCTTGCCCGGCGGCTTGGCGTAGAACGGCTCGTTCGCCGAGGCGGCCATCACGGCGCTCTCGGCCCGCTGGCGGTCTCGCTCGTCGACCGCGATCACGGGTCGCTGGTCGTTGCCGCGGATGAGCAGGTGGTCGACGTCGCCGGCGGTGAGCGCGTCGTCGAGGAACAGGAGGTCCTCGATCATCGACTGCTGGGGCGTCAGGTGCCCGTTGACCAGGGTCAGCCGTCCCTTGCGGACGACGACGTCGGGACGGTCGAGACCGCCCGAGGACGGTCGAGGGTTCAGCAGAGGACTCTCGGTCGCCGGCTCGGTCTCGTGGCTCATCCATGCCCTTCGGATCGTGTCGCCGGGCCCTGCGCCCGGCTCCTGTGATCCTACCGTCCGGCGGTCACCCCGGTCGGCGGGTCGGCTCGCGCCGACGACGTGGTGCGCTACGGCCTGGAGGCGCTGCTCGCGTCCGCCTGACGTGGCACCTTGACGAGGATCCCGACAGCGACGAACAGCGCGGCCACGACGAGTTGCAGGGCGGCCCAGACCTGCCCCGGGATCGGCACGACGACGACCGGGTTCCAGCAGACCGCGACGGCCGCCATCGCCACGGCGGCCCACCACGTGCGTCCCCGCACCGCGAAGACGAGCACGATGAGCGCGAGCACGGTCACGCCCCACCGGACGAACACGAACGCCGATGAGTCGATGATCGCCACGAACGCCAGCAGGAGCATCGCCGCGATGAGCGACGGCGCGAGGGCGGGCCGGGTGAACGGCGGGGTGGTCTTCGCGGTGGTCGCCCCGCGGCCGGCGGTGCCCGGTCGCGACGAGGGCACGCCGGTGAGCGACGACCCCGCCGGGGGCCGACCCTTCCGTGCCATCAGGCGCCGGCCTCCTCGAGGTCGATCGCCTGGATCGGGCGCGACATCGGCGGGAGCCCACGGAGCCGCTCGAGGGCGGGTTCGAGCTCCGCGACGACGGCGCGGTAGCCGTCCTCGGTCAGGTGCAGGCCGTCGTCGGTGTACCGCTCGTCGAGGTGGTCGCCGTCGGCGAGGGCGGGCCAGAGGTCGAGGTACTGCGCGTGGCAGGTGGCGACGAACTGGCGCAGGTGCCGGTTGGCCGCGTCGATCTTCGCGGCCCACTCGGCCTGTCGGGGCAGGATCGACACGAGCAGCAGGCGGACGCCAGGCAGCTCGCGGCGGAGGGTCACGAGGACGGACTCGACCCCGCGGACGACGTGCTCGACGCTCGCGCGGTGGTTGCCGAAGTCGTTGGTGCCGATGAGCAGGACGATCGCCTCCGGCTGCTCGGCGACGACGGCGTCCAGACGCTCGAGGACGCCGTCGGTGGTGTCCCCGCCGATGCCCTGGTTGACGACTCGCTCGCCCGGGAGCCAGGCGTCCCAGGAGCCCTGCTCGGTGATGCTGTCACCCAGGAACAGGAGCGGTCCGTGTCCCTCGGTCGTGGCTGGCCGATCGGTCATGCTGCCTCCTCGTGCACGGGTGCCTCTGACCCATTGTGCTGGGTCCAGTTGCGTCCCGTCGACTGCGTGTGCTCGGACTCGCGCTCTGCGGCGGCCGTGATGCGCTCGACCATGCCGGGGAAGATCACGCCGTGGAACGGCAGGATCGAGTACCAGTAGAGCCGACCGGACAGCCCCTGCGGGAAGTAGATGGCCCGCTGGTGGTAGTCGCTCCCGCCGCCGTCGCTCGGTGTGACGGTCATCTCGAGCCAGGCTCGACCCGGCGACTTGAACTCGGCGCGCAGGCGCAGGTACCGCCCACGCTCGAGGCGCTCGACCCGCCACCAGTCCAGGGCGTCGCCCTGCTCCAGCCGCCTGGGGTCGCGGCGGCCGCGGCTCAGTCCCACCCCGCCGGCGAGCTTGTCCATCCAGCCCCTGGCGACCCAGGCGAGCGGGAACGAGTACCACCCGTTGTCACCGCCGATGCCCTCGACGACGCGCCAGACGTCCTCGGCTGAGGCGGAGGTGTGTCGGCGGCGGTCGTCGACGTAGACGGTGTGCCCGGCCCAGTCCGGGTCGCTCGGCAGCGGGTCCGCGGGGGTCGCCGCGAGCGTGGCGCTGCGCCAGCTCGTCTCGACCTCGCCCTTCCGCATCCGGGCGAGCGCGAGCCGGACCGCTCGTCGGTAGGACGTCAGCCCGCCCTCGGGACGCGGCACCACGTCGTCGATGTCGTGCTCGCGCTGGATGCACTCGAACTGCAGCGACTCGATGATCGGCGTCGCGAGCTTCCGCGGGATGGGCGTCACGATGTTGAACCAGTGCGCGGAGAGCCCGGGCGTGAGCACCGGGAGCACCGTGAACCGACGCTGCGGCAGCTTCGCCTCGACCGCGTAGCCGTTGAGCATCTGCCCGTACTTCAGGACGTCCGGGCCGCCGATGTCGAACGTGCGGTTGACGTCGGCCGGGATGTCGAGCGCGGCGACGAGGTAGTACAGGACGTCCCGGACGGCGATCGGCTGGATCCGGTTGCGGACCCACCGCGGCGCCGGCATCCACGGCAGCACGTCGGTGACGTGCCGGATCATCTCGAACGAGGTGCTTCCGGACCCGATCACGACGCCGGCCTGGTATGCGATCGTGGGGACGCCGGAGGCGAGCAGCACGTCCCCGACCTCCTTCCGGCTCCGCAGGTGCTTCGACAGCTCGCCGTCGGGGTGCAGCCCGCCCAGGTACACGAAGCGCCGGACCCCGGCGGACTTCGCCTCGCGCGCCATCGTCTCGACGGCCTGGCGCTCGGCCTGCTCGAAGTCGCCGTCGGCCCCCATCGCGTGCGCGAGGTAGTAGACCGCCTCGACGCCGTCGACGGCGGACCGGACGGCGACGGCGTCCTGCAGGTCACCCTGCGCCACCTCGACGTCGTCGTGCCAGGGGACGTCCTGGAGTTTCCGGGGGGTCCGCACGAACACCCGGACCTGGTGTCCGGCCTCGAGGAGTCGGGGGACGAGTCGGCCGCCGATGTACCCGGTGGCGCCGGTGACGAGGACGTGCATGCGGGGCACGGTACGCCGGTCGCCTCCGGGTAGGCTTGCCGGGTGGACAACGCAGCGCTCCCCGATGACCCGCACGCAGCCGAACCGCACGCGATCGACGCCGACGCCGTGCGGGCCCTCATCGACCACGCGATCCTGAAGCCCGAGCTCACCCGCGCCGACGTCGACGCCCAGCTCGACGAGGCCGCGGCGTACCGGGTCTTCAGCGTGTGCGTCCGCCCGAGCGACGTCGCGCACGCCGTGGAGCGCCTGACCGGCACCGGGGTGGGCGTCGGGACGGTCATCGGCTTCCCGCACGGCACCACCTCGACCGGCGCCAAGGTCGCCGAGTCGCTGCAGGCCCTGGCCGACGGTGCGTTCGAGCTCGACATGGTGCAGAACATCGGTGCCGCGAGGTCCGGCGACTGGCAGCGCGTCGAGGACGACGTCCGCGCGGTCGTCCAGGCCGCCGGGAACACCGTCGTGAAGGTCATCCTCGAGACCGCGTTCCTGACCGACGACGAGATCGTCGCGGCCTCGCGTGCCGCCCAGGCAGCGGGTGCCGCGTTCGTGAAGACGTCGACCGGGTTCGCCGGCGGCGGTGCGACCGCCCCGCACATCCGGCTCATGCGCGAGACCGTCGGCGCGGGCACCGGGGTGAAGGCCTCCGGCGGTGTGCGCGGGCTCGACACGCTGCTCGAGATGGTCGAGGCCGGAGCCGACCGCATCGGGACGAGCGCCTCCGCGCGCATCCTCGACGAGGTCGCGCACCGCGCACAGACCGGTGCCGCGTCGTCGCTCGGCGACGACTCCTCGTCCTACTGATCAGATCCACCCGTCCCGACCGCATCCGCGGCCGGGACCGCACCACCTGACCGACCCGCACCGGGCCGGGTCGTACCGGGCGCGACGATGCGTCGACCGGCCGCCCCGAGCCTCCCGTCCGCCGCATCGGAGCGCGCATGACCGACAGCACCGTCCCCGTCCCCCTCGCCCTGGCCGTCGACCTCGGCGGCACGAAGGTCGAAGCGGCCCTCGTGACCGACGCCGGCGTCGTCCTGCCGGCCACGCGCTTCCGCAGCCCCACCGGGCCGGGACGCACGTCCGAGGAACTGCAGGCGGCCGTCGACGAGGTCGTGACGAGCGCCCTCGCCGCACTGCCGGCGGACGGCGTGCTCGTCGGTGTCGGCGTCGGTTCCGCTGGTCCCGTGGACGAGCAGCACGGGCTCGTCTCGCCGCTGAACATGCCGGTGTGGCGCGGGTACCCGCTCCGCGACCGCGTCGCTGCCCACGTCCCCGCCGACGTCCCGGTGACCCTGCGCATGGACGGCCTCGCGATCACGCTCGCCGAGCACTGGGTGGGCGCCGCGCAGGGACACGACCATGTGATGGGCATGATCGTCTCGACCGGGGTCGGCGGCGGACTCATCCTGCACGGCCGGACCGTCAGCGGCCCGACCGGCAACGCCGGGCACGTCGGACACGTCGAGTGCGGCGGGTTCGACGACCCGTGCGCGTGCGGTGGCACCGGCTGCCTCGAAGCCGTCGCGAGCGGCCCGAAGACGGTCGCCTGGGCGCAGCGCCAGGGGTTCACGGGGACCACCGGCGAGGAGCTCGCGGCCGCCTACGCCGCCGGCGACGAGGTCGCGGTGGCCGCCGTCAAGCGCAGCGGCCGCGCGCTCGGGCAGGCGATCGCCGCGGCGACCAGTCTGGTCGACCTCGAGGTCGTCGCCCTCGGCGGCGGGTTCTCCCACGTCTCCCCCGACCTGTTCGAGTACGCCCGCCAGGCTGTCGCCGAGCGGGTCGAGTTCGGCTTCGTCACCAAGGTGCGCATCGTGCCGACGGGGCTGTCGCAGGACGGCCCGCTGATCGGCGCCGCCGCGCTCGTGCACCGCGCCGACGTCCTGCGCTGAGGTCCTGCGGCTGCCGTCGTGCGCCGACGGCGCCGGCGGTTGTCCACAGTGGCTGTCCTGCGGGTGCGCGCTCCGGCAGGATGGCCGGGTGCCGTCGTCCCGACTCCTGACCAGTACGGACTGGCCGGAGGCGGAGCTCCGGGCCGCAGTGCTCGCCGGCGAGCTCGTGCCGGTGGGGTCCTGCTGGACCTCCGTCGCCGAGGCCCAGGTGCCGTCGCTCCGTGCCGAAGCCTGGGCGGCCGACGTGCCCGATCGTCGGCTCGTCGCGTGCGGGGGCAGTGCAGCGTGGATCTGGGGCGGTCGGTCGTGTGCTCCGGAGCCGGCGGAGGCGGCCGCCCCCGTCGGCATCCGGGTCGCCGACGTGACGACCGCGCGCGTGCGGCAGGTACGCATCGGGCCCGAGGACACCGTGGCGCTCGACGGCGTGCGTGTGACGACACCGGTCCGCACGGTCGTCGACCTGCTCCGCGCCATCGGGGACCTCGACCCGGACGCCGCGGACGCCGTGCGGGGGCTCTTCGCGGTGGGTGTGACCGAGCCTGAGGCGGTCCTGGCCGCGCTGGACGCGCTCGGCACCGTCCCGATGGTCCGTCAGGCCGCCAGGCGGCTCGACGCACTCCTCGGGGCCTGACCGGCTGGTCCCGGGTCAGCCGGCACTGACGCGGTAGACGTCGTAGACCGCGTCGATGCGCCGCACCGCGTTGAGCACCCGGTCCAGGTGGGTCGTGTCGCCCATCTCGAACACGAAGCGGCTCAGCGCGAGGCGGTCCGACGAGGTCGAGACGGTGGCGGACAGGATGTTGACGTGGTGGTCGGTCAGGACCCGCGTGACGTCGCTGAGCAGACCGGAGCGGTCGAGCGCCTCGATCTGGATCTGCACGAGGAACACCGACTTCGACGACGGCGCCCACTCGACCTCGATCATGCGGTCGGGCTCGTTCATGAGCGACTTCACGTTCGTGCACGAAGCTTGGTGCACCGAGACGCCCTGGCCGCGGGTGATGAAACCGACGATCTGGTCGCCGGGCACCGGGGTGCAGCACTTGGCGAGCTTGACGAGGATGTCGGGCGCCCCGCGCACGAGCACGCCGCTGTCGCTGTTGCGGAGCTGCCGGCTCGTGACCTGCCGCGGGAACGCGAGCTCGGGCTCGTCGGTCTCGGCCTCGGTCTGGACGCCCGCGAGGATCTTCTCGATGACCGACTGCGTGGAGACGTGCCCCTCGCCGATCGCCGCGTAGAGCGCCGAGACGTCCTCGTAGCGCATCGCCGAGGCCACCTCGGAGATGGAGTCCTGGCTCATGATGCGCTGGAGCGGCAGGTTCTGCTTGCGCATCGCCCGAGCGATGGCGTCGCGTCCCTGCTCGATCGCCTCTTCGCGGCGCTCCTTGGTGAACCACTGCTTGATCTTGTTCCGGGCGCGCGGACTGCGGACGAACGTCAGCCAGTCCTGGCTCGGGCCCGAGTCGGGGTTCTTCGACGTGAAGATCTCGACGACGTCGCCGCTGGACAGCTGGCTCTCGAGCGGCACCAGGCGGCCGTTGACCTTGGCACCCATGGTGCGGTGCCCGATCTCGGTGTGCACGGCGTAGGCGAAGTCGACCGGGGTCGCACCGGCGGGCAGACCGATGACCTTGCCCTGCGGCGTGAAGACGTAGGTCTCCTTCGCGCCGATCTCGTACCGGAGCGAGTCGAGGAACTCCCCCGGGTCGCTCGTCTCCGCTTGCCAGTCGGTGATGTGGGCGAGCCACGCCATGTCCTGGTCGTCGGTGGTCGTCGTGTCGACGTCACGGCCCTGGGCGCGCTGCTTGTACTTCCAGTGCGCCGCGACCCCGAACTCGGCGCGCTGATGCATCTCGTGCGTGCGGATCTGGATCTCGACCGCACGGCCCTGGGGTCCGAGCACCGTGGTGTGGAGCGACTGGTACAGGTTGAACTTCGGGGTCGCGATGTAGTCCTTGAAGCGCCCGGGCAGCGGGGTCCAGCGGGCGTGCACCGAGCCGAGCATGGCGTAGCAGTCGCGCACGGTGGGGACGAGCACGCGGATCCCGACCAGGTCGTAGATCTCGTCGAACTCGCGCCCGCGGACGATCATCTTCTGGTAGATCGAGTAGTACTGCTTCGGTCGGCCCATCACGTCGCCGCGGATCTTCGACGCCTTCAGGTCCTTCTTGAGCGTGCCGATCACGTTCTGCACGAACTGCTCGCGCTTCGGCTGCCGCTCCTTGACCAGGCTGTCGATCTCGACGTAGAGCTTCGGGTGCAGGACTGCGAACGACAGGTCCTCGAGCTCCAGCTTGATCATCTGGATGCCGAGCCGGTGCGCCAGGGGCGCGTAGATCTCGAGCGTCTCCTTCGCCTTGCGCGTGGCGGAGGCGGACTCGACGAAGCCCCACGTGCGGGCGTTGTGCAGACGGTCCGCGAGCTTGATGACGAGCACGCGGATGTCCTTCGACATCGCGATGACCATCTTGCGGACGGTCTCGGCCTGGGCGCTGTCGCCGTACTTGACCTTGTCGAGCTTCGTGACACCGTCGACGAGCATCGCGATCTCGTCGCCGAACTCTGCGCGGAGCTCGTCGAGCTGGTAGTCCGTGTCCTCGACGGTGTCGTGCAGCAGCGCTGCGGCGATCGTGATCGTGCCGATCCCCAGGTCGGCGAGGATCTGCGCGACCGCCACCGGGTGCGTGATGTACGGCTCGCCCGACTTGCGCTTCTGCCCGTCGTGCGCGCGCTCCGCGACCGAGTACGCCCGCTCGATGAGCGTCACGTCGGCCTTCGGGTGGTGCGACCGCACCGTCCGGATCAACGTGTCGACGGCGCCGGCCGGCTGCGCCCGCGAGAAGAGCCGCGGCAGCAGGGACCGGAGCGACCCGATGTTCCCGGTCGTGTTCGGACCGAGCGGACTCGTCGGCCGCGGTGCGGAGCCGGGACGGCTCGCACCGGGCTCGGTCGCACCCTGGGGCGTGGACTCACGGGTGTCCGTCATGGTGCGCCTCCAACGACCGGTATCCGGGTACGGTCTGGCAATCCTACGCGGGTCGCGCACGTGCCTGTGCCGCGTGTTCGCTGACGGCCTCACGTCGGGCTGCCGGAGTCTCGAACAACTCCTGAGCGCTTCTGCAGGTGCGTCTGTCTGCGTCATCCGGGTCATTGACTTCCGACAAATCCTGCCGATACGTTGCCGATGAGGACGGACAAGGGGCCCGTCCCGGAAAGGGCATCAATGTCGATGCCCATCGGGGAGAATTCAATGAAGAAGAAGAAGACGATGCTCGCTGCCTTCGTCGTTCCGATGACAGCCGCTCTTCTCACGGCCGGTGCGCTACCGGCCAACGCGGTGACTCCGAGCAGTGACCACGGCGGCTACGTGGTCGTCGATCCGGCCGCGGCCCAGGTCACGGATGAGGGGTGTTCTACCCGACCGGCAAGATCGGCGCCGACACCGTCGTGGTCGTTCCCGAAGCCGATGGCTCGCTGCCGAACGGCCTGACCACCTCGAAGTTGCAGCAACTGTACGGGCCCCGGGTGGCGCTTCCGGCGTCCGCACGAGGTGACTCGGAGGTCGCGTCCCAGCGAGCAACTGCTGCCGCCGCGTCGAACTACGCGTACCTCGCTTCGAGTGCGTCCAGCTGGTCGAGGTCCTTCGCGGGTCCGAACATCATCGGCGCCGACGCTGCGGTGACGGTCAAGTACCGTTTCACCGTCGCATCGTCGACGGCCCAGACGAACGCCGGGCAGGGCCTGGGTTACTACCGCGGCTACAACGGCAGTCAGTTCGGGACTTGGTCGAAGTGGTACAACCTCGGGGTCGCCGACACCCGAACCCCGGGGTCGACGAGGGTTCCGTGGGGAAATGTCTCCGCGCAGACGATGTTCCGCGCGAAGTGTGGCACGTCGACGATCTGCAGCGGGTCCTTCTCCGCCAGCGGGGTCTGACTCCTGGCAGCGCGATGACAGAGAGGCGGCACCCGAGATGGGTGCCGCCTCTTCGTCTTCGTGTTGTGGGCAGAGTCAGTGCTCGTGACGCGGTTCGCCCTGGGCGTCCTCGGCGGTGGCACCCGCGCGGACGACCGGCTCGCCGGCCTGCTCCCACGCCGTCATCCCGCCGACGAGGTTCACCGCGGGGACACCGGACTGCTCGAGCGCGGCGACGACCCGGGCGGACCGGCCGCCGGAGTGGCAGACGACGATCGCGGGCTGGTCGCCCCCGTCGATCTCCTGCCAGCGGGCGACGAGCTCCGACATGGGCACGAGCGTCGCCTCGGGAGCGTGGACCTCGTCCCACTCCCCCTGCTCGCGGACGTCGAACAGCCGCGCACCGGCGTCGATACGGCGACGGGCCTCGGCGACGTCGACGTCGTGCACCTCGACCGCCATCAGACGGCCTCGGCGGTCGCGTCGACCTCGCGCTGTCGTTTCTCGGCCGCCTGGCGCTTCTTGGCGTCGGCCTGCTTGATCTTCGGCTCGTTCTCGCGCAAGTGGGCGTACATCGGCGACGCGATGAAGATCGTCGAGTACGTGCCCACGATGATGCCGATGAACAGCGCGAGCGAGATGTCCCGCAGCGTGCCGGCGCCGAGCACGTAGGAGCCGATGAACAGGATCGCCGCGACGGGCAGCAGGGCCACGACCGAGGTGTTGATCGACCGGACGAGGGTCTGGTTGACCGCGAGGTTCACCGACTGGACAAAGGTCCGGTGCGACTCCTGGCTCGTGTTCTCACGCACCTTGTCGAACACCACGACGGTGTCGTACAGCGAGTACCCGAGGATCGTCAGGAAGCCGATCACCGCGGCGGGCGTGACCTCGAGCCCGACGATGCCGTACACGCCCGCCGTGATGAGCAGGTCGTGCAGCAGCGCCACCATGGCGGAGACGGACATCTTCCAGGTGCGGAAGTACAGCGCCATGACGACGGCGGCGAGCACGAGGAAGATCACGAGTCCGCGGATCGCCTGGGCGAGCACGTCGGCACCCCACGTCGCACCGATGTACGTCGAGGCGACCTGGTCGTCGGAGACGTCGTACGCCTTCGCGAGGGCGTCCTGCACCTGGGTGGTCTCGCGGTCGGTCAGCTGCTCGGTCTGGACGCGGATGCCGTCCTGGCCGACCTGCGAGACGCGCGGGATGCCCTCGGGCACGATCGACTCGACGGTCCGCGTCGCGATCGACTGGTCGGTCGAGCCGGCGTTCGAGATCGTGAACTCGGAGCCGCCGGTGAACTCGATGCCGAGCTGGTACCCGCCGCGGAGCCACGGCACGGCGAGGGACACCACGATCGCGACGATCGCGACGAGGTACCACGTCTTGCGTCGGCCGACGATGTCGTACGAGCGCTTGCCCGTGTAGAGGTCGCTGCCGAACTGGCTGAAGCTGGCCATCAGTCGTCCTTCCCGTCCGGCGTCGTGCCGTCCTGCGCGCCGGAGGCCTGCTGGGCCTTCCGCTCCGCGATCGTCTGGCGGCGCTGGGCCTCGCCCGCGCTGCGCTGGCGTTTGCCGTCGACCACGGGAGCGCGGAACTGCGCGCGACCGCGGTAGACCGCGCCGAGGGCGGACGGGTCGAGTCCGCTGAACCGGTGCCCCTCGCCGAAGAAGCGGCTGCGGGCGATGAGCTGCATCATCGGGTGCGTGAAGAGCACGACGACGACGACGTCGATGAGCGTGGTGAGGAGCAGCGTGAACGCGAAGCCCTTCACGTCGCTGACCGCGAGGATGTAGAGCACGACGGCGGCGAGGAAGTTGATCGAGTCGGACGCCAGGATCGTGCGGAGGGCGCGCTTCCAGCCCGACTCGACGGCGCTCTCGAGCCCACGGCCGTCACGGAGCTCGTCGCGGATGCGCTCGAAGTAGACGATGAACGAGTCCGCCGTGATGCCGATGGCCACGATCAGACCCGCGACGCCCGCGAGTGAGAGCCGGTAGTCGACGCGCCACGACATGATCGCGATCACCAGGTAGGTGATCACCGCGGCGACGCCGAGCGACAGGACCGTGACGAACGCCAGCGCACGGTACTGGATGATCGAGTAGATCACGACGAGGATCAGGCCGATCAGGCCGGCGACCAGGCCGCCGACGAGCTGCGCGGTGCCGAGCGTCGCGGAGATGTTCTCGTTCGACTGCACCTGGAAGTTGATGGGCAGCGCACCGTACTTCAGCTGGTCGGCGAGGGTCTTCGCCGACTCGGCGGTGAAGCCACCGGTGATCTGCGCCTTGCCGTTCGTGATCGCGGCGTTCGCGGCCGGTGCCTGGATGACCGTGCCGTCGAGGACGATGGCGAACTGGTTCTGCGGCTGCTGGAGCTTGACCAGGCGGCTGGTGACCTGACGGAAGTCGTCCGAGGCCTGGCCCTTGAAGGTCAGGTTGACCGCCCACTCCCCGGTCGTCGCACCCTGCGAGTCGGTGGCGAGGCCCGAAGTCGCGTTGCTGATCCCGGAGCCGGAGACCTCGACCGGGCCGAGGATGTACTTCGCGGCGCCGTCCTGGTCGCAGGTGACGAGCGGCTGGTCGTCGGGTGCCGTCGTGACGTCGTCCGGAGCCTTGCAGTTGTAGTTCGTGTACAGGTCCTGCAACGCGGGCGTGACCTGCGAGAGGTCGCTGCCGTTCGTCGCCTTCGCGGTCGGCGTGGCCTCGAGCGACGCGGGCGGGGTGTACGGCGTCGGCGACGCGGACGCGCCCTTCTCGCCCCCGACGGACGTGCTCGTCGCGGCCTCGGTGTAGAGCACCGGTCGGAAGGTGAGCTTGGCGGCGGCTTCGATGCGGTCGATGGTCGCCTTGTCGGGCTTGCCCGGGATGGACACGACGATGTTGTTCGTGCCCTGCGTGTTGATCTGCGACTCGGAGACACCCGTGGCGTTGATGCGCTGGCGGATGATGTTGACCGCCTGGTTGAGCTGCTGCGAGGTCACCGAGCCGCCCTGGGTGTTCTGCGCGGCGAGCGTCAGCTGCGTGCCGCCCTGCAGGTCGAGCGCCAGCTCGGGCACCCAACTCGCGCCGGCGAACCACTTGCCGGTGTCGTCCTTGGTGTTGGCTGCCAGCACCGACGCAGCGGTGTTCAGGCCCGCGAGTGCGGCCATGATGATCACCAACCAGGTGAGCGAGCGCAACGCCTTCTTGACGGGTGTCGATCGTGCCACCGGTCGTCTCGTCTTTCTGTTCAGGACCGACGGCGACGCCGGCGGCAGGAGTGAGGCCACCGGGTCACGAGGACCCGGTGGCCCGGGGGTGTCAGTCTTCGGTCTTGCGCTTTGCCGCGTCGGATTCGGTCGACTCGACGCGCTGCCCGAACTCCGGCTCGTCGCGACGGTCGTCCTTGCCGAGGTCCAGGACCGGCGCCGCGGCTGCGTCGTCCGTGGTCACGGTCTCGTCGACGTCGGAGGCGTTGTCGTCCACCACGCGCGAGAGCGTCTGACGGTGGACGGTCACGACGGTGCCCGGGGCGATCTCGACGTCGGCGGTGACCTTCTCGTCGTCGACGGAGAGCAGCGTGCCGTAGAGGCCGAAGGAGAGCATGACGCGGGCGCCCGGCTGCATCTTCGTCTGCAGCTCGGCCTGCTGCTTCTTGCGCTTCCGGCTGCTGTAGAACATGAAGGCGGCGAACGCGACGATGATGACGATGAGGAAGATGGATTGATCCATGATGGCGTTGCCTTCTCTGGTTGCTCGGCTTCGGGCCGTAGCAGTCTAGGGCACGGGTCTGCACCCGTCCGGTCGCGCGGGGTGCTGCACCCGGCGCATGACTCAGGATGCAGAATACCGCATGCCGCTACTCGTTGTCGAACAGGTCCGGCTGCATCCCGGTGGCGGCGCCCGGCGTCAGGCCGAAGTGGCGCCAGGCCTGCGGGGTGGCGATCCGACCGCGCGGCGTCCGCGTGACGAGGCCGACCCGCACGAGGAACGGCTCGACCACGGACTCGATGGTCTCGGACTCCTCGCCGACGGACACCGCGAGGGTGTTCAGGCCGACCGGACCCCCGTCGAAGCGCGTGAGCATCGTCTCGACGACGGCCCGGTCGAGGCGGTCGAGACCGAGTTCGTCGACGTCGTACAGGTCGAGCGCCCCCTGGACGGCCGTCATGCCGTCGGCGGTGCCGTGCACGAGCGCGTAGTCCCGGACCCGGCGGAGCAGACGGTTCGCGATGCGTGGGGTCCCTCGGGAGCGCCCGGCGATCTCGCGGAGCGCCGAGCGGTCGATGCGCAGGTCGAGCAGGTGGGCGGCGCGGATCAGGACCTGTTCGAGCTCGTCCTTCTCGTAGAACTCGAGGTGTGCCGTGAAGCCGAAGCGATCGCGCAGGGGGTTCGGGAGGAGGCCCGCGCGGGTGGTCGCCCCGACGAGCGTGAACGGCGCGAGGTCGAGCGGGATGCTCGTCGCGCCAGCACCCTTGCCGACCATGACGTCGATGCGGAAGTCCTCCATCGCGAGGTAGAGCATCTCCTCTGCGGAGCGCGCCATGCGGTGGATCTCGTCGATGAACAGGACCTCGCCCGGGACGAGCGACGAGAGCACCGCCGCGAGGTCACCGGCGTGCTGGATCGCCGGCCCGCTCGACATCCGCAGCGGACGGCCGGACTCGTGCGCGACGATCATCGCGAGCGTCGTCTTGCCGAGGCCGGGCGGCCCGGCCATCAGGATGTGGTCCGGCGTGCGCTCCTGCATCGCGGCGGCCTTGAGCAGCAGGTCGAGCTGGCCGCGGACTTTGCGCTGGCCGACGAACTCGTCCAGGGACTTCGGCCGGAGCGCGCCCTCGAACGCGAGCTCTTCCTGCGACTCGGCGCCGGCGGAGGTGATGCCGCTCACCGTCCGGCCCCCGCGGGACGGAGGGTCCCGAGCGCGGCGCGGAGGAGCGACTGCGTGCCCATGGCGGCGGCGCCCGGGTCGGTGGCGACGACCGAGTCGACGGCGGACTGCGCGGCGTCCTCGCGCCACCCGAGGCCGACGAGCGCCGAGACGACGTCGATCGCGGCGGGGTGTGCCCCGGCGGCACCCGCGACCGTGGCGCCGGCGGGTGCCTGCTCGAAGGCGAGGAGCTTGCCGGAGAGCGCGACCGTGATGAGCTTGGCGGTCTTCGGGCCGATGCCGGAGACCTTGCGGAAGACGGCGTCGTCCTCGGCGGCCACGGCGTTCGCGACCTGGGCAGGGTCGAGGTGTGCGAGCACCCCCATCGCGGACTTCGGGCCGACTCCCGACACGCTGCGCAGGAAGTCGAAGACCTGCAGCGCCTCGGCCGACTCGAAGCCGAACAGCTGGTGCTCGTCCTCGCGCACGATCATCCGCGTGCGCAGGAACACGTCTGACCCGTGGCGCATCGTCAGCGCGTGCGCCGGGGTGACGGTCACGGCGTACCCGACTCCCCCGACCTCGACCACCACGGCCGATCCGGCGATGTCGATGCAGGTTCCCCGGAGGCTCGCGATCATGCTCCGAGCCTAGGGCTGCCCACCGACGGAGCCGGCCCGCCGCGCGGCGGCGCCCCGGCCAGGAGCGAACGGTGCGCCGCCGCCCGGACGCGCCGCGGCGGCCGCGCGGGCGAGCGGGGAGTCCGCGGTGCCGGCATGCGCGTCCCGCCAGGCGCGCTGTGCCGGGGTGAGCGTCGCCGGACCGGGGCCGACCCGGTCGGGTGATCCGAGCCTCCAGGCATGGCACACGGCCAGCGCGAGCGCGTCCGCGGCGTCCGCCGGCTTCGGGGCCTCGTCGAGTCCGAGCACCCGGGCGATCATGGTCTGCACCTGCCGCTTGTCGGCGTTGCCGTAGCCGGTGACGGCGGCCTTGACCTCGGACGGCGTGTGCAGTCCGACGGGCAGACCGCGCGCCGCCGCGGCGTGCAGCGCGAGTCCGGCGGCCTGGGCCGTGCCCATCACCGTCCGGACGTTCGCCTGCGCGAAGACGCGCTCGACGGCGACGGCGTCCGGACGGTGCTCGTCGATCTCGGCGGCGATGCCGTCCGCGATGCGGAGCAGGCGCTGTTCGAGCGCCATGTCGGCCGGTGTGCGCACGACGGTGACGTGCACGAGCCGGGCACGCCGGTTCGGTGCGACCTCGACCACGCCGACGCCGCACCGGGTGAGCCCGGGGTCGACCCCGAGCACCCGGAGCATCGGACTAGTCCTCGTCCTCGTCGAGCTCGGCCTGGACGTCCGCGGGGATGTCGAAGTTCGCGTAGACGTTCTGCACGTCGTCCGAGTCCTCGAGCGCGTCGATCAGCTTGAAGACCTTGCGCGCGGTGTCCGCGTCGACCGGGACCTTGACGCCGGGGACGAACTCGGCGTCGGCGGAGTCGTAGTCGATGCCGGCGTCCTGCAGCGCGGTGCGCGCCGCCACCAGGTCGGTCGCCTCGGTGATGACCTCGAAGCCACCGCCCTGGTCGATGACGTCCTCGACGCCCGCGTCGAGCACGGCCGTCATGACGGTGTCCTCGTCGAGGCCGTCGACCTTCGTCACCGAGATGACGCCCTTGCGGGAGAAGTTGTAGGCGACGCTGCCCGGGTCGGCCATGGTGCCGCCGTTGCGGGACATCGCCGTCCGGACCTCGGCCGCGGCGCGGTTCTTGTTGTCGGTGAGGCACTCGACGAGCATCGCGACGCCGTTCGGGCCGTAGCCCTCGTACATGATCGTCGTGTACTCGATCGACTCACCGGTCAGACCGGCGCCGCGCTTGATGGCGCGGTCGATGTTGTCGTTCGGCACCGAGGTCTTCTTGGCCTTCTGGACCGCGTCGACCAGGGTCGGGTTGCCCGACAGGTCGGCCCCGCCCATCTTGGCCGCGACCTCGATGTTCTTGATGAGCTTGGCGAACGACTTCGCGCGGCGCTGGTCGATGACCGCCTTCTTGTGCTTGGTCGTTGCCCACTTGGAATGCCCGGACACGGTGCTCCTTGGTCTCGCTGAAGATCCGGACCAGTCTACCGGCCGGGAGGATCGGATCGCCGCCGCCCCGCGGGTCGCGTCCCAGCCCGGTCGCGCCCGGCATCCGGGGCAGGCGTCAGGCGGAGCGGACCATCGCCAGGAAGCGACGGTGGAAGCGGTCCTCGCCCGCGACCTCGGGGTGGAACGCGCTCGCGAGGACGTTGCCCTGCTGCACGGCGACGACCTGTCCGTCCGCGAGGGCGCCGAGGACCTGGACGTCGGTGCCGTGCTGCTCCACCACGGGCGCGCGGATGAACACCGCGTGCACCGGGGCCTCGCCGAGCGCCGGCATCGGGATGTCGGTCTCGAAGGAGTCGTTCTGGCTGCCGAACGCGTTGCGGCGCACCGTCGTGTCGAGCACGTCGAGCGTCTGCTGCCCCGGGATCCCCGCGGCGATGCGCGACGAGAGCATGATCATCCCCGCGCAGGTGCCGTACGTCGGGAGCCCGCCGCGGATCGCCGCGGACAGGGGCTCGGCCACGCCGAAGGCCCGGGAGAGCTTGTCCATGACGCTCGACTCGCCGCCCGGGATCACGACACCGTCGAGGGCGTCGATCTCCTCCGGGCGGCGGAGCGGCACGACGTCGGCGCCGAGCTCCGTCAGCGACGCGATGTGCTCGCGGAAGTCACCCTGCAGCGCGAGGACCCCGATGCGGGGTCGGGCGCTCACCAGCCGCGCTCGGCGAGACGGTGCGGGGCGGGGACGTCGGCGACGTTGATGCCGACCATGGCCTCGCCGAGCCCGCGGGACACCTCGGCGATGACCTTGGGGTCGTCGTGGAAGGTGACGGCCTTGACGATGGCGGCGGCGCGCTTCGCGGGGTCGCCGGACTTGAAGATGCCGGACCCGACGAACACGCCGTCGGCACCGAGCTGCATCATCATCGCGGCGTCGGCCGGGGTGGCGACACCGCCGGCGGTGAAGAGCACGACCGGGAGCTTGCCTGTCTGGGCGACCTCCTTGACGACGTCGAACGGCGCCTGGAGCTCCTTCGCGGCGACGTAGAGCTCGTCCTCCTTGAGGTACCGGAGCGCCGCGATCTCCTTCGAGATGGTGCGGATGTGCTTCGTCGCCTCGGACACGTCTCCGGTGCCGGCCTCGCCCTTGGAGCGGATCATCGCGGCACCCTCGGTGATGCGACGGAGTGCCTCGCCCAGGTTGGTGGCGCCGCAGACGAACGGCGTGGTGAAGTTCCACTTGTCGATGTGGTTGACGTAGTCGGCGGGCGACAGGACCTCGGACTCGTCGATGTAGTCGACGCCGAGCTCCTGGAGCACCTGTGCCTCGACGAAGTGGCCGATGCGGGCCTTCGCCATGACGGGGATCGACACCGAGGCGATGATCTCCTCGATCATCGAGGGGTCGGACATGCGGGCGACGCCGCCCTGCGCGCGGATGTCGGCGGGGACGCGCTCGAGGGCCATGACGGCGGTCGCGCCGGCTTCCTCCGCGATGCGGGCCTGCTCGGCGTCGACGACGTCCATGATCACGCCGCCCTTGAGCATCTCGGCGAGACCGCGCTTGACGCGGTCGGAGCCGGTGATCGAGGTGCCGTTGGTGCCCGAGGTGCTGGTGCTGTCGCTCATGATGCCCTCCACTCTAGTGCGCCGTCGGCCAGCCTTCCGCGACGAGTCGGCGGGTGTCCCCCAGCAGCTGGGACATCGACTTCGTCCGGGCGATGATCGGGAAGAAGTTCGAGTCCGAGGCCCACCGCGGGACGACGTGCTGGTGCAGGTGCCCGGCCACCCCGGCGCCGGCGATCTCGCCCTGGTTCATGCCGATGTTGAAGCCGTCGCAGTGCGACACGGCACGCAGCACGCGCATCGCCGTCTGGGTCAGCTCCGCCATCTCGCGGGTCTCGTCCGGCGTCGCCTCGTCGTAGAGCGGGACGTGCCGGTACGGGCAGACGAGCAGGTGGCCGTTGTTGTACGGGAACAGGTTGAGCAGGACGTAGGCGTGCTCGCCGCGGGCGACGATGAGGGCGTCCTCGTCGGACTTCTGCGGTGCCTCGCAGAACGGGCAGTCGTCCTCGTGCCCGCGGCCCTTCCCCTCGCGACCGGCGTCGATGTACGCCATCCGGTGCGGGTTCCAGAGCCGCTGGAAGGCGTCCGGGACGGCCGCGCCGGTCGCGGCGTCCCGGATGACCAGCGGGTCGGGACCGACCACGTCGTCGACGTGACCGGTCCCGGGGACCGACGGCGTGCCTCCCGGCTGCTCGGCGACCATCAGACCTGCGTGCGGTCGCGGATCGCGGTGAGGATGCGCTCGACCGCCTCGTCCACGGGCACGCCGTTGTCCTGGCGGCCGTCGCGGAAGCGGAAGCTCACGGCGCCGGCGTCGCGGTCGTCGCCGCCGGCGATGAGCTGGAACGGCACCTTCGCCTTGGTGTGCGTGCGGATCTTCTTCTGCATGCGGTCGTCCGAGTGGTCGACCTCGGCGCGGACCCCGTGCGAGCGGAGCTTCGCGACGACCTCGTCGAGGTAGTCGCCGTACTCGGCGGCGACCGGGATCGCGACGACCTGGACCGGGGACAGCCACGCCGGGAACGCGCCCGCGTAGTGCTCGGTGAGGACGCCGAAGAAGCGCTCGATCGAGCCGAACAGGGCGCGGTGGATCATCACCGGGCGCTGACGCGAGCCGTCCGGCGCCGTGTACTCGAGGCCGAAGCGCTCCGGCAGGTTGAAGTCGAGCTGCACGGTCGACATCTGCCACGTGCGGCCGATGGCGTCACGGGCCTGCACCGAGATCTTCGGGCCGTAGAACGCCGCGCCCGCCGGGTCCGGGACGAGCTCGAGCCCGGACTCCTCGGCGACCTCGCGCAGGGTGTCCGTCGCGACCTCCCAGACCTCGTCGTCGCCGACGTACTTCTCCGGGTCCTTCGTGGAGAGCTCGAGGTAGAAGTCGTCGAGGCCGTAATCGCGGAGCAGCGAGAGGACGAACTGGAGCGTCGTGGTGAGCTCCTCCTTCATCTTCTCCTGCGTGGTGAAGATGTGGGCGTCGTCCTGGGTCATGCCGCGGACGCGCGTGAGGCCGTGGATGACGCCGGACTTCTCGTTGCGGTAGACCGTGCCGAACTCGAACATCCGCAGCGGCAGGTCGCGGTAGGAGCGGGCCTGCGAGCGGTACGCCAGGATGTGCATCGGGCAGTTCATCGGCTTGAGGTAGTAGTCCGCCCCCTGCCGCGTGACGTTGCCGTCTTCGTCGGTCGCCTGGTCCATGTGCATGGCCGGGAACATGCCGTCCTTGTACCAGCCGAGGTGGCCCGACTGCTCGAACAGGTCGCCCTTGGTGATGTGCGGCGTGTAGACGAAGGAGTAGCCCTCCTGTTCGTGCCGGCGGCGCGAGTAGTCCTCCATCTCGCGGCGGATGATGCCGCCCTTCGGGTGGAAGATCGCCAGGCCCGAGCCGATCTCGTCGGGGAACGAGAACAGGTCGAGCTCGGCACCGAGCTTTCGGTGGTCACGCTTCGCTGCCTCTTCGAGCCGGAGCTGGTACGCCTTGAGCTGCTCCTTGTCCGGCCACGCCGTGCCGTAGACGCGCTGCAGCTGCGGGTTCTTCTCGGAGCCGCGCCAGTAGGCCGCCGCCACGCGCATGAGCTTCGACGCGTTGCCGATCCAGCGGGTGTGCGGGACGTGCGGGCCGCGGCAGAGGTCCTGCCAGACGACCTCGCCGGACTTCGGGTCGACGTTCTCGTAGACGGTGAGCTCGCCGGCGCCGACCTCGACGCTCTCGCCGGAGTCGCCGTCGGCCGCGGCGCCCTTGAGGCCGATGAGCTCCTGCTTGTAGGGCTCCCCCGCCATGCGCTCACGGGCTTCGTCGTCGGTGACCACGACGCGGCGGAAGCGCTGGGCCTGGCGGATGATCCGGTCCATGCCCTTCTCGATCGCCTTGAGGTCCTCGGGCGTGAACGGCTCGGCGACGTCGAAGTCGTAGTAGTAGCCGTCGGTGACGGGCGGGCCGATGCCGAGCTTGGCGTCCGGGTTGATCTGCTGGACCGCCTGTGCGAGCACGTGCGCGGCCGAGTGCCGGAGGATGTCGAGGCCGTCCTGCTCCTGCAGCGTCACCGCCTCGGCGGTCTCGCCGTCCTGCACGGCCGCGTCGAGGTCCTTCAGGACACCGCCGACGCGGATGGCGACGACGCCGCGCTCGCCGTCGAAGAGCTCGGTGCCCGTCGTGGCCGTCGTCGCGGTGCGGGGCTCGGGTGCCTGGGGCAGGTCTGCGGGCTCGGGTGCGACTGCGTCGGTCACGATCGTGGTGCTCCTCGGTTGGTTCAGGGGTGGGTCAAGACTAGTGCGCGGTCACGCCGGTTCAGGCGGGCACGCGCCCGAGCGTGGTGACTGGCAAGCGCGGCTCGAGGCGCTCGCGCCCGGCCAGGCCGTCGAGCTCGAGGAGCGACGCGAAGCCGATCGCCTCGTAGCCGGCACGCTCGAGCAGCGTGACGGTGGCCGCCGCCGTGCCACCGGTCGCCAGGACGTCGTCGACGACGAGCACCCGGGTCCCCTGCGGCAGCTGGCCCGGGCGGAGCTCGAGCTCCGCCTCGCCGTACTCCAGCGCGTACTGCTCGCTGAGGACCTCGCCGGGGAGCTTCCCCGCCTTGCGGACGGTCAGGACGCCGACCTGGTGCTGCGCGGCGATCCCGCCGGCGAGGGCGAACCCACGGGCCTCGATGCCGGCGACCGCCTGGAACCCGGCGCCGACGGCGAACGGTGCGGCGAGGGCCTCGCAGACGCGGCCGAACGCGACGGGGTCGGAGAACACCGGGGTCACGTCGCGGAACAGGATGCCGGGCTTCGGGAAGTCCGGCACGATCGCGGTGAGACGTTCGACGAGGGCAGCAGCGGTTTCGGTCACCGCACAACGGTAGTCGACCGCGTGGGCGGACCACGCCGAGGGCGGTCCCTGCCCCTCGTTCTGGTGCTCGACGCGCGGGCCGGTGAGGGGTTCCCATTGGACGAGGACCGGTCGACCGGGTGCACGGGGCGCCCTCCTGGTCGGGAGGAAACCGTGCACCACCGCGTCAGCACCCTGGCCACCGCCGCGCTCACGGCGGCGGTCGTGGTCGTCGGCCTGTCGGTCGCGCCGAGCAGTGCGACGGCTGCGTCACGGGCGGCGCGTGCGCCGATCGCGGCGGGCACCATCAGGACGGCGCCCGCGAGTGCGGTGTTCGCCGGCGGACTGACCGTGCAGCCGGACAACCAACCCGCCGCCGCGGCCGCCGCTCTCGCCGCGCAGGGCCGGACCGCCGACGCGGCGGCTGCTCGAACGATCGCGGCGCAGCCCATCGCCACCTGGCTGGGCGACTGGCTCCGCGGCGACCAGCTGGACCGCGTCGTGGCCCGCAACCTCGCCGCGGCCGAGAAGAGCGGGACGACTCCGGTGTTCGTCACGTACGCGATCCCGAACCGGGACTGTGGTGGGTACTCGGCCGGCGGACTCAGCGCAGCGGAGTACCCCGTGTGGAACCAGCGGATCGCGACGATGCTCCGCGGCCACCGTGCCGTCGTCCTCGTCGAACCGGACTCGCTGTCCCACCTGACCTCGTGCGTGTCCGAGAGCGCGACCCGCCCAGCACTGGTGGCCACGGCGGTCCGTGCGTTCGCGGACGCCGGAGTCCCCGCGTACCTGGACGGCGGGAACGAGGACTGGAACCCGCCGGCCGTGCAGGCGACCCTGCTGCAGCGCGCGGGCATCGACCGAGCGCGGGGTTTCTACACGAACGTGGCGAACTTCTACGGTGTGGACGGGGAGCGCGCCTACGCCGAGCGTCTCAGCGCACTGGTCGGTGGCGCGCGCTACGTGATCGACGTGTCCCGGAACGGGCGCGGGTGGCGCGGCACGTGGTGCAACCCGTCGGGCGCCGGACTCGGGCAGACGCCGCGGATCACCGGCGGGACCACGAGGCTCGACGCCCTGCTGTGGGTGAAGACCCCCGGCGCCAGCGACGGGACCTGCAAAGGCGGACCGGCTGCCGGGACGTGGTTCCCGGCGTACGCGGTCGCCCTCGTGGCGAACCGGAAGCCGTAGCGCGGCGACGGGTCGGCGCGCGTCGAACCGACGAAGCGACGTCGAACCAGGCGGGGTGCCCGGTTCGACGTCGCGTTCGTGGTTCGGAGCGGCCGCGCGGCAGCGGCAGAGCGGCCGAACAGCCGCGACCGCGGGGCTCAGCGCCACATGCGCATGACGGCGCTGTGCACGAGCAGGTCCACCTCGCGCTGGCGCTGCTCGCGCTCGAGTCGCAGCCGGGTGGCGTGGTCGACGTCGTGCCGCACGTGGTGGGTGCGCCGGCTCCAGATGATCAGGGACATGCCGACCCGGAGGGCGATGCGGTCGGCGAGGGAGACCCGGCGCCGGGGCGCACGGGTACTGGGAGGGCGGACGTCGAGGTCGTTCGACACGGTGGTGCCTTTCTGGCAGGAGGGCAGGACGGAACAACCCGCAGGAGCGGGCAGGAATGCAGTGCCGGAGCGCGCCGGAAATGCACGCGACGACATTCCGCGCGGCGACCGAGAATGTCGGCACGCGGCACTGGAAGATCGTGGGGACGTCGTCCGCTCAGCCCACGGGACGCGCCGCGCGCGTCCGGTCAGGACCGGATCTGCGACGGGCGGTCGCGCCCCGGACAGGACCCGCGGAGCGCGCCCGCAAGGCGGGCTCGCAGGGCGGAACCGACGAGCGCGTCAGCCGCGTGGATCAGCAGCGTTGCGCCGAGCTCCTCGGGCGCAGCTGATCGAGCGCAGCCTCCTCGGCACGGCCGGGTGGGCTGGAGGGGACGTCCCGCGTCAGCGGTGACGGATCGGGGAGCCGCCGATCCCACGGACTCCACGGAACGGGTTCATCGCGGTGATCATCATCTTGTCGGCCCCCTTTCATCGTCGTTCAGCCGGTGGTGCTCGTGAACACTATCCATCCCGGGAATGCGAGCGCAACCCTTTTCTCGAAGAAATCCGGAAGAAGTTCCAGATCGCATTCCGCACACGACGACGGCCCGGTACCGAAGCGGTACCGGGCCGTCGTGTGGCGAGGGTCAGACCAGGGCGGTGTCCACGACACCGACCACGAGCGCGCCGTCGACCACGTCCACGCGGACGGTGTCGCCCTCGTGCACGGACTCGTCCACGACCAGGGTCGCGATGCGGTCGTCCACTTCGCGCTGGATGAGCCGACGGAGCGGACGGGCGCCGTACTCCGGCTCGGCACCGTGCTCGGCGAGCCAGGCGGCCGCGGCGTCGGACACCGACAGGGTCATCCCCTGGGCGAGCAGCCGCAGGGAGGTGTCCCGCAGCAGCAGGTCGACGATCGACCGGAGCTGGTCCTGCTCGAGCTTGCGGAACAGCACGATGTCGTCGATGCGGTTGATGAACTCCGGACGCACGGCCTCGCGCAGCCGCCCCATCACGCGGCGCCGCAGGTCGTCCTCGTCGAAACCGCCGTCCCCCGCGGCCGAGAAGCCGAGCGCACCGGACCTCGAGGCGAGGAACTCCGAGCCGATGTTCGACGTCATGACGACGACCGTGTTCCGGAAGTCGACGGTGCGTCCCTGTCCGTCGGTCAGACGCCCGTCGTCGAGCACCTGCAGGAGCAGGTTGAAAACGTCCGGGTGCGCCTTCTCGACCTCGTCGAGCAGGATCACCGAGTACGGGTTGCGCCGCACGCGTTCGGTGAGCTGCCCGGCCTCGCCGTAGCCGACGTACCCGGGAGGGGCACCGACGAGCCGCGAGACCGTGTGGCGCTCGCCGAACTCGCTCATGTCGAACCGGAGCATCGCCGACTCGTCGCCGAAGAGCGACCCGGCGAGGGCCTTCGCGAGCTCAGTCTTGCCGACACCCGTCGGGCCGAGGAACAGGAAGCTCCCGACCGGCCGGCGCGGGTCGCCCATGCCGGTCCGGCTGCGCCGGACGGCCGTCGCGACGGCGCGCACCGCGTCGTCCTGGCCGACGACCCGCTCGTGCAGCTCGTCCTCCAGGCCGGCCAGTCGGCTCCGGTCACCCTGCGTGAGGCGGGTGGCGGGGATCCCGGTGGCCCGGGACACCACCGCGGCGACGTCGGCCTCCGTGATCGTGCGGGCACCCGGTGCCGGACGGGAGGCGCGGCTACCGTCGTCCTGCGAGGCGGCGGTGATCCGTGCCTCCAGTCCGTCGATCTCGTCGCGCAGGCGCGACGCCTCCTCGTAGCGCTCCTCGGCGACCGCGGCGTCCTTCGCCGTGGCGAGGGACGCGACCTGCTCTCGCAGGGCGGCCACGTCGACGTCGCCCGAGCGGGCCAGCCGCCGGCGGGCGCCGGCCTGGTCGATGAGGTCGATCGCCTTGTCGGGCAGGTGCCGGTCGGTGACGTAGCGGTGCGAGAGCTCGACGGCGGCGCGGAGGGCCTGGTCGGTGTACTCGACGTCGTGGTGCTCGGCGTAGCGGGGCGCCAGGCCGGTCAGGATCGCGACCGCGTCCTCGACGCTCGGCTCCCCCACGGTGACGGGCTGGAAGCGGCGTTCGAGGGCGGCGTCCTGCTCGATGCGGCGGTACTCGGCGAGCGTCGTCGCACCGACGAGGTGCAGCTCGCCGCGAGCCAGCCGCGGCTTGAGGATGTTGCCGGCGTCCATCGAGCCGCCCTCGCCGCCACCGCCGGCGCCGACGACGGTGTGCAGCTCGTCGACGAAGACGATGAGTTCGTCGGCGTGCGCAGTGATCTCGTCCATCGCGTTCGTCAGGCGCTCCTCGAAGTCGCCGCGGTAGCGCGTGCCGGCGAGCATGCCGGCGAGGTCGAGGGCGACGACCCGCTTGCCCCGGAGCAGCACGGGGACGTCGCCGTCGGCGATGCGCTGCGCGAGCCCCTCGACGACGGCGGTCTTGCCGACGCCGGGCTCACCGATCAGGACGGGGTTATTCTTGGTGCGGCGGAGCAGGATCTCGACGGTCTGCTCGATCTCGTCGGCGCGCCCGATCACCGGGTCGATGCCGCCCTGGCGGGCGCGCTCGGTGAGGTCGGTGCCGAACTGATCGAGCGTCGGGGTGTCCGACTGCTGCTGCTCGTCGGTGTCGGTGGTACCGGGCACGGGTCGCCCCTCTCGCGCCGCCGCGGCGGCCTGCTGTGCGTACGACTGCATGACCTGCGGGGTCACGCCGGCGCTCGCCAGGAGCTGACCGGTGACGGTCTCCTGGTCCATGACGAGCGCGAAGAAGACGTGCTCGGGGTCGGTGTAGGTGCTGCCGAACCCGCGCGCGGCCTGGGTGGCCTCGACGAGGATGCGCTGCGCGCTCGGGGTGAGGGCGGGGCGGGCGTCGACGGGTGCGTCGGACGGGGCGGGCAGGCGCTGCTCGACCTCGTGCGCGAGGTGCTCGGGGTCGACGCCGGCGGAGCGGACGACCGCGTCGAAGGGTTCGGTGGCGACGAGCTCGTGCAGCAGGTGCAGCGCGTCGAGCTCGCGCTGTCCCTGGGACACGGCGTACGTGGCGGTGCGCTGGAGCAGCTCGTGGGTGCGACGGCTGAGCAGTCGCGTGATGTCGACCGGGCGTCCGAGCGGGACGGACCGCCGGGCGCCGGTCTCCTGGGCCGCGAGGAGTCGTGCGAGGAACTCGTCGAACGAGTCACTGCCGCTGGTCGGGCCGAACGTCTCTGGCAACGGGACCTCCTGGGAACTTGAGTGCCTTCGACTCAATGGAACGCAGGAGGAGCGGGGTCATTCCCGTTCGTCGGAGAAAGTTGCGGCGACCCGACTCAGGTCCGCGCGATCGCCGCGGTCCGGGCGTCCGTGGCGGTGATCAGGTCCGTGGGCGCGAGCTCGATGTCGAACCCGCGGCGGCCGCCCGAGACGAAGATGCTCGCGTACGTCAGGGCGGACTCGTCGACGACCGTCCGCAGCCGGGCCTTCTGGCCGACCGGGCTGATCCCGCCGACGACGTAGCCCGTGCGCTTCTCGGCGAGGGCCGGCAGCGCCAGCGACGCCTTCTTGCCGCCGAGGGCCGCGGCGATCGCCTTGAGGTCCAGCCGGTTCGCCACCGGGACGACCGCGACCGCGAGCTGGCCGTCGACCGACACCACCAGCGTCTTGAAGACCTGCTCCTCGCGCAGGCCGAGCGCGGCCGCTGCTTCTTCGCCGAAGTTCGTCGCCGTCTCGTGGTGCTCGTAGACGTGCGGGGTGTACGGGATCCCCGCCCGCTCGAGGGCGAGGGTCGCTGGGGTGCTCGGCGATCCTGCGGTCATGGCGTCGATCCTGCCCGTCCGCTCCTGCCGGTCGGCTGCGGCGCGCGGGCGTTACGCTGAACGGGTGATCACGCTCGTCGAGGGACTGCTGCGCATCGTCGCGGCGCTCGTCCTCGGCGACCCCGCGGTCGGACCGGCCCCGCTGCTCGCGGTGGCCGCCCTCGGGCTGACGGCCGTCGCGATCGGTGTCGTCGTCGTGCACCTGCTCGCGGTCGTCCTCGGCACCGCACGGCTCCCCCGCCCGGGTCCGGCCGCTGCCGAGGCCGCGGAGCTCGTGACGCGGATCGCGTGGAGCCACCCCGACGCCGACGGACACGTCCGCGGTCGGGCACCGGGAGCACCCGTCCCGGCCTGATCCCGGACGGTGACGACCACCGACGGTGACCGGGCCGCACGCACCCGTGCCCCTCCCACCGATCGGAACCCCGTGGACACCACCACCCTGCCCGTCGTCGGCCCGCTGCTGCACGGCGGCGCCGACCTGCTCACCGCGCTCACCGGCGCCCTCAACCCCGTCGGCGGCGGGTTCGCCGCCGCCCTGGCCGTCGTCGCGCTCACGCTCGCCGTCCGCGTCGCGCTCGTACCCCTGTCCGTGCTGCAGGTCCGGGCCGAACGGGACCGCCGCCGACTCGCCCCACAGCTCGCGGCCCTGCGGCGACGGTACGGATCCGACCGCGAGCGCCTGCAGCGTGCGGCCCAGGAGCTGTACACGTCCGAACGGGTCTCGCCGCTCGCCGGGTGCCTGCCGGTGCTCGCGCAGGCACCGGTGCTGTCGCTCGTGTACACACTGTTCACGCACGCCACGATCGACGGCGCCGTCAACGTGCTGCTCGACGCCACACTCGTCGGGATCCCGCTCGGGCACTCGCTGCTCGTCGTCCTCGCCGGGCCGCTCTGGACGCACGCGTGGGTCGTCCTCGTCCTGCTCGCCGTCCTGACCGTCGTGGTTGAGGCGTCCCGTCGCGCAGCCCTGCGCTGGAACCCGGTCACGCAGGACGGCACCGCACCGGCCGCCACGGTCCGCGTGGGGACGGCCGTCGCCCGGTGGGCACCGTTCGTCTCCGTGGTGTTCGCCGCGGTCGCTCCGCTCGCCGCGACGCTGTACGTCGTGACGAGCGCGGTCTGGACGCTCGGCGAACGAGCCGTGCTGCGCCGGGTGCTGCGCTAGCCGCCCTGCCCCTCCTGCTGCGGGCCCTGGTCGACGGGGTCGTACTCGGACCCGCGGCCCTGCTCCTCGTCGGCCGTCGGGACGTGGCGCTCGGTTCCGCTGCCGCCGGGGCTCGTCGCGACGTAGTCGGCCTCGCCGGACTGGGTGTCGTGCGACAGCGCCTCGAGGGTCTCCGGGTCCGCGTCGTGCCGGACGGCGTCGTCGCGCTCGGTCCCTGGTCGTTCGTCGTCGTGCTCGTGGTGGTCGGTCATGCGTCCCGTCTACCCGTCGCCGACTGGACAGTGGCCGCCCCGTCCGGACGCGCCGGGCGCTCCGGTGGGAACATGGCGGTTGTCCGGTGCGTCCGGACCGGGAGCGCACATGGCCGACGACGACGTCGCGACGGAACGGGCGCGGCTCGAGGCACTCGCGTGGGGTGCCGAGACGCCGCCGGACGAGGCTGCGCGGGCGCGGCTCGCCCTGCAGGCCCTGGCGAGCAGCACCGCGGACCACGGACGGGAGGCACGCCCCGCGCCCGCCCCGCCGGCCGCCCCTGACAGCCGGTCACCCCGCGCGGCCGGCCCCGGCGCGGTGCCCGACCGCGCGGCCGCACCGGTCGCCGCCGTGGCAACAGTCGCGCCGGAGGCGGCCACGGACCGAGCGGAGGCGCGGGACGGCGGTGAGGCGGACCTCCAGGCCGGTGCGCCGCAGACGGTCCGCAGCCGCCTCGCCGGGCTGCTGTGGACGGCCAGGCCGCGCGTCTGGATCGCGGTCGGCGCAGCGGCGACCATCGCGGTCGCGTTCGCCGCCGGCACGCTCGTCGGCACCGCGCGCGACCAGCCGGCCGTCGGCCCGAGCACCACGCCGACGCCGGGGACGGTCACGCTCGAGGAGCTGCTCGACATGCCGCAGACGTACGCGGACCAGCTGCCTGGCCCCGTCGAGGCGCCGGTGAGCCTGCGGACGACGCGACTGGTGTTCACGAACCGGGCGCTCGACGGGAGCGCCTTCGAGACGCCGTGGAACGTCTGGGCCGGCATCGGGACGGACCGCTCGACCATCTGCCTGGTCGCGACGGCGAACCGGCTCGAGTCGACGACCGCGTGCTACCCGCGCGAGGAGGCACTGCACGGGTCGGTGTCCCTGTCCGCGCAGTCGATGAGCGGGACGCTGACGCTGACGTTGCGTGGCGGCGGCGTGCAGGGCACGGTGACGAACGAGAACTGATCCCGGCCGATCGGGAATGCCCGCACGGGCACTGCGTTGGAGCGCTCCTAGGAGTTTCTCGGCGAACCCCCTCGCGCGATCCGGATGCACCGTGCAACACTGGATGAGCGCACTCGCCGTGGAGTCGTCCACCACATCCCGGGTCTTCCGACCCGGTCCACACCACCGCGAGCGCGCATCGCGCACCACCGTCACGACGGTCGGTCCGACGCGTGCTCCGCCGTTCCCCGGAGGAGGTCAGCAGCGTGTCCACGAACACCACCACCTCGGCCGTGTCGACGAACACGAGGCCGATCACCGTCACCACGCAGTCCGTCGTCGGCATCGCCGTGCTCGGGCTCGCCACGTTCTTCGCGATCACGACCGAGCTCATGCCGGTCGGTCTGCTCCGCACCATGAGCCGCGACCTCCGGGTCAGCGAGTCCACCATGGGCATCGTCGTCACCGTCTACGCCGCGGCCGTCGCCCTGCTCGCGCTCCCGCTGACGTCGTTCACCGCGCGGCTCCCCCGCAAGACCGTCCTCGTCGCGACGCTCGTCGGGTACGCGGTGTCGAACGTCCTCGTCGCCACGGCGCCGTCGTTCGCGGTCGTCTGCGCGGGCCGGGTCGTCGGCGGCGTCGCGCACGCGCTGTTCTTCTCGGTCGCGTCGGCCTACGCCACGCGCATCGTGCCGCCGCGGCTCGCCGGCCGGGCGATCGCGTTCGTCTACTCGGGCAGCTCGCTGGGCTTCGTCCTCGGCGTCCCGATCGCGACGTGGGTCGCGCAGACCATCGGGTGGCGTCCGGCCGTCGGCGCCGTCGCCCTGGCCGCCGCGGCGCTCGCCGTCGTCGCCGCCGCGTTCCTGCCGGCAGTCCGCGGCAGCTCCTCGCCGCACATCGGTTCACCGCGCGCCTGGGCGCGGACCGGGCTGCTCTCCGTCGTCGTCGCCGACCTGCTGCTGTTCGCCGGTCACTACGTCGTCTACACGTACATCGGCCCGTACGCGATCGACGCCGGGCTCGACGCCGGCATGGTCAGCGGCGCGCTCCTCGTGCTCGGCGGCACCGGGGTCGTCGGCCTCTGGCTCGCCGGGATGTTCGTCGACCGGGCACCCCGCCAGACGCTGGTCGCAGCGATCGCCGTGATGGCCGCCGCGTTCGCCACGATGCCGTTCGTGCACGGCTCGCTCGTCGGCACGATGGTGGTCGCCGGGATCTGGATGGCGGCCAACGGCACCACCGGCACGCTGTTCATGGCGGCGGCGATCCGCACCGGTGGCGTCTCCCCCGACATCGCGGGTGCGCTCGTCAACGGGGCGTCGAACATCGGCATCGCGGGCGGCGCGGCGATCGGCGGGCAGGCACTCGGGGTCGTCGGGCTGCAGTGGCTGCCGTTCGCGGGTGCGGTCGTGCTCGTCGGGTCCCTCGGGGTGGTCGTCGCCGCTCGCCGCGGGTTCCCCGTGCACACGCACGCGCAGGAGCACCTGTCGACGTCGTCGATCGAGGCGATCACGTCCTCGCTCGCGGTCGTCACCACGTCGGTCCCGGTGGTGAGCCGGGCGGTCCAGACGCTCACCGGTTCGGTCGCCGTGGCGACGGGGTCGGTGCCCACCCGTCGGCGGCGCTGAGGGGCGCGGGCGGGGCGCCGAGCGGGCCAGATCTGTCACGCTCGGCATCGTCCGCCGACACGATCTGCACGGTCGGCGATCGACGGGCGGGGTGTCGTGCGCGCTCGGTGCACGCACGAGGACGGGCGGGTCGGCTGGCGCCGGCCCGCCCGTCCTCGTGCATGGGTCAGTCCTGCCGCAGTGCGGGGCTTCGCCGGGTACAAAGGCGCCGACCGGCCAGCACGGCACCGCCGAGGAGCACGAGCACGCCGGCGGCGACGAGCGCCGGGGTGAACTCGGCGCCGGTGTACGCGAGCGGACCGGCCGCGCCGCCGCCGGTGGTCCCCCCACCGTCGGCGACCGGCTGGGTCGGGGGCGTGCTCGGGGAGGGCGTCGGGGTCGGGGTGACCGCGGCTGCCGGCAGCGCGATGGTCAGCGGAGTGGGCGTCCCACCGACGGCGACCGTCGTCACGGTCACGGGTTCGCTGGCGACGTCACCGGTGGAGGCGACCACGGAGTACTCGGTCTCCGGTCGCAACCCGGGGAGCACGAAGGCACCCTCCTGGTCGGTGGTCACGGTCACCGCGGCACCGTCGGCCGGGTCGGTCGGGGTGGCGACGACCTGGACGTCCGGCGCGGACGAACCGTCGGCCTCGGTCACGGTGCCGGGCTGGGACACCGTCGGCAGCGGGAGGACGAAGTCCACCGGGGTCGGCGCGGCACCGACGTCCACGGTCGTGACGACCTGCGCCGCCGCGCCGTCGACGGTGATCCGGTACGGCGTGCCGGGCGTGAGCCCCGCGAGGTCGTAGCCGCCGTCGGCGTTCGTCGAGACGACCACGACCGATCCGGCGCCGGCGTCGACCGGTCGCGCCGTCACGCTGACCCCGCCGATCGGGGTGCCGTCCTCGTACCGCACCGACCCCGGCTGGGAGACCGTCGCCGGGACGGGCGTCGTGAACGGGAAGTCCGCCGTCGCCGTGCCGTCGGCCGCGACGGTCACCGACACCTCGGTCGTCCCGGTGGTGCCGGTCGGCGCCGTGGTCCGGACCGTGTACGTGCCGGGACGGACACGGAGGTCGTACCTGCCGTCCGCCGCGGTGTCGAACGAGGTGACGACCTCGCCGCCCTGCAGGAGCTCGATGCGCGCGGGGTCGCCCGGCGCGGTCCCGTCCACCGTGACCCGTCCGCTCACCGTGCCGAGCGGCGCCTGGACGACGAGCGGTGGGACGGTCGCGGCCGGGTCACCGTCGGCCCCGGTGGTCACGGTGACGGGGGTGGCGCCGTCGGTCGTGGCGACGACGGGCGTGCCCGCGGGCAGTCCGGGCACGGTGTACCGGCCCTCCGCGTCGGCGACGACCTCGGCGAGTGTCGCGCCGGTCGCCTGGTCGGTCACGATCACGGTGACGTCGGCGACCGGTGTGCCGTCGGTGTCGACGACCGTCCCGTCGACGACGACCGTGCCGGGCGGTGTCGCGAACACGAAGTCGGCATCCGTGACGTCAGCGCGCAGGGACACCGGCGCGGGAGCGGTGGTGACGGTGGCGTTGTCCGGCGTCGCGACCGACAGCCGGTAACCGTCCGCCTGCGTCAACGCGTCGAACGTGTAGCGGCCCTGGCCGTCCGTCGTGGTCGTGTACTCGGCGCCGTTGGGCGCGGTGACGGTCACGAGCGTGTCCGCCAGGGCCTCGCCGTCGAGCGTCGCGGTCCCGGACAGGGCGGACGTCTTGTTCGCGAACCAGGTCTGGTAGACGGGGAAGCCGCTCCGCTGCTGGTACGTGATGGTCAGCGTGGCGAGGGACGCGGTCGGTGTGAACCACGCCGACGCCCCCGCGGTGTCGTTCGCGGCGGCGTTCCCGACCAGGACGCCGGACGTGGCGTCCCAGGTCGGTCGGTCCTGACCGGGTGCGGTGCCGCCCGGGTCCAGCGGGCAGCTCCAGCCTCCGGGCGAGACCGTCGAGCACGAGTTGTACGAGCCCTGGTACCCGAGCTGCGCGACGGACGCCGGGGAACCGTCCGCGAGGGTCGCGGTGATGGTCGCCTGGTCGGCGTCGATGTCGCCCAGCACGAACGACCAGCCACCGGCACCCGGGGTCCCACCCGCGAAGGTGTAGGTCGTGACGGCGGGGTTCTGCGCGTTGTTCGCCGCCGGACGTTGGTTGACGTACGAGCTGTCCCGACTCGATCCGTACACGGCGCCGGGAGGTGTCGACGGCCCCTGCCACGTGGAACGACCCGACACCACGGTGGTCTGGCTCGAGTTCGTCGTGAAGGTCGTCTCCGGGAACCCGGGCAGCGTCAGCGTCCCGGAGGTCACGGGTGTGCCTGCCGTCACGGCGAAGGCACCCCAGTGCCCCGTCGTCGCGGCGGACGCGGACGTCGCGCCGGTCACCGCCAACCCTGCTCCCAGGACGAGACCGGTGATCCCGGCCGTGATCGTGCGCCGTCCGCGCATGCAAGCTCCCCTGTTCCGCGTCGAGTGATCCTCGACGTTTCTTCAGGCTGCCAGGAGGCGCGGGAGCGGGTCAATCGTCGTCCGGAAGGCGCACACGGTGCTCCGACGGACGATCACTCGAAGGCGGGAAGGCGGTCGAGCACGGCGACCTGACCGGTGACGAGCAGCGCGCGGGCCTCGTCCACGCCGACCCACCGCCCTTCGTCGACCTCCGGCACCTCGACGGAACGGCCGGAGCCCCGCGGGAGCTCGAGACGGACGGTGTTGCTCCGGACCGCGTCAACCACGAAGTCGTCGGCCCGTCGCGCGAAGACGCGGACCCGCTTGCCGGAGGCCTGCCGGACCTCCCCGAGGTCGACGGTGGTGCCGTCCGGGGCCGGCACACCGACCTCCTCCGCGAACTCCCGGAGCGCCGCGGCGAGCGGGTCCTCGCCGGGGTCGAGCAGGCCCTTCGGGATCGACCAGGCGCGGGGCCGTCGCCGCCAGAACGGTCCGCCCATGTGCACGAGGAAGACCTCCGGCCCCTCGGAGTCGGGGGCCCGACGGTGCAGCAGGAGTCCGGCGCTGGTGACCACGGCCCGAGCGTAGTGCGGACCCTCGGCGATCGCTCAGGACGGCCACGGCGCAGACCGGTCCGGAGGGCGTAGCTTCCGGCCTCAGAGGCGCCGAACGACGCCCCGGAGGACCCCGGACGAGGAGGTCGATCGGGATGGACGGACGATGGACGACGGTCACGCTGGCGGCGGACGCCGCGCGACCCCACGACGAGGCCGTGCGGTGGGTCACCGAGCACGTCGGCGACGTCGAGCGGGTGCACGTCATCGGTGTGGACCCGGCGAGCGAGGCCCGCGTCGGCCCGGACGGCGTCCGGGTCGCGGACGCCGTCGCGCGGGCCGTGCAGGACGGCGTACCGACGGCCGACGTGACGGTCCGACGGCACGCGGGCTCCTTCGCCCGGGCACTCGTGGACGAGTCGGACGAAGGCGACCTGCTGGTCGTCGGCACGTACCGCGGCCGACGCGGTTCGACGGCCGGCGGGGACCCGGCCCGCGTCGCCGAGCGCGCGGCGGTGCCCACGGTGGTCGTGCCGGACGGGCCGCACCCGATCGCCGGCGACGTCGTCCTGGCGGTCGACGAGCCGCCCGACGCGCACGCCGAGGCCCTGGCGGTCGCGGAGGCCCGGCGGACGCACCGGCGGCTGACACTGCTCCGGGCGTGGGAGATGCCGGTGCTCACCCGGACCGGGCTCACCGACTTCGCGGAGGAGCCGCTCCGGTGGCGCACCCGGAACGCCGAGCTCCTGCAGCGGGTCACCGCCGCCGTGACGGCTCGGCACCCGGACGTCCGCGTGCACCCGCTGCTCGTCGAGGGACGTCCGGGGCACGCCATCGCCGCGCACACCCGGCGGGCGTCGCTCGTGGTGCTCGGCGTCGGACACGTGCACGCACTGTCCGGCTCGGTGCTCCACGACGTCCTGCGCGAGACGGTGTCGCCGGTCCTGGTCGTCCCGCCTGCGGCGCACGCCGCGACCGCGATCGACGAGGTCAGCGCCTGACACCGCGCCGGGCCGGGTCCGGCAGACGGCAGCGGACGCGGTCCGAGCCTCGGCGGCAGCAGGTCAGCCGGCCAGGTCCCGCACCGCTGCGGCCACCCGACCGGTCAGCCACGCCACCCCGCGCTCGTTCGGGTGCAGGGCGCCGGGGACCAGGTCGATCCGGCTGAGGTTGCCGCTGCCCTCGAGCGACACGCCGGCGACGTAGGAGCCCTTCGTCGCGCAGGCCGAGTGCGCCTGCGACGCCGCGAAGACGTCGACGAACCGGACCCCGGCCGCCCGCGCGGCGTCGGCGGACGCGGTGTCGAGCTCCTCCTGCACGCCGTGCAGGTAGCGGACGTCGGTGTCGGTGAAGGGGAAGGTGTCGGACGGGAACGACCCCGCGAGGGAGCCGAGGTCGAGCGCGGACCGGAAGCAGCCGCCCCTCGGCGTGTGCTCGGCGTCCGGGAAGATCGCCGGGTACCCGAGGAACACGACGACGGCGTTCGGCGCCGCGGCGCGGACGGCCCCCAGCGTCTCGGCGATCGACAGCGCCACGCGGGACCGGATCTTCACGCCGAGCTGGTCCTCGCCGTCGCGGACGAGCGTGCTGCGGCACGACGGGGCGTCGCGGCCGGAGAACACCGGGCCCTTCGACGACAGCGCCAGGCACGACGCCGCGGTGCCGAACAGGTCGGCGTCGTTCCCACCGATGGTGATCGTCACGAGCCGCGTCCGGTCGGACAGTGCTCGGACCTGCGGCGGCACCCCGCGGAACTGGAAGCCCGACACGACGTCGTCCGAGGTCGCGCCCGCGCAGGTGACGTCCGTCAGCGCGAGCCCGAAGCGCGCGGCGATGCGGTGCGGGTAGTCACGCGCGGACTGGGCGCAGGCGTCGGTGGGCAGGTGCGTCGGGTCGTCGAGCCCGTACCCGGCCGAGTACGAGTCGCCGAGCGCGACGTACTCCGACCCCGGCGGGATCGCGGCGAGGGACTCCGGCGGGTCGGACGGGACCGGGTACGGCGCCGGCACGGGCCACATCGGCGCGGCGACCGCCGCACCCGAACCACCGACACCAGCACCGCCGCCGAGCGCGGACGCGCCCACGAGCGCCACGACCGCCAGGCCACCGAGCACGGCACGGCGGAGCGCCGGACGGACGCGGCGGAGCACCGGACGGGAGCGGGTCAGGACGAGCCTCCGGGGAGTCGGGACGCGGACGGGACCACCTAGGCTAACCGTCCCGCCCGAGCGTCACCGACGACCGAGTCGCCGCTCTCCCCCGCTGCCGGTCTGGTACTGCAGGCCGTAGTGCTCGTAGAGCACCGGCTCGGTCGATGCCTCGAGCTCGCCGTCGGTCGGGATCGACGGCGCGTCCTTGACGAGCTTCTTCGGGAACGCCACGCGCAGGTGCTTCGGCGCCACGGTCGCCCCGACGAGCGGGACGAAGAGGAGCTTCTGGAACCCGACGAGGCCCGTCGTCACCGATCCGAACGCCGGCTCCGAGGTCGCGGTGTCGTAGTAGATGCTCTCGAGGGTCCCGACCTTGTCCTCGGCCTCGTCGACGACCGTCAGGCCGATCCAGTCGCGGATGTCAGTTGCTTCGAACACGGCGGGCTCCCATCGGAGGCGGAACAGGTCCGGTCCGACGCTACCGGGCGGCGGACGGGACGGTCACGGCGAGCGAGTCCACGGCGTCGAGGACGTCCTGCACGCCGACCGCGAGGAGCGCCGGGTCCGGGTCCTCGGCGAACACGTCACCGCGCCGCACCGACGCGTCGGTCAGCACCACGTGCGGTCCCGAGGCCGGCGGTCCCCACGCCTCCGGCGGCGCCGGACCGAACACGACGACCGACGGCACCCCGTAGGCCGACGCGAGGTGCGCCGCACCGGTGTCGACGGTCACGACGACGCTCGCGGCCGCGACGACCGCCGCGAACGGCTGCAGGTCGAGCACGCCGGCCAGGACCGCGTCGGGTGCCAGCCCGGCCGCCTGCGCGACGGCGGCGGCGCGCTCGACGTCGTCCGTGCCTCCCGTCAGGACGACCCGGTGTCCGCGTTCCCGCAGCCCGCGCGCGACCGCGGCGAACCGGTCCGTCGGCCAGTGCCGGGCACCGTGGAAGGCGCCCACGTGCACGACCGCCGCACCGGGCGCGACCGACGGCTCGGCCGGACGCGCGATCGCGACCTCGTCGGCGTCCGCCGGGATCCCGTGCCAGGTCAGCAGGCGCGCCCACCGCTCGCGTTCGTGCACGTCGTCCGGCCAGGGCGGGCCGTCGTTGCCGTGGAGCGGGTCGGCGTGGCCGATCACGCGGCGTGCGCCGAGGGCGGCGACGAGGTCCGAGGACTGCGGGCCGACGCCGTGCAGGTTCACCGCGACGTCGACCACGCCGGCCGGCGCCGCGATCGCGTGGTCGAGTCCGTGCTGGGCGAGGTGCACGTCCACGGGCAGCAGCTCGACCACCGGTGCCAACCAGGCCGTCGTGGCGAGCGTGATGCGGTGGCCGGGGAAGGCCCGGCGGAGGGCGTGCAGCGCGGGGACGGCGACGAGCGCGTCCCCGAGCTTGATGGCGCGGAGGACGAGCAGGTCCGGGCGCCCGTCGGACGGGGGCAGTACGGGGACGGCGGTCACCGCGCCGACGCTAACCGGACGTGCCTGGGGTGCTTCACGGCGTCGGACCGGTAGCAGTGCAGCATGCCCCTCGCGACGGACCGCGTCATCCGCGGTGTCCTCTTCGACCGTGACGACACGCTCGTGATCGACGTCCCCTACAACGCCGACCCGCACCGGGTGGTCCCCGTGCCGGGGGCGCACCGGGCCGTCGAACGGGCACGGGCCGCCGGGCTCCGCGTCGGCGTCGTCACGAACCAGTCGGTCGTCGCCAAGGGCATGGCCACCCGCGAGCAGGTCGACGCCACGAACGCCCGGGTCGACGAGCTCGTCGGACCCTTCGACGTGTGGTGCGTCTGCCCGCACGACGCCGGGGACGCGTGCCGGTGCCGCAAGCCTCGGCCCGGCATGGTGCTCGACGCCGCGGCGGCGCTCGGCCTGGACCCCGCCGAGCTCGTCGTCGTCGGGGACATCGGTGCCGACGTCGGTGCCGCGCTCGCCGCGGGGGCGCAGGGGATCCTCGTGCCGACCGCGCGGACCCGGGCGGAGGAGGTGGCGGCCGCGGACACGGTCGTCGGCTCCCTCGACGACGCCGTGGACCTGGTGCTCGCCCGCGTCCCCGCGGAACAGGCGTGAGCGGCAGCACGGGCCTGCCCGGCAGGACCGACACCGGCACCGGCGCCGACCCCGCCCGCCGCCCCCGCGTCCTCGTGGTCCGCCTCGACTCCTTCGGCGACGTCCTGGTCACCGGTCCGGCCGTCCGCGCCGTCGCCGCCGGCGCCGCCCACGTCACGATGCTCTGCGGCCCGCAGGGTGCCCCCGCCGCCGACCTGCTGCCCGGGGTCGACCGCGTGCGCGTCTGGGCGGCGCCGTGGGTGACCGAGACCGCCCGCCCGATCGACGACGCCCTGCTCGGCGAGTTCCGCGCGCTCGTCACCGAGGAACAGCCGGACGAGGCCGTCGTCCTGACGTCCTTCCACCAGTCACCGCTGCCGGTCGCGCTGCTCCTGCGCCTGGCCGGCGTGGCGCGCGTCACCGGCGCCTCGGTGGACCACCCCGGGTCGCTGCTGGACGTGCGCCTGCGACCGGGCGAGGACCTCCCCGAGGACCTGCCCGAACCCGAGCGCGCCCTCCGCATCGCCGCGGCCGCCGGGTTCGCGCTGACCCCGACCGACGACGGGAGGCTCGTGGTGCGCCACGACGCCGTCGCACCACCCGAGGTGGTCGCCCTGGGTCGGTACGTGGTCGTGCACCCCGGCGCGAGCGTGCCCGCCCGCGCTTGGCCGGAGGACCACCACCGCGCGCTCGTCGCCGCCTACGCCGAGCGCGGGGTCCCCGTGGTCGTCACCGGCAGCCCGGGTGAGCGGGCGCTCACGGCCGCGGTCGCCGGGGACACCGCGCTCGACCTCGGCGGTCGGACCAGCCCCGCCGAGCTCGCCGCGGTGCTCGCCGGCGCCGAAGTGGTCGTCGTCGGGAACACCGGGCCCGCCCACCTCGCCGCCGCGGTCGGCGCCCGGATCGTCAGCCTGTTCTCGCCCGTGGTGCCCGCGGTGAAGTGGGCGCCCTACGCGCCGGACGTCGAACTGCTCGGCGACCAGCAGGCGCCGTGCCGCCTGAGCCGGGCCCGCGAGTGCCCCGTCGCCGGACACCCCTGCCTGTCCACGGTGCGCGTCGAGGACGTCCTGGCGGCCCACGAACGGCTCCTCGGACGCGCTCCGCGGATGAACACGAGAAGCCTGCGAGGTCCGGCAGCGGGCGCTGCGTAGCGTGCGCCACTGCTCCTCCTGCTCCTCGCCGACCCCGGCGACGGAGCGTCCGGGAGGGGCTCAGGACGAGACGGAAGGCCCTGCATGCGGATCCTCGTGTGGCACGTGCACGGCGGCTGGATGGACGCCTTCGTCCGCGGCCCTCACGAGTACCTCATCCCGACCACCCCGGCGCGAGACGCCTGGGGGCTCGGACGCGGCGGCCGCGACTGGCCGGCGAACGCGATCGAGATCGACCCCGCCGACGTCGCCGACGCGGAGGTCGACGTGGTCGTCCTGCAGCGCACCGAGGAGCTCGAGGAGGCGGCGCGCCTGCTCGGCGGCCGCGAGGTGCCGACGGTCTTCGTGGAGCACAACGCACCGCGCATCGACGTACCGAACAGCCTGCACCCGCTCCGCGACCGCGACGACCTGCTGATCGCGCACGTGACGCACTGGAACGCCCTGATGTGGGACTGCGGGACCACCCGCACGACCGTCGTCGAGCACGGCGTGGTCGACCCCGGGCCGCTGTACACCGGCAGGCTCGAGCGCTTCGGCGTCGTGATCAACGAGCCGGTGCGCCGCGGCCGGGTCGTCGGCACCGACCTGCTCCCCCGCTTCGCCGCGGTCGCTCCGGTCGACGTCTGGGGCATGGGCACCGAGCGGCTGCCCGAGGCTGGCCTCGGCGACCGCGTCGTCCCCCGCGGCGACGTCCCCGCCGACCCGATGCACGCGGCCCTCGCCGAGCGCCGCGCCTACGTGCACCCGAACCGGTGGACGTCGCTCGGCCTGTCGCTCATCGAGGCGATGCACATGGCGATGCCGGTGCTCGTCCTCGCGACGACCGACGCACCGCGGAGCGTGCCCGCCGACGCCGGCGCGATCGGGACCGACGTGGCGGACCTGGTCCGCGCCTCCAGGACGCTCCTGGAGGACCCCGAGGAGGCGCGCCGACGGGGCGCCGTGGCACGGGAGGCCGCGCTCGCGCGGCACGCGCTGCCCCGGTACCTCGCGGACTGGGACGACCTCCTCGACGACGCCGTCGCGCGGGGTGCGCGACGCGGACGCGCGACGGCCGTCGCGCTGGAAGGGAGCACCCGATGAAGATCGCCATGGTCTCCGAGCACGCGAGCCCGCTCGCGGTGCTCGGTGGTGTCGACGCCGGCGGGCAGAACGTGCACGTCGCCGAGCTCTCCGGGGCGCTGGCCGACCGCGGCCACCAGGTGACGGTGTACACCCGCCGCGACGACGCCGCACTGCCCGTCCGGGTGCCGCTGCGTCCGGGCGTCGAGGTCGTGCACGTCGACGCCGGACCCGCCCGGCACGTCCCCAAGGACGACCTGTTCCCGTTCATGGACACCTTCGCCGCGGTGCTCGCGGCCGAGTGGTTCGTGGACCGCCCCGACGTGGTGCACGGGCACTTCTGGATGTCCGGGCACGCCGCACTCGACGCCGTCCGGCAGGTCCAGGCCCGCACCGGGGGCGTCCGCATCCCCGTCGTGCAGACCTTCCACGCGCTCGGCGTCGTGAAGCGCCGCCACCAGGGCTCGGCGGACACGAGCCCCGCGGAGCGCGAGTGGGTCGAGCCCGCGGTCGGGCGCAGCGTCGACCAGGTCGTCGCGACCTGCTCGGACGAGGCGTTCGAGCTGAAGGCCCTCGGCGTCCCCCTGCACGCCATCTCGGTCGTACCGTGCGGCGTCGACACCGAGCTGTTCACCCCGGACGGGCCCGCCGAGGAGCGGGGTCGCCCGTTCCGGGTCCTGACCGCGTCCCGGTTGGTCCGGCGGAAGGGCGTCGGCACCACGATCGCCGCCCTCGCCCGGCTGCTCGACGAGGGCCGCGACGTCGAGCTCGTCGTCGTCGGCGGTGCCGGGACGGCCGGGTCCGACCTGGTCGACGACCCGGAGTACCAGCGCCTGGACGCCCTCGCGCGCTCGCTCGGTGTCCGCGACCACGTGACCTTCCGCGGCCAGCTCGGGCAGCACGACATGCCCGCCGTCTACCGGAGCGCCGACGTCGTCGTGTGCGCCCCCTGGTACGAGCCGTTCGGCATCGTGCCGCTCGAGGCGATGGCGTGCGGCCGACCGGTCGTGGCGTCGAGCGTCGGCGGCCTGATCGACACGGTCGTCGAGGACGCCACCGGCCTGCACGTCCCCCCGCGGGACGAGGAGGCCGTCGCCGAGGCCGTCGGGCTCGTGCTCGACGACAGCGCCCGGCGCGAGGCCTACGGTCGCGCCGGACGGGAGCGTGCGGAGGCCCGCTACACCTGGCACAAGGTCGCCGCGGACAGCGAGCGCGTCTACGAGCGGCTCGTCGCCGGGTCCGGTGCCACCGTGCCCGCTCCCGACGTCGCCGCGACCGGCACCGCCCCCGCCGCGGTGCCCACCCCCATGACCACGGGCTCCCGCCCCACCCGCGCCGGCCGGACCCTCCGCCCGTCGCTCCCGACGGAGAGGACCGCACGATGACCATCGACCAGCAGACCGGGACCCTCGACCCGGGCACCGAGCGCACGAGCGTCCGGTCCGTCGTCGACCACATCGCCGCATCCGTGCCGGTGATCGCGTCCCTCGTCGACCACCAGGACCACATCGCCGCGTGGGCGGACGACATCGCCGGGCGCCTGGTCGCCGGCCGCCGGCTCCTCGCCGCGGGCAACGGCGGGTCCGCGGCCGAGGCGCAGCACCTGACGTCGGAGCTCACCGGCCGCTTCGACGGCGACCGGCCCGCGTACTCCGCGATCTCGCTGCACGCCGAGAGCTCCGCCGTCACGGCCATCGGGAACGACTACGGCTACGACGAGGTCTTCGCCCGCCAGGTCACGGCGCACGCCCGGGCCGGGGACGTCCTCGTCCTCCTGAGCACGAGCGGCAAGAGCCCGAACCTGCTCCGTGCCGCGGCGGCCGCGTGGGCCGTCGGCGCCCGGTCGATCGCGATGACCGGTCCCGGACCGAACCCGCTCGCCGACGCGGTCGACGACGCGATCTGCATCGACGGCCCCTCCGCGAACGTGCAGGAGGCGCAGCTCGTCCTCGTGCACGCGCTGTGCCGGGCGATGGAGCCCGCCCTCCGCCGCGGGGGCCGACGGTGACCGGCAGCACGACCGGCAGCACGGGCACCACGACCGGCAGCGCCGCTGGCCGCACCGGCGGCACCCGCCGCCGCGTCGTGGTCGTCGGGGACACCCTGCTCGACGTCGACGTCTCCGGCACCAGCGAACGCCTGAGCCCCGATGCCCCCGTCCCCGTCGTCGACGTCCGCACCGACGACCGCCGCGCCGGCGGGGCCGGTCTCGTCGCCTCGATGCTCGTCCGCGAGGGCCACGACGTCACGCTCGTCACCGTCCTGGGCGACGACGACCGCGCCGCCGAGGTCCGCGCCCTGCTCCCCGACGTCGACGTCGTCGCCGGCCCGTCCGGGGTCGCCACGCCCGTCAAGACCCGCGTCCGGGTCGTCGACCATGCCCTGGTCCGGATCGACGAGGGCTGCGCGACACCGCCCGTCCCCGACACCACGGCCGCGATGACCGCCGCGCTCGAGGGCGCCGACGCGATCGTGGTCGCCGACTACGGCCGCGGGGTCGCCGCCTCCCCCGACCTCCGCGCCGCGCTCGAGCGGGTCGCCGCCACCACCCCGGTCGTGTGGGACCCGCACCCGAAGGGCTCCGCGCCCGTGCCCGGCACCGCGGTCGTCACACCGAACACCGCCGAGGCCCGGCGCTTCACCGACGTCCCCGGCGACGGCGTGCCGTTCGCCACCGACGCGGCGGCCGCCCTCGTCGAGACCTGGGGCGTCGACGCCGTCGCCGTCACCATGGGCGACCGCGGCGCCCTCGTCGCGAGCCGCCGTCGCACCGCGCCGGACCGCGACGCGGCGCTCGACAGCCGGTTCGTGCCGGCTCCGTCGGTCACCGCTGGGGACCCGTGCGGCGCCGGCGACCGGCTCGCCGCGGGCGTCGCGGTCGCCCTCGCCGAGGGCGCCGACGTCACCGACGCCGTCGCCGCGGGCGTGCTCGCCGCCTCGGAGTACCTGGCCGCCGGTGGCGTCACGGCACTCTTCGCGGACGACGGCCCCGCCCCGGTGCCCGTCCCCGGCGTGGACCGCGATGCCCTCCGGGTCGTGCACGAGGTCCGGAGCGCCGGCGGCACCGTCGTCGCCACCGGCGGGTGCTTCGACCTGCTGCACGCCGGGCACGCCCGGACGCTCTCCGCCGCGCGGGCGCTCGGCGACTGCCTGGTCGTCTGCCTGAACTCCGACGACTCGGTCCGGGCGCTCAAGGGCCCGGAGCGGCCGATCATGAGCCAGGAGGACCGCGTCGAGCTGCTCCTCGCCCTGGACTGCGTCGACGCCGTCGTCGTCTTCGACGAACACACTCCGGACGAGGCGCTCCGGCGCTTCCGCCCGGACGTCTGGGCGAAGGGCGGCGACTACGCGGCGAGCGAGCTCCCGGAGTCGGCCACGCTGGCCGAGTGGGGCGGCCGCGTCGTGACGGTCCCGTTCCACGCGGGCCGCTCGACCACCCGGCTCGCCGCCGCCATCGCGCGCGTCGGCTGACGGCGCCCGTCCCGGCCACCCCCCCGGCCTGGAGGCACGGCGCACCGCCGCCACGTGCCTCCCGTCCGGTGGTCCGCACCACCACACCGCCCGTCGGCGCCGCCGACGGGCCGCACCACGCCCTCCGGAAGGAAGCACATGCCCGTCCCCACCACCCCCATCGGTCGCGTCCTCGTCACCGGCGGCGCCTCGGGTCTCGGCGCGGCGGTCGTCGCCGCCGTCACCGAGGCCGGCGGCACCCCGATCGTGCTCGACCTCCGGGTCGACGCGGTGCCCGAGGGCGTCGACGCCGTCGCGGTCGACGTCACCGACACCGAGGCCACCGAGCGTGCGGTCCGCGAGGCCGTCGAGCGCCACGGCGGACTCGACGCGGTCGTCACGGCCGCCGGGATCGACAAGCCCGCGCCGATCGGGAGCATCTCGTCCGGCGACTGGGAGCGGATCGTCGGCGTGAACCTGCTCGGCACCGCAGCCGTCGTGCGCGCGGCGCTCCCGGCGCTCGAGGCCACGCACGGCCGGGTCGTCACGATCTCGTCGTCGCTCGCGCTCCGCGGGGTCGGCGACGGCACCGCCTACTCGGCGTCGAAGTTCGGCGTCCGCGGGTTCTCGCAGGCGCTGGCCGCCGAGTCCGCCGGGCGCATCGGCGTGACGAACATCATCCCGGCGGGCATGCGCACCGCGTTCTTCGAGGGTCGGACGGAGCAGTACAAGCCGGGGCCGGACGCGCAGCTGATCGAGCCGGAGTACGTCGCGAACTCGATCCTGTTCGCGCTGTCGCAGCCGGCCGGGTGCGAGATCCGCGAGCTGTCGATCATGCCCGCGACCGAGCCCAGCTGGCCGTAGCCCGTCGAGCGCGGACGAGGCGCGGTACCCGTGGGTACCGCGCCTCTCGCGTGCGCGAGAGTGCCACTTCTGGGGCGCTCGGCGCAGCCGAGCGACGGGAAGGGCCCGCGGGCCGACACGCCGACGGGGTGTCGTGCGCGCTCGGTGACCCGCGGGGCGGGGGTGGGGCGTGCCTCCAGGCCGGTATCCGGGGCCTCAGGGGCCGACGGCCACGGGGTGGGCGGTCGTGGCCAGCAGGTCGGCGACGTCCGCGAGGACGGCGTCGGGCGTGACCTCGTCGACGTAGGACGGGTCGTGCGCGCAGCGCTCCGCGGTCCAGCCGACCTGCGTGACGTCGATGCCGCAGACCGGGCACCGCGTGACGAAGGACAGGTGCACGCGGTGGCGACCGCGATCCGTCGGGCCGGCGTTCACCACGTTGCCGAACCAGAACACGCCCACGGTCGGGGTGCCCACGGCGACCGCGAGGTGCCTCGGGCCGGAGTCGTCGCCGACCATGACGTCGGCGGCGGCGAGCACGGCGGGCAGCTGCGACAGGGGCAGCGTGCCCGTGCGGTCGTGCAGGTGGTCGTGCAGCGCGGTGGGGACCGCGCCGCGGATGGCCTGGGCCGCCGGGACGTCGGATGCGTCCCCGACGAGCACGACGTCGTCGCCCGCGTCGAGCCGGGCGGTGACGACGGCGGCGAAGCGCTCCGGGCTCCAGCGACGGCGGGGGTCCGTGGCGCCGGGGTGCACCGCGACGAGCCGCCCGGCGACGCCGAGCTCTGCACGGACGGCGGCCCGCTCGTCGTCCGTCACGCGGACGCGCGGGTCGAGGGTGACCGGTGCCGCTCCGGCGAGCGAGGCGACCTCGAGCCCGCGGAGCACCTCGTGCTGGTAGTAGACGTAGCGGACCCAGCGCTCCAGGACCTCGGCGTCCTCGGTGGCGGTGCCGACGGTGTGGCGGGCGCCGAGCCGGAGGAGGAACGGGTTCGAGTTGCGGCCGCCGCCGTGCACCTGCACCGCGAGGTCGAAGCGACCGTGCAGGCGTGCGACGAACGCCTCGAGGTCCGGAGCACCTTCACCGCCGTCACGGACGCCGGGGGCGACGGGCAGCTCCTCGAACGCGTGCACCGCGTCCGTCCTCCCGCGCAGCACGGCCGGTGCGAGCGGTGCACCGAGCAGCGTGATGCGCGCCTCGGGGTACGCGGCGGCGAGGGCCTCGAGCGCGGGGACCGCGAACATCAGGTCGCCCAGTCCCCCGCCACGGAGCACCGCGATCTCCCGGACGTCGTCGAAGCGTTCTCCACCGTTGCCGATCAGTTCCACCCGACCCGTCTACCGGAGGACTCCCGGGAACACGGTCGGGCACCGGCTCGGCGGCGCTGAGCACTGCGCGCCGTTGCGCTTCGCGGATGGCCCGGAGCGAACCCGGACCGCCGCCCAGCAGCAGCCGGGCAGCGTGGGGCCTCCCGCCCGCGCACCCGAAGGACACCATGACCCTCGCCGCTCCGTCCCCCGCTTCGACCGACGCCGCCGCCGCTCCTGCTGCTCCCTCCGCTGCGGACGCCGATGCGACTTCCGCTGCGGACACCGCGATCGTCGTCACCGACCCCGTCTCCGGTTCGATCGCCAGCACCACCCGGCGGTCGACCCCGGACGAGGTCCGCGACGCCGTCGCCCGCGCCCGTGCCGCCGCGCCCGGCTGGGGCCGGACCGCGCCGGCCGAGCGGGGTGCCGCACTCCACCGCGCGGCCGCGGTCCTCCGCGAGCACGCACAGGAACTCGCCGACCTGAACACCCGGGAGACCGGCAAGGTCCCCGGCGACGCGCTCGGTGGGGTCGAGGCGGGCATCGGCACGCTCGTGCAGTACGCGGAGCTCGGACCCGTCCACCGCGGCGAGGCCCTCCGCGGGCAGTTCGGTGCCGCCGACTGGTCGGTGCCGCACCCCCGGGGCGTCGTCCTCGCGCTGACGCCCTGGAACGACCCGGTCGCCGTGGCGTGCGGGATCCTCGGCGCCGCGGTCGTCACCGGCAACACGGTCGTGCACAAGGGCAGCGAGCGGTGCCCGGCGACCATCGCGCGGCTCAACGAGCTCCTGGCGGAGGCGCTGCCGGACGGCGTGCTCGTCGGCGTCGACGGCGACGCGGCCACCGGTGAGCTGCTCCTCGAGCAGGACGGCATCGACGTCTACGCCCACGTCGGCTCGACCGCGACCGGGGACCGCCTGACGGCCGCCGCCGCGACGACCCGCGCACACGTCATCCGCGAGAACGGCGGCAACGACGCCGTGGTGGTCGACGGCGACGTCGACCCGGTCTGGGCGGCCGCGCAGGTCGCCCTCGGCGCCTTCGCCAACACCGGGCAGATCTGCACGAGCGTCGAGCGGGTCTACGTGCACCGCGCCGTCGCCGAGCCGTTCGTCGCCGCGCTCGTCGCCGAGGCCGAGCGCCGCACGGCGGCACCGGCCGCCGAGTTCGGGCCGCTCGTCGACGACCGGCTGCGCGCCACCGTGCAGGAGCACGTCGACGACGCGGTCGCCCACGGCGCCGTCGTGCGGACCGGCGGGGTCACCCCGGACGGTGCGGGCACGTTCTACCCGGCGACGGTCCTGACCGACTGCACCGACGAGATGCTCGCGATGACCGAGGAGACCTTCGGCCCGATCGCCCCGGTCCGCGTCGTCGAGGACTTCGACGAGGGCCTCCGGCTGGCGGCGGCCGACCGCTACGGACTCGCGGCCACCGTCCTCACCGCGGACACCGGGCACGCCCTGCGCGCCGCGGCGGAGCTGCCGGTCGGGACCGTCAAGGTCAACGCAGTCTTCGGCGGTGCGCCCGGCGGCAGCGCCGAACCGCGCGGCGCCTCCGGTGCCGGGTTCGGGTACGGACCGCACCTGCTCGACGAGATGACGACCACCACGGTGGTGCACCTCGAACCGGCCCCGGCGCGCGTGACGTGGGCCGACGCGACGGTCGACGCCGAAGCCACCGCCGGCGCGACGGCAGACGCCGGCGCCGACACCGACGGTGGTGCCCGGTGACCGCCGACGTCCGCCTCGTCCGCGACCTCGTCGCCACCGTCGACGACCGCGAACCCCTCGTCGTCGTGATCGGCGACTGCATCCTCGACCGCTGGACCGTCGGCGAGGCCGAACGGGTCTCCCGCGAGGCCCCGGCGCCCGTCGTCCGCGTCACCGGCACCGTCGCCGTCCCCGGCGGCGCCGCGAACACCGCCGTGAACGCCCGCGCCCTCGGCGCCCGCGTCCGCATGGTCGGGCTGGTCGGCGACGACGAGTCCGGCCGGGTCCTGCGTGACCGGCTGACCGCGGCCGGCGTCGACACGTCCTTCCTCGTGGAGGTCCCCGGCGGCACCACGACCACGAAGTCGCGCGTCGTCGGCGGCGACCGCGTGGTGGTCCGCGTCGACGAGATCGCCGAGACCCCCGACGCCGCGACCGGGCAGCGTCTCGCCGACGCCGTCCGGCGGGCCGTCCGGTGCGCCGACGCCGCCGTGGTGTGCGACTACGACCTCGGCGTACGGGCCGAGGACGTCGTCCCCGTGCTCGACGCCGACCGCCCCGCGGCCGTCGTCGTCGACGCGCACGACCTCCGCCGCTGGGCCGGCCTGCACCCCGACCTCGTCACGCCGAACGCCGGCGAGACCGCCGCCCTGCTCGGCCACGACCTCGGCACCGGGTCCGCCCGCGTGCAGACCGTCGTCGACGCCCGCGCCGAGGTGCTCGCCCGTTCGGGCGCCCGCGCCGCCGTCGTCACGCTCGACAAGGACGGCACGGTGCTGCTCGAGCCCGGTTCCGACCAGGGCTTCCGGACGCGTGCGACCCCCGCGTCCGAGCAGCAGGCGTCCGGCGCCGGCGACACCTTCTGCGCGGCGGCGACCGTCGCGCTGGCGGTGCGCGCCCCCGCGCGCGACGCCGTGACGGTCGCGCAGGCCGCCGCGGACGTCGTCGTCCGCGAGGCCGGCACGTCGGTCTGCTCCGCCGCCGCGCTGCTCGAGTCGGTGACGGCTCCCGCGGCCACCGTGGTGGACCACGACGACCTCGCGACCGCCGTCGAGGCCGCCCGGGCCGCCGGTCGCCGCGTCGTCTTCACGAACGGCTGCTTCGACGTCGTGCACCGCGGACACACGACGTACCTGCGCCAGGCGCGGGAGCTCGGCGACCTGCTCGTCGTCGCGCTCAACGACGACGACTCCGTCCGTCGGCTGAAGGGCCCGGAGCGGCCGATCAACCCGGCCGAGGACCGCGCCGGCGTGCTCGCGGCGCTGGCGTGCGTCGACCTCGTGACGGTGTTCGCCACGGACACCCCGATCCCGCTCATCGAACGGCTCCGCCCCGAGGTCTACGTCAAGGGCGGCGACTACTCCCCCGAGATGCTCGAGGAGACCGGGGTGGTCCGCGCCTACGGCGGCGAGGTCGTCATGGTCGACTACGTGCCCGAGCACTCCACGACCGCGGTCGTCCGTCGGATCCGCGAGGCAGCGGCGGGGAACGACACCACCCCGACGACCGCAGCGCCCACCGCCCCCGTCGAGCCCGACCCGGCGCCGTGACCGCGGCCCGCTGGTCGGGGGCGTGGGCCCGGCCGTCGCACGACGCCCCGCTCGACGCGGAGGTGGACGTCCTCGTCCCGACGGTCGGACGCCCCGCCGAGCTCGCCACGACCCTCGCCGGGCTCGCCGCCCAGACCGACGTCGCGTTCCGCCTCGTCCTCAGCGACCAGTCCGCGGAGCAGGACGCCGCCACCGCGCCGGCGGTCGCCGCCATGCTGCGCGTCCTGGAGGCACAGGGCCGCCCCGTCACGCTCCTCGCGCACCCGGATCGGCGCGGCCTGGCCGAGCACCGGCAGCACCTGCTCGACCACGCCACCGCACCCGCGGTGCTGTACCTCGACGACGACGTCTGGCTCGAACCGGGCTCGGTCCGCCGGATGCTCGACGCGCTCCGCTCCCTGGGCTGCGGGTTCGTCGGGAGCGCCGTGCAGGGGCTGTCCTACCTGGATGACCGACGGCCGCACGAGACCGCCGTGTACGAGCCGTGGGACGGCCCCGTCGTCCCCGAGGTCGTCCGTCGCGGCACCCCGGCGTTCGACCGGCTCTCGCTGCACAACGCCGCGAACCCGACCCACGTCGCCGCGGACCTCGACGTGGAGCCCGGCGGCTGGGTGCCCTACCGGGTCGCCTGGGTCGGGGCCTGCGTCCTGTACGACCGCGCGGCGCTCGAGGCCGTCGGCGGGTTCGGCTTCTGGCCCGTGCTGCCGGCCGAGCACGCCGGCGAGGACGTCGTCGCCCAGTGGCGGGTCATGGAGCGCTTCGGCGGCGCCGGGATCCTGCCGTCCGGGGCCGTGCACCTCGAGAGCCCGACGACGGTCACGGACCGACGCGTCGACGCTCCCGACGTGCTGTTCCCCGAGCACGCCGACGCCACCCACTGACGCCCGCCCCACCCGGCTGGCCGACCCGAGTCCGACGCGCCGTTCCCGGACGGCGGACCGCACCGACCCGGCGGCGCCGCCACGTGCCTCCAGGCCGGCGTCAGCTGCCGGACTCGACCTGGACCTGCTGACCCGCGTCGGCGAGCCCGAGCTGGACGATCGAGCGCGCACGCTCGACCCACGGGCTGTCGGCGCAGCCGATCCAGACGGCGGTGCGAGGCTCGGCGCCCGCGACGCCCCACTCGGACGCCCACGCGGTGACGGCCTCGGCGAGGAGTTCACCGTGGTCGGCGAACACGAGCGACGGCAGGAGCGACGGGCGCTCGCACCGGACGAGCCAGGTGACGCTCAGCCGGGGCGGTGCCGGCAGGATGCGGACCTGCTCGGCGAAGGCCACCTCGACGACGACCTGGCCGTACGCGGTGTCGGGCAGCGCATCGAGCAGCAGTCGGATCTCGGGCAGGTCGTCGGCGGCACCCGCGAGCAGGACCCGGTCGGCCGGCGCCGCGGCGTCCGCGTCCGCGTCGTCCGCCCGCCCCGTGTGCCCGCTCATGTGCCGAGGGTACGGCCGGACCGCGGCCCTCCGGCGGACGCACGGCGACCTGCCAGCTGGGCCGCAGACCGCGCTGTCACCTGCCGGACACACACCGTGCGTCCGGACACGGCATGATCGGTCACGACCACCCTTCGAAGGAGCACCCATGGCGACGTTCACCCGCGGCTTCGGCGGACGCCGGGACGACCGCGACGACCCCCGGATCCCGCCGGGGCAGACCCTCGTGCGGGACTGGCCCGTGCTGTCCGCCGGGGCGACGCCGGACATCGAGCCGGCCGACTGGAGCTTCTCGATCCGGACCGAGACCGGGCTGCACACGTGGACGTGGGACGAGGCGCAGGCGCTCGGCGTCGAGGACGTCACCGTCGACATCCACTGCGTGACGCACTGGACCAAGCTCGACATGCCGTGGCGCGGCGTCCCCCTCGACCGGTTCTTCGCCGACGTCGAGACCTCGCTCGAGTACTGCATGGTGCACAGCTTCGGCGGCTACACGACGAACGTGCCGCTCGACGAACTGCTCGACGGGCAGTCCTGGATCGCGTTCGAGGCGGACGGCGAGCCGCTCGAGCCGGAGCACGGCGGGCCCGCGCGGCTGCTCGTCCCGCACCTGTACTTCTGGAAGAGCGCGAAGTGGGTCCGCGGGATCGTCATGCAGTCCGACGACGAGCCCGGCTTCTGGGAGAACGCCGGCTACAACATGCACGGCGACCCCTGGAAGGAAGAGCGGTACTGGTGAGCGGGTCCGCACCGGTCGACGGCCTGGAGGCACGCCCCACCCCCGCCCCGTCCGCCGCGTCCCGCAGGCGGCCGGCCTGGCACCCGGCGACGGTCGCCGCCGTCGCGCAGGAGACGCCGAACGCGCGCCGCATCGTCCTCGACGTGCCGACCTGGCCCGGCAACGACCCCGGCCAGCACCTCGACCTGCGCCTGACCGCCGAGGACGGCTACCAGGCCTCCCGCTCGTACTCGATCGCCTCCGCCGGCGAGGGCACGCGGGTGGTCCTGGCCGTCGACCGCGTCGAGGGCGGCGAGGTCTCACCGTTCCTCGTCGACGCGATCGAGGTCGGCGACGGGCTCGACGTGCACGGTCCGCTCGGCGGCTGGTTCGTCTGGCGTCCAGGGCGCTCCGACCGGCCCGTCCAACTGATCGCCGGCGGATCGGGGATCGTGCCCCTGCTCCCGATGGTCACCGCGCACGCGGCCGCCGACGACCCGGTGCCCTTCCGGCTCCTCGCCGCGACGCGCACGCCCGAGGACGACTTCTTCGTCGAGGAGCTCGACGCCGCGCTGCGCTCCCCCGCGCCCCTCGAGGTCACGCACGTCTACAGCCGCCGTGCGCCCGAGGGGTCGGGGATGCCGGTCGGCCGCCTGACCCGCGACGGGCTCGAGCGTGCGGTGTTCCCGCCCGAGGTCGGCGCGCTCGTGTACGTGTGCGGGTCGACGCCGTTCGTCGAGCAGGTGCTGCGGTGGCTCGGGGAGCTCGGGCACGACGTGTCCGACGTGCGGGCCGAGCGCTTCGGCGGCGCGGGGTGACCGGGACCCGGATCCGCTGATCCGGACCGGCTGAACGACGAAGGCCCCGATCGACTGACCGGGGCCTTCGTGTCGCGATGCTGACCGTGCTGCTTCGCGTGTTCCGAGCGGATGACGAGATTCGAACTCGCGACCCTCACCTTGGCAAGGTGATGCGCTACCACTGCGCCACATCCGCGTACTCGAACACTCTACCCCGACATCGGCTGGGCACGCGGATCGTGTGCTCCACCGGGCGCGTCGCTTGCTCCGGCACGTCGGACCAATCCGGTACCCGCCGGTCTCCGGATGACTCCTCGGTGCCGAGGACGGCCGTCCTCGGACACCGGGGTCACCCGCCCCGCTGCCCGGTCCATCGCGGTGACCCGAACGCTGCGAGGGACCGGGCGGCCAGGGCGAGGTGTTCCCAGCCCCGGACGGGTTCACTGGGCCCATGAGCTACGTGCACGACAACCCCGGCGGCACCGAGGCCCACGGCGTCGACCTGATCGACGGCGAAGCCCCCGCGATCCGCATCCTCGTGCACGGCGACCTGCCGACGACGATCGAGCACGAGGACCGGGTCTGGCTCGCCACCGGCGACGCGCACGACGACGGCGACCCGTCGGCTCCCCCGATCGCGATCTACCGGCCGGTCTGACCAGGGCCCCGGTGTCCGTCCGCACCGTGCTGGCGATCGGCGACGGACGGTTCAGCGGCGGTCCCAGTGCGTCGACCAGAACGCGTCGAGGCGTTCCTGGTCGGTCCACCACGTGACGTCGACCTCACGGGTCAGCGCGTCGACGAGACCCCCCTCCGTACCGGGCACCCGATCATCGGGCCCCCAGTCCTCCATGACGAAGCGGCCGTCCTCGTCGAACACGGGTCCCGTCCGGTCCCAGACCTCCAGTTCGTAGTAGTCCAGGGCACCGCGCTCGTTCCAGTGCGGGTGCGCGACCACGGTCGCCCCGGCGGCCGGACCGGACCCGATCGTGCCGACGATGCCGTTGCGGCCCCACGCACTGAGCGGCGGCACGCCCGGGTGGACGTCGATCACCTCGTGCGGCGGTGTCCGTGCAGCACGCCTCGGCCAGATCCGCATGGACGCATGTTGCCACAGCACGGCGGCGGTCCGGCGCGATCGCCGGTCAGGCGGCTGGACGCCCGGTCGGGTGGAACAGCTGCGACAGCGGGCGGCTGGACGTCCAGTCCGGGTCGTCCTCGTCCGCAGACGGGATGAGGTCACCGGACTCGACGAGGTCGGACACCTGCTCGAGGTACGACGCCAGGGTCGGCGCGAGCACGTGGTGCCCCTCGTCGTCCGACCCGAAGGTGATGACCTGTCCGACGGTGCCGGCTGGGCCGGGATCGAGGTCCACGCCGATGTGGCTGCCGCTGCCGTCGTGGGTGAGCGGGATCCACCCGCGGACGGAGTACTTCGCCTGCACGAACCCGTCGGGGTCCGAGGACGCGAACTCGTCCATGTCCTCCCGGGACTCGAACCCCGCCCAGTTGTCCCAGTTCAGGAGCAGGTCCTGTACCGGCAGCAGCGGCGCCCCGGCGAACAGGCCGGCGGCGAAGCGCGGATCCGCTGCCGTGTACTGGTGTTGTCCGTCGTGCAGCAGGTACAGCGCGCGGACGTCCGCCGGCAGTTCCCTGCCGAGGTGCGTCTCCGCGTGCGTGAGTGCGGCTTCGGTCGCCGGCGGGTGCAGCATCGTGTCGCCAGGGATGCGGGCGACGAGCCGGGCGAGCGCTGCTCGGAGCCGGTCGGTCGCGTCGTCGGCTGGTGCAGGGTCGTGGTTCCCCCGCCGGAAGAGTCGGCCCAGGTCCATCGATCCACCGCACCGGTGGTCGCCAACTGACCACCCGGCTACGTCGCAGGACACAGTTCGTCCTGTGGGCTGATGTGTCGGCGTGCGGTCCTCGGCACAGTGGGGTGGTGAGGGGAATCCGGTGGGTCGCGGCTGCAGTCGTGGGGGCTGCGGCCGCGACCGCGCTCACCGGCTGCGGTGCCGGTTCGTGGTGCTCACCGCTCGAGCCGGGTCCGTCGGTCACCGCGGAGTACGCGCCGACGGTGAAGCGTCTCGAAGCGTTGCCGGGGGTGGTGGTGGTCACCGCGCGGTACTGGCAGCCGGACGACTCGCACTGCGTGTCCCGGGAGTACCTCGAGACGGCCGCGTGGTCGGCGGACTTCACCGTTCGTGTCCGTGCCGGGTTCACGCTCGAGCAGGTCCGCTCGGTGCGGGCGGCGCTCGGACCATCGACGGCGACCGTCAGGGCGCCCGCCGGGCACGACCTCGCCGCGTGGGAGCTCGACCTGGCGAACCCGTCCGGTGCGACACCAGCGCCGTCCGCGGCGCCGCTGACGGTGGACGAACGGGGCTTCCGGTTGGTGACCGCGGCGGCCGCGCTCCCGGACGTGACGGTCGCCCAGCAGGGGGCTTCCACGACCGTCCGCGTGCGGACTCCGTCGTCCCTTCCCGCAGCAGCGGCCTGGCTGCGCGCGCACCTGGACGGCGACGACCCGTCGTCGGTGTACGTCGGGACAGCGAAGACGTGGACGACGTACGTATCCGTCACCGGCTCGTCACCGGTGTCGGAGACGACCGTCGAGACGGCAACTCGAGTCGCCGCAGCGGATCCGGATGTCCGGAGGTTCTCCGTGTCCGGGTCCCTGGTGACTGCGGTCGTCCCGACGGAGCGTCAGGCGGAGGTGGTCGTCGCCGCGTTCGGGGCGACACCGGCCGACGCGGATGGACAGCGGGTGTCCCTGTGGTGACCCGACGGGAACGGGACGGAGGTGTCCGGGATGGTCGGCGCCGCTGCCGGTCGACGTGTCGGCTGACGAACGAGCACGAACGACGTCGGCGCGGACGACGTCACGGCGCGGCAGACTCAGCGCATGGCAGTCGAGCGTGGACCGCGGACCTGGATCATCACCGGCATGCCCGGAGCGGGCAAGTCGACCGTCAGCCGAGGCCTCGCCGGTGCGCTGCCACGCGCGGCTCGTGTCGCCGCGGACAATGTCGGCCGGATGATCAGGTCCGGCGCGGTGTGGCCGCTGGGACACCCCGAGGACGAGGCCGCACGGCAGGTGGCGTTGTGTCACCGGAACATCGGCGCGCTGACCACGAACTTCGTGACCGCCGGCTTCGACACGGTCGTCGACTGCGTCCTGCCCGACGCGCACCACCTCGACCACCTCGTCGGCGTGCTGCCGCAGGTCCCGACCTTCCTCGTGGTCCTGGCGCCCGGCGGAGCGACCTGCAGAGCCCGGAACGCCGCGCGGCCATCGGCGGACCGTTTCGAGTTCGACGGGCACGAGGCGCTCGACCGCTCGATGCGGGACGGGTTCCGGGACCAGGGTTGGTGGATCGACACGGCGTCGCAGTCCGTGGACGAGACCGTTCGACTCGTGGTCGAACACGCGGTCGTGGGAGACCGCGGGCGCATCGCGGTGCACGCCCGTTGACGGCACGCAGATCGGTGCAGCCCTCCGCCGTTCAGGGGATCCACCGGTTGCGCTGCAGGAAACGCGAAAACCCCCGCCGAAGCGGGGGTTTCCATGTGGTGGGCGATACTGGGATCGAACCAGTGACCTCTTTCGTGTCAGGGAAATGTGCCGTCGAACGGCCTGCCCGTCGTGGCTGGCATCTGGCCCGAGATCCGCGCCGGTGCGGGCTTCCGAATGGAACCGACATCAACGGAGATGAACGGCGATGCGTACAGATTCGTGCCAAGAAACGTGCCACGAACTGGCGACGAGACGATGTCGTGCGGCATCACACCGGTGAGCGGCGACGGCCCGCTCGGACGTCCTGCCAGAAGTCGAGAGCCTGCTCTGACGTCCAGTAGTCGTCGAGCAGGGGAACGTCGCAGGGCATCATCCACCCGAGGACAGAGGCAGCTTGCCACGGCGAGAGGATCTCGGCCTGGCGCACGACGGCGGTCCAGGTCGGAGAGAGCGTCAGTCGGAGGACATCCCGAGGCTCGTCGCGCAGTGCGATGCGCTCGTACAACGACACGTCCTTGGTGTCGTCCCGGAGTTCCACGATGACGCCGTACCCGGCACCGAGGGAGAGCACCTGCGCTCGCCCGCGTACCGCGGCGTCTTCGGCATCGGTGTCGCGGCACTCGATGACGAGCAGTTCCCCGCCCGGACCGAGCGCGTGCGCACGGAGCGCCTCGCGCAGGAGGGACCACGGCAACTCGCGCCATTCAGTGCCCGACGCGCCGTCCAGCGTGACGAGAACACCGCCCCAGTGCTCGATCGTCCTTTCGGGGTGTACCTCGGTCAACGTGGCTTCTCCGTTCCGGATCCCCGTCCATGACGGATGTCGTCCTCGGGGCACCTATGCGCGGACCAGGGCAACCCACGTCGATTCACCACAACTCGATGACGCCTGCGTCAGCGAGCAGCCGCAAGCACGCATCGGGCGCTCCGCACACCCGCTCAGTGAGACCGCTCGGGAGCGGTCGCTCGCCGAGCTGCGTTCCCGTCAGGTACAGCGGCGGGACTCCGAGCCACCGCAACGGAAGCGGCCCGTCGAAGTGGGTGTCCTTCGGTGCTGCGTAGAGCCGGTGCTGCGAAGCGGACATCCTGTGGGCAGCGACGCACCACCGGACCTGTTCGTAGTGCGCTCGCTCCGCGGCCTGAGCGGCCTCGGCAGTCCGGGAGGCGAAGTCTGCCCGAGTGGTCGCGCCCGGGAACATCCACTGCAATGCGGTCGTCGCATCGTCCACGACCGCGCAGTCTCTGCCGCAGCTGATGATCATCGTGGTCACCGGGACTCCAACCGCGGTCGTGAGGTCCATGGGTTCGGTTTCCAGCTCGGCTCCCGGGCAGCGCGAGAGTCCTGAGGTGAACCGAGAGAAGTGGGTCGTGCTGGCCATGCTCAACACGATGCGGCGAAACCCGAGTTGATCCAGCCCCTGGCTTGCGAAGATCACGGCTGACGCTCAACGGGTTGAGCGGTCTGGCAAGTCAGCCAGTTCCGCAGCCTGCTGCGGAAGTAGGGCCTTCTTTCTTCTTCTTAACTTCTTGAACACAGATATAGATCTGAAGAAGAAGAGGGATACATCTCCCCTCCCACCTCCCCCATACATATAGATCCCTATCCATAGCTCTTACCCTCCGGCCGGAAGGGACGAGACTAGTGCCCTGGAACCCCGCCGATCGGCATGCCCCTGCGGTTAGCTCCGACTTCCGGACGTGAAGTCGGCGGGGAAGCCGGCCCCGCTGACCGACTGACGACGACCGGCACCCACAGCTCGTCCTGGTTTCGCCGCATACACGTGGATGAGGTCGTCAACAGGTCGGCCCTTAGCACCAGGAGCCCCAGATGACCACCAGCACGAAGAACGTCCCGGTGACCGAGACCATGACCCTCCGCGAGCTCGCCGGCGCCGTCGGTGTCGCGATGGGGAGCGCCTACGCCTGGTCCTCGAAGGGCAAACTGCCCGCCGGCACCTACCGGGACGAAACCGGGAAACTGCGCATCCCCCTCACCAGCGCCGAGCCGTTCATCGAGGAACGCCGATCCGACAAGCGCCGGTTCTACGGGTACGGCATCGAACCCTTCCCGGACGACGTCGAGACCGTGGACCTCGCGTGGATCGCCGCGCAGCTGAACGTGACCCAGCGACGCGTGTGGGTGCTCAGCTCCGAGGGTGCCCTCCCCGACTCTGCCCGCCGCATCGGCAACTCGATCCAGATCCCCATCGACGATGCCCGCCAGTTCGTGGAAGAGCGTCGCACCACCCGCCGCCGACCGTTCCCCTGCCACCGCCACCCCGACCGTTCCTCCGTCGGCCTGGGCTGGATCGCGGATGAGATCGGTGTGCCGCGCCGGTCGCTGTACTACATCATCAACGTCGTGCCGCTGCCGGACTCCGCCTACTACGTGGGCAACGAGTTCCGAGTGCCTCGGCAGGACGCCTTGAGCTGGGTCCGCGCGTTCTGCGACGGACTGGGCGAGGACACCCCGACCGCGCGCCGTACCCGCCGCGTGTGGGAGCGGGCGCTCGGGACCCGCGCATCCTCAGCGCAGTGACGACGCCGCGCTGCCTGTCAGGCGATCTCGTCGACGTAGGCAGGCTGACTGCAGGACCGCCCTTGCCACCGCACCTGCACCGGCCACCACCCGCCCTGCGTGACCACGCCCTGCTCGCCGCTACGGACGAACGACCGGCTCACACCGCCGTGATCCTGAAGAGCTACCACGAGCGTACCTGCCTGCAACATATCGTCTCCATCCTTGAACCGTTGATCGGTACAGGGGAGGTATGCGCGGAGACTGGCCGTTCGTGGGCGGTGTCGCCGGTGTCACAGGTCCGCGGAGGGCCTATCGAGCTGCTGGGGCACCACGCACACGGGGACGCGGCCGTCGTGCACGAGGTGTTCTCCTACGGACCCGAAGAGACTGCCGGCGACGGCCGACCGGTGGCGTCGTCCGATGACGATGAGTGCCGCGGCTTCTCCGCTGCGCTGCAGGACTGCTGCCGGGCGCCCCTGACGGAGCTCCGCGCGCACGCGCAGGTCAGGGAGTTCTCGGCTCACCCTGCGGATGGCAGCGTCCAGTTCGAGTTGTCCCTCGTGCTCCCAGCGTGGCGCGTCCCGCGCGAGGTACACCCGACCGATCGGCGACACGCTCGTCGGTGGTTCCCAGGCTCGGACGAGGACGAGGTCGCCGCCGCGTTGCCCAACTCTCTCCGAGGCGAACTCGAGTGCGCTCGTGGCCGTCTGGGCTTCGACACCGACCACGACGGAAGGAGCGGGAGTGGGCTGCCACCGTTCGGGTACGACCACCACCGGGCCTTTCACCCCGGCCATGACTCGTTCCGCGACACGACCGGTGACGGACGCCCAGACCCGGTCGCTGCGGCGTCCGCCGATCACCAGGATGTCCGATTCGCCGGTCTCCCCAACGAGTCGACCCAGTGTCGGGCCGTTCATGACTTCCTGCTCGATCCTGAGATCGGGATGCCGCTCGGTGAGCAGATGCCGTGCGATCGTCAGCCGACCCGTTGAACGCTCCGCTGCCTCACCGAACCGCTCGTGGATGGTCACCAGCCGTACTACGTCACCATCCGCGACGTTGTGCGCGATCCACTGGAGCGTGTTCCAGCCCGCCGCGGTCTCGTCGATCGCGACGCTCCAACGCACCTGCTTCAGCATCGTCGGTTCCTTTCTCGTTCCTCGGTCGTCCGCTTCCTTGCGCTCGGCGTGCTCGTCAATGGTCTGACCCCGTGTCCCTGAACCGCATAGCGAGCGCCGAGATCCCGACGACGACGAGCGCGCCGGCCGTGATCGCGACGGCAGCGGCCACGCTCGGCCCCGTGTGAAAGGGATCCACGGCGTGCTCGAACGGGCTCAGTCGGCGCAGCGACTCCGGCAAGCCGGCGATGCTGCCGTACTCGCCGACGAAGGCCGCGGCAGCGTAGAGCGACCAGGCGAGCGCCACGCTCGTGCGCGGCACGATCGCGAGGACGAACGCGGACACGGCGAGCATGACGAGCACCGCCGGCAGTTGGCCGAGCGGCGCTGTCGCCCAAGGCGCCGACGTGCCGCCGACCTCCCCCGCGGCGACGGCCGCGACCAGTCCGGACAGCAAAAGCACCACAGCAGCGACCGCGCCGGGGAGTGCAGCGAACGCGAAGAACCACGCCGTGCGGCTGGCACCGCTGACGATCAGGAGATCTGCTCGCGCGCTGGCCTCCTCCCGCCGCAGTCGGAGCGCTCCCTGCACGCACATGGCCGAGACCAGGACTCCGATGGTCTCTGCACCCAGTCGGACGAACGACTCCGACACGTCCTGCGCTCCGCCGCCCATGGCCGTGATCGTCCTCGTGACCGCCGGAGATACGGAAGTGAGCTGGTCGGTGACCACACCCGACAGTGAACCGACGAGCGCACTGAAGGCGAGGATCGCGATCGTCCACGTGACCAGGACCGCCCGGTCGAGGCGGACAGCCAGGCCGAACGCTCCCCGCAGCCACAGGCGGGCATCCGCTCGTCCCGGTCGGTGGCCGATGGTCGCCGACCCGACATCTCGACGGCCCGCCGTGACGACGGCACCCACGCCGGCCGCGACGAAGAGCGTGGGTCCGAGGACGAGGGGCCAGAGCGACTGCTCGCCGAACGGCCGGGTCGCCTGCGCCCAACCGATCGGACTCGCCCAGCTGACCCACGACGGTCGCAGGACCAGCGTGCGCATGTCTGCGGTGCCGGTTGCATCCCCGATGCCCCGGATGAAGTACCACGCCACCAAGACGATGGCTCCCGTGGCGTTGGTGGCGCGTCCAGACGGGAAGAACTGTGCGAGGAGCAGGACGACTCCGGCCGTACCCACCCCGGTGCCCGCGCACGCTGCACCGAACAGCATCGATCCGCCCGGAGGCTCCGCTGTGAGGGCGTTGCCCGATGCAACCGCGACACCGGCGATGGCGTTCCAGGCCACCACGAACAACAGCACACTCACGACTGGTCCGGTCCGGGCCGTCGCGGTGGAGCTCAGAGTGTCCCCGAGACCACTCTCCTCGGCCGCGCGACTGTGCCGGGTGACGAGGAAGACGTTCATCATCCCGACCAGGAAAGCGACGAACGACAGGCTGAGGGCGGTCAAGAACGCCCCAGCAGAGGCGCCGTCAGGTGTCCCTCTGAACACCAGGACGACGGGCGTGGCGAGGAGTACGCGGAGCGTGGCCGCACGAGCGGCTCCGGTGGGGAACGTCGCGGCGACCTGGACGGTGACCAGCGACGTCGTGACCGCGAGCCCCAGGACCCAGCCGACGAGCTGCCACAGGTCTGCCCGGAGGCGTGACCGGACCAGCAGCAGGATCATGACGTGCTCCATGCGGTTGCCGCCGAGACCGACTCGGTCTCGTACTGGTGCAGGAACAACTCCTCCAGGGACGGCGGAGCGATGACGAGACCGGTGATGTCGAGTGCCGCGAGCCGGGGGAGAGCGGCCACGACGTCCGACTCCGCGACGCTGCAGGAGAACCGGGCGCCCGTCACGGAGAGATCGCGCGCTTCGGGCAGGGCGGCGCGCACCTCGCGGATCGATCCTGCGGCGTCGAAGGAGACAGTGGTCCGCGTGCGCCGTCGCAGCTCCGCCATCGAGCCCGTCTCGACCACCCGACCGGCGCGGACGATCGAAACGGTCGTGCAGAGCGCCTGTGCTTCGCTCAGGACGTGGGACGACAGGAGCACGGTCGCTCCAACGTCGTGCGACGCTCGGACGTGTCGCGCGAACACCTCCTGCATCAGGGGGTCGAGTCCCGTCGTCGGCTCGTCGAACAGGTAGAGCTCCGCCGGGAGGAGCAGTGCGGCGACGAGGAGAACCTTCTGGCGGTTGCCTCGCGAGTACGCACGGACGCGTTTCGTGGGGTCGAGTGCGAAATCCTCGAGCAGCGCGGCCCGCTTCGCTCGGACGGGACGGGATCGCACCGCGCCGCCGCGCAACGAAGTCAGGAGGTCGATCGTTTCGCCCCCGGTCAGCCCGGGCCACAGAGCCGCGTCCCCGGAAACGGCCGCCATCCGGCGGTGGAGCGACACCGCGTCGCTCCACGGATCGCCACCGAGCACTCGGACGTCCCCGCGCGTCGCCTTACTGAGACCGAGGAGGATCCGCATGGTGCTGGTCTTGCCCGCGCCGTTCGGCCCGAGGAACCCGTGCACCTCCCCCGCGGCGACGTCCAGGTCGAGGCCATCGACTGCTCGGACACGCCCGTAGCGTTTCTCGAGCCCGCGGATCCGGACGGCGGCAGAGCCCGTCAGCCCGGTCGACGACCGATTCACCGGACGACCGCGACAGGCGTGCGGGACGCGCGGACGACCTGCTCGGTCACTGTTCCGGCCCTCGCGCGCCGGTGTCCCGCTCCGATGACGAGCAATGACGCGGCCTCGGCGGATTCCACGATGCGCCGCGCCGGCGGACCCGCAACGAGTCGCCGGACGACGTCCACGTCCGGCGCCTCGGCGAGAGCGTCCTCCACCTGTTCCTCCAGCATGCGCAACCGACGGGTCCGCTCGACGCCGCCCGGGTCCTCGGCACCATTGCCGTGTCGGGGTGACCATGCGCTGACGGCCACGATCGACTGTCTCGTGCGCCGCGCCTCCTGAACCGCGAAGCGCAGCGAAGGACGCGACGAAGCGCCCGGATCCACCGCGACGACGATCCCGTCCCGACGTGCCCCGGGCGCGAGCGGAACGACCACGACCGTGCAGGGGGCCGCGCCTACGAGGCGGTCCGCGAGCGAGGGCCGCGAGCCACGCGCTGCCGGCACCCCGTCCCGGCCCACGACGAGGACGGAGTCTGCGTCCACCGAAGCGAGCAGCACCGCGGTCGGGTGCCCACGGTGCACCTCGACGTCCACCCGAACGGCGTGGTCGGTGTCGATGACGGCGTTGACGGCCGCCCGCACGGAGAAGTCGGCGGTCGACAGGGACGGCGCGGCAGAGTCCGCTGGGACAGCGTGGACGACGATGAGGCGGTTCGGCCCGCCTTCAACGCGATCCAGTGCCCACGCGAGTGCGCCGCGAGCCGCGGACGACCCATCCCACCCGACGACGAATCGTCTGGTCATCGCTGACCCCTTCCCGGAGGCGGTCGGTACCCCCTCCGCTACGAGGCTGCGGGTCCATCCGCCGCGGGAACAGTGTCGAAGGTCCCGGTGCGCCCGGACCGACCCGGCAACCGTCTCGGAATGGAGAAGCCTGCCAACACCGGTAGGACGTTCGACCCTCCACGGCTCGCTGTGGTCGACCTACCGTCGTGGCAGGCGACCACCGCGGTCGCCAGCCGGGCACAGACCGGAAGAACCTGCCGAGGAGCAACCATGACCAGCTACACCGTCGCGGTCGACGACACCGACGCCGGCTCGCGGACCATCGAATGGATCGACGAGAACCTCCGCCCAGGAGACCGCGTTCGGCTCCTCACGGTCAGCGAGCTCTACTCCGAGACGGTGCTGCGGACCGAGCAGCGGCTCGAACAGGCAGAGACGCGGTTGCGTCGGCGTCACCCTGGGCTGATGGTCGAGCAGTCCGTGCCGGAGGGGCCGACGGTGGAGCGACTGCTGCTGGACTCCGAGGACAGCGACGTCCTCGTGCTCGGTGCCCGTCAGGCGCACGTCGTGCTCGCGACGCTCGGCGGCCGGATCGCTGAACGCGTCGTGGCACGTACCACCGTGCCCGTCATCGCCGTCCCCGAGCACTGGCACCACGGTGCGGGCCCGGTCGTGGTCGGCGTCGACGGTCGGACCGCCTCGGCCGCGCTCGCGTTCGCCGCGGACCAGGCTGCTGTCCGTGGCAGCGAACTCGTCCTCGTCCGGGCCTGGGACATCCCGCTGACGATCTCCCCGTACGCGAACATCTACCTCGCGGACGACCGGGAGCTGTGGGAGCACGAGAGCACGCTCGAGCTCCAGGCCGCGAGCCGTGCCGTGGCGGACCGCCACCCAGACCTCGTCGTCCGCGCGGCTCGTCGACACGGCCAGACCGCGGCCGCACTCCTGGAGGAAGCCGGGGCCGATGCCTCGCTCATCGTCACCGGGCGACGACACCGGACCGCCATCGGGGCGTTCCTCGGAGGTTCGGTCGGTGAAGCGCTGATGCACCGCGCCCACTCGCCGGTCTGCATCGTCCCCCAGCCGGCCGCCGCAGTGCCGGCGACGGCCTCAGCCGTACCCTCGCCGGCGGAGGTGCATTGACATGCGAGACGCTGCGGCTCCCGTTCCGCAACACGTCGTGGTCGGCATCGACGAGCACGAGGCGAGTCTGCGCACGATCGACTGGGTGATCGAACGGGATCTTCCGTCCGGCAGCCGTGTCGACGTCGTCACCGTCACGAACGGATGGTCAACGGATCCCCGCGCCGATCGAGCGCTGGTGGAAGCAGCAGCGGCGCGGCTCCCTGACAGGAGTCACGTGGGCGTCGAGACCCTGGTGCGGTTCGGGGCACCCGACCGCACGTTGCTCGAAGTCGCCGCCGACGCGGACCTCCTCGTGATCGGTAACCGCCGCCAACACCGACTGCGGACGGCGCTCGACGGTTGGATGCCGGAACGCATCCCGACGGTCGCCGACCTCCCGGTCGTTGTCGTTCCCGAGGACTGGGTCCCGGTCGACGGTGACGTCCTCCTCGGAGTCGACACGTCGACGGGGGACGCAGCTCTGCGGTTCGCCGCCGAAGAGGCGCTGCGGAGCCGCCACCGCCTCGGCGCGCTCCGGGCGTGGAAGCTCCCGGTGGCCACAGCGACGGGCGCGTTGAGCGTGCTCGAGGACCCGCAGCTGTACGAGGAGCACAACCGTGCCGTCCTCGCCGACAGCGAGCGACTCCTGCACATGCGGTACCCCGGGTTGCGCCACCGCCCCTTACTCGAGGAAGGGGACCCCGTCGAGCGACTCCTGGCGCACGCGCCGTTCGCCTCGCTGGTGGTCCTCGGACGCCGGCACCGCACCACCATCGGCGGCCTGTTCACCGGTTCCACCGCGCACGGCCTCATCACGCAGGGACGCGCGCCCGTGGCGGTGGTGCCGCAGCGGCGACGTGAACTCCTGGAGCGATGACTGTACCGGGCGTCCCGGGGGCGACGAGGTCGTGGGACCTTGGTCCTACCGCTGACTCCAGCGCTCCTCTACATTGCTCACCGCGGGGCGCCTGATCCGGACCCGAAGCGGATCGAGCGCCCCGGTCCGGTCGAGCGCCCGCACCGCGGTCAGGGACCGCGGACTCCGTTCGATCAGCCGTCCTAGGATCGGAACTTCCACACCCGAAGGGACCTCATGGTCGAACCGCTCGCATTCCCGGATGCTCCGCGTTCCGCACTCGAGCGCACCATCGATGAACTGGTCGACCGTGCGCAGGCGGTGCTCCGCACGCAGGGCAGATTGCGGAACCTCCTCGCCGCGAACCGGCGGATCGTCGAGCACCTGGCCCTCGAGGACACGTTGCACGCGGTCGTGGCCGCGGCCCTGGAACTCGTCGACGCGGAGTACGGCGCGCTCGGCGTGATCGCACCGGACGGCGAGGAACTCGAACGGTTAATCCACGTCGGGATGGACGAGGAGCACGTCCGGCGCATCGGACACCTCCCCCGAGGCAAGGGTGTGCTCGGGGCCGTCATGCAGGACGCGCGCCCCGTCCGGTTGGAGCACCTCGGTGAGGACCCGCGCTCCGCTGGGTTCCCGGCGGGTCACCCGCCGATGGAGGGGTTCCTCGGGGTGCCGCTGCGGGTGCGCGACAAGGTCTACGGCAACCTCTACCTGACGAACCCGCGTCGCGGGCACTTCACGCAGGAGGATCAGGAGCTCGTCGAGGCGCTCGGCGCGACCGCAGGCGTGGCTATCGACAACGCGCGTCTGTTCGAAGAGAGCCAGCTGCGCGAACGGTGGGCGACCGCGACGGCCGACGTCAGTTCGGCGCTCGTCGCGGACGAGTCCATCGAGGACGTCCTCACGATCATCGCCGACCGGGTCCTCGCGTTCGTCGACGCGCACCTGGTCACCATCGTCCTGCCCGACGCCGACGCCGAGTACCTGCAGGTGGCGATCGCGGTCGGTCCTGTCGCGGACCCGGTCCGCGACCGCCGGTACCCCGCCGCCGGATCGCTCGCCGGGCGTGCCATCGACACGGGTGCCGTCGTCGCGGACACGACCGGAACCGCGGTCGCCGGGGTCGAGTGGACGCCCCCGCTCGGGCCGACGATCGCGATCCCGCTCCGGGTGGCCGGCGACGCACTCGGCGCGCTCGTCGTCGCCCGCGGGCCGGGCGGCCCGGTGTTCGCCGACGCCGAACTGGGCATGGCGGGCGAGTTCGGCCGGCAGACCAGCGTCGCACTCGCAGTGGCGCGGGGCCGTCGAGACCGACGGCGCCTGGAACTCGCCGAGGACCGCAGCAGGATCGCCAGGGACCTGCACGACCACGTCATCCAACGGCTGTTCGGATCCGGACTGGCACTGCAGGCGACCGCCCTGCGCGTCCCGGAGGACCTCCGCGACCACCTCGAGGAGCAGGTCAGCGCCATCGACGCGGCGATCGCTGAGGTCCGCACAGCGGTCTTCACGCTCGGCAGCTCCGACCGCCCAGCCGCACGGAGCACCCGGGAACGGCTGCTGGACGTCGTCACAGAGCTCCGCCCAGCACTCTCCCGCCCGCCTCGCATCACCTTCAGCGGTCCGGTCGACATCGACGTTACGGGGGCGCTCGCCCACGACGTCGTCGCCGCGGTTCGGGAGTCCGTCGCCAACGTCGCGCGACACGCCCCGGGCGCGGAATGCCGGGTCGAGGTCGCCGTCTCCGACGACGCCGTGCAGGTGGTCGTCGAGGACGACGGCCCTGGTCCCGGGTCGAGCGAGCGTCGGAGCGGTACCGCCAACCTGGCCGCCCGCGCGACGATGCGCGGCGGACGCTACGAGCTCGGCCCCGGGGCCGACGGCGGCACCACCGTCGTCTGGGCCGCACCCCTCGGACGAACCGAACGGAAGGAACCACGATGATCAAGGTGTTCCTCGTCGACGACCACGAGATCGTGCGACGCGGCGTCGCGGACCTCATCGACGCCCAACCCGACCTCCAGGTCGTGGGAGAAGCCGGCACCGTACGCGACACATCTGGCCGAGTGGCGGCGACCCGGCCGGACGTCGTCGTGCTCGACGTCCGCCTCCCGGACGGCAGCGGCGTCGACGCGTGCCGCTCGGTGCGGTCCGCGCACCCGGAGATCGCGTGCCTGATGCTGACCGCGTACGACGACGAGTCGGCGATGCAAGCAGCGCTGCTCGCCGGCGCGTCCGGGTACGTCGTGAAGGACATCCGCGGGCAGACCCTGGTCGAGGACATCCGGCAGGTCGCGGCAGGTCGCAGTCTCCTCCCGGCCGTCCCGGTGGCGCAGGCGGTCGAACGCATCATCAGGCGGCCGGAGGACGACCTGCCGGACCTCACGCTCCGGGAACGGCAGGTGCTCGAACTCATCGCCGTCGGGTTGACGAACCGCCAGATCGGCGAACGGCTCGATCTCGCTGAGAAGACCGTGAAGAACTACGTGTCCGGGCTGCTCGCCAAACTGGGACTCGAGCGCCGGACACAGGCCGCGCTGTACGGCGCCGACCACGGGATACGCAAACCCGACGCACGGTGACACGACAGAGCCCGAGGACAGGATCTCTCGTCCTCGGGCTCTGTCCCTGCGTCCGTTCGGCTCAGATGAGCCACGGCGCCTTGCGAACAGCGGGGAGTCGCTTCCACCAGACACCGAGCCCCCACGTGTCCCCGGCCGAGAGCACGGCGACCACGATCAGCGCGAGCGCGTAGACGATGTGGTAGTCCACGAGCGGGTTCGTCGTTGGTCCCGGCTGGCTGCTTCGCGGGAGGGCGGACGAGGAGGGGCCCGCCGGTCATCGACCGGCGGGCCCCTCCTCTGGTCCTTGGTGGGAGTCAGGGGCGCACGAGGATCTTGACGTGGTCCTCGTTGTGGTGGATCAGCTGGTCGAAGCCCTGCTCGATGAGGTCGTCAAGCGCGATCCGACCGGTTATGAACGGTGCGAGGTCGAGTTTGCCGGACCGTACGAGTTCGATCGTCGCAGCGTGGTCGTTCGCGTACGCGATGGTGCCGCGGAGGTCGATCTCCTTGACGACGAGCTTCTCGAGGTCGACGACGGGCCGGTGGCCCCAGATCGAGACGTTCACGATCGCTGCGCCTGGACGCACTGCGTCGAGGAGGGTGTCGAGCACGACGTCGACCCCGGCGCACTCGAATCCGACGTCGGCCCCGCGACCGCCAGTCAGGGCACGGACTTCAGACGGTACGTCGACCTGGGTCGGGTCGAGCACGTGGTCGGCGACGCCGGTCCGGAGCGCCATGGCCTTGCGAGCGGAGCTGACCTCGCTGAGCACGACCGTCAGGCCCGCCGCCTTGCAGATGGCTGCGGTGAGCAGACCGATCGGGCCGCCACCGCCGACGAGCGCGACGTCCCCGGCCCCGGCCCCGCTGCGCACGAAGGCGTGATGTCCGACGGACAGCGGTTCGATGAGGGCCGCTTCGTCGAGCGGAAGGTCTCCCACCGGGTGCACCCATCGGCGCTCGACCGCGATGCGCTCTGACAGGCCTCCACCGCGGCCGGCGAGCCCGATGAAGTTCATGTCCGGCGAGAGCTGGTACTCGGTGCCCGGGTCGGACGGGACGTCATCGCGGATGATGTACGGCTCGACCACCACGTGGTCCCCGACGGCGAGGTCGGTGACGCCCTCGCCGAGGGCCGCGACCGTGCCGGACATCTCGTGGCCGAGCGTGACGGGAGCGGCCTCCCCCGAGATCGGGTGCGGATGTCCGGCCGGCGGGACGAAGATCGGTCCGTCGAGGTACTCGTGCAGGTCGGTACCGCAGATGCCGCACCAGGCGACATCGATGAGCACGGTGCCCGGGGTGGCTTCCGGTGCCGGGACGTCCTCGATGCGGATGTCACCGCGGTCGTGGTATCGGGCTGCCTTCATGGTCGTTGTCTCCTCGTTGTGCTGGTGGATGGTCATTCGTTGTCCCCACCCGTAGCGGCGGACGCGGCGGCGGCCGCGCCGACGCCGACGTTGGCGGAGCGCACCGACGTGGCGTCGTGCGTCGCGGTGTCACCGTCGGTCCACGTCCAGTCGGCGACGTCCGGCGCGTCTTCGCCGTGGGCCCGCGTGTAGGCCCTCGCAGCGACCCGGGCGTCCTGCATCCGTTGGCGGAGTCCGGCGTAGCGGGACCCGAGACCGGGGACGCGATCGAGCACGTCGATCACGAGGTGGAACCGGTCCATGTCGTTGAGCATCACCATGTCGAACGGCGTCGTGGTCGTGCCCTCCTCCTTGTAGCCGCGCACGTGCAGGTTCGCGTGGCCGTGACGGCGGTAGGTCAACCGGTGGATGAGCCAGGGGTACCCGTGGTAAGCGAAGACGACGGGCTTGTCGGTGGTGAAGACCGCGTCGTACTCCGCATCGGACAGCCCGTGCGGGTGCTCCCCCTCGGACACCAGGCGCATCAGGTCGACGACGTTCACGACGCGGACGCGCAGGTCCGGTACCTCGTCCTGCAGGATCGACACGGCCGCCAAGGTCTCGAGCGTCGGCACGTCCCCGGCGCAGGCGAGCACCACGTCGGGTTCCTCGCCGGGAAGCTCGTTGCCCGCCCACTCGAAGATCCCGAGCCCGCGGGTCATGTGGGCGATGGCTTCGTCCATCGACAACCAGTTGAACGTGGGCTGTTTGCCGGCGACGACGACGTTGACGTAGTCGACGGAGCGCAGGCAGTGGTCGTAGGTCGAGAGCAGCGTGTTCGCGTCGAAGGGCAGGTAGACGCGGACCACGTCGGGCTTCTTGTTGACGACGTGGTCGATGAACCCGGGGTCCTGGTGCGAGAGCCCGTTGTGGTCCTGCCGCCAGACGTGCGACGAGAGCAGGTAGTTGAGGGAGGCGATCGGGCGACGCCACGGGATCGTCTTGCTGACCTTCAGCCACTTGGCGTGTTGGTTGAGCATCGAGTCGACGATGTGGATGAACGCTTCGTAGCTGGTGAAGAGGCCGTGCCGCCCCGTCAGCAGGTACCCCTCGAGCCAGCCCTGGCACTGGTGCTCGCTGAGCATCTCCATGACGCGCCCGGCTCGGGCGAGGTGCTCGTCCGACGGGAGGTACTCGGCGTCCCACTGCTTGTCGGTGACCTCGAGCACGGCACTCAGGCGGTTCGACGCTGTCTCGTCCGGGCCGAAGATCCGGAAGCTGTCCGGGTTCAGGCGCACGACCTCGGCCAGCCACTCGCCGAGCACCCGCGTGGACTCGTTGACCGAGCCGCCGTGCGTGGGCACCTCGACCGCGTGGTCGCGGAAGTCGGGGAGCACGAGGTCCCGCTTGAGCAGGCCGCCGTTCGCGACCGGGTTCGCGCTCATCCTGCGGTCCCCCTCGGGTGCGAGTGCGGTCGCGAGCGCCACGGGCGCGCCCGCATCATCGAACAGCTCCTCGGGACGGTAGGAACGGAGCCAGCCCTCGAGCACGTGGAGGTGCTCCTCGGTGTCGCGGGCGTTCGCGAGCGGCACCTGGTGGGCGCGCCAGTTGCCCTCGGCTGGCTTGCCGTCGATCTCCGGCGGGCACGTCCAGCCCTTCGGCGTCCGGAGGATGATCATCGGCCAGGCCGGTCGACCGTCGAGCGTGCCCGCGCCGGCCTGTTCCTTGATGTCGGCGATGTGGTCGAGGACCCGGTCGAGCGTCGCGGCCATGCGGGCGTGCACGGCGCGGGGGTCCTCGCCGTCGAAGCCGCCGGAGACGACGTACGGCGTGTGGCCGTAGCCGCGCATCAGGGCGAGGAGCTCGTCCTCCGGGATGCGGGCGAGGACCGTGGGGTTGGCGATCTTGTACCCGTTGAGGTGCAGGATCGGCAGGACGACCCCGTCGTGCAGGGGGTCCATGAACTTGTTGGAGTGCCAGCTCGTGGCGAGCGGCCCGGTCTCGGCCTCGCCGTCGCCGACGACCGCGGCGACGAGCAGCCCGGGATTGTCGAAGGCGGCGCCGTACGCGTGGGACAGTGCGTAGCCGAGTTCTCCGCCCTCGTGGATCGAGCCCGGGGTCTCCGGTGCTGCGTGGGAGGGGATGCCGCCGGGGAAGGAGAACTGCCGGAAGAGCTTCCGGACGCCGTCCTCGGTCTGCGAGATCCCCGGGTAGACCTCGCTGTAGGTTCCGTCCAGGTACGCGTTGGCGACCATGCCGGGGCCGCCGTGTCCCGGACCCGTGACGTACAGCGTGTCGAGGTCACGCTCCTGGATGACCCGGTTGAGGTGGGCGTACACGAAGTTGAGACCTGGAGTGGTGCCCCAGTGTCCGAGGAGGCGCGGCTTGACGTCGTCACGAGTGAGCGGGCGGCGGAGCAGCGGGTTGTCGAGCAGGTAGATCTGGCCCACGGACAGGTAGTTCGCCGTCCGCCACCACGTGTGCAGCTGATCGAGCACCCGGTCGTCCACCGATCTGCCGGAACCGCGCCGGAATGCTGCTGCCTCCGATCCGGTGGGCGTTCTGGTGATCGTCGTGGTCATGTCGCTCATGCGTCTTCCTCGCTCCCCGTCCGTGGCCGAACGGTCGCGGACCACTCGATCCTCGGCGCCGCTGGGTGCCGCGCGCAGGGTCGAAGGTCCCGCGTGCACGACGGGACCTTGGACTCTGCGGTCTTCGGCGATCGTGAGCGAGGTTGGAGCACATGCACGCAGACGACCATCATCACCGCGTTCCCGAGGCCGAGTGGGAGCGCCTCAAGCGGGAAGCGCGCGACCGCGCCCAGCGACAGACCGAATCGGAGTCGCCGCGCTGCGCTGACGGTGAGCCGAGTGAGTGATGTGCGCGGGACGAAGGTCCCTGGCGCCCAAGCGTTGAGGGCAGCAGGGTCGACCGCATGAACGACTTGCTCAGCACCCTGGTGCTGTCCCGGTGGCAGTTCGGCCTCACGACGATCTACCACTTCCTCTTCGTCCCCATCACCATCGGCATGGTGTTCGTGGTCGCGGTGTTCCAGACCGCCTGGGTCCGCACCGGCCGCGCGCACTACCTGCAGCTGACCCGGTTCTTCGGACGCATCTTCCTGATCAACTTCGCGATGGGTGTCGTCACGGGCATCGTGCAGGAGTTCCAGTTCGGCATGAACTGGTCGAACTACTCACGGTTCGTCGGTGACGTCTTCGGCGCCCCGCTCGCCCTCGAGGGCATCCTCGCCTTCTTCCTCGAGGCCGCGTTCATCGGCATCTGGATCTTCGGGTGGGACCGCCTGCCCAAGGGCGTGCACCTCGCCAGCATCTGGCTCACCGCACTCGGGACGCTCTTGTCGGCCTACTTCATCATCGCCGCGAACGCCTTCATGCAGCACCCGGTCGGCTTCCGGCTCGACGCGTCCCGCGGTCGAGCAGAGTTGACCGACATCTGGGCGGTCGTCACCAACAAGGTCGCACTCGCAGCGTTCCCGCACACGATCGCAGCATCGTTCATGGTCGCCGCGGCCGTCGTCATCGCGGTCGCCGGCTGGCACCTCGCCCGGAACCAGCACCTCGAGACGATGCTCCCGGCGATCAAGTTCGGCCTCTGGACGATGGTCACCGCCGGGGCCGTGACGCTGCTCACCGGCGACCAGCTCGGCCTAGTCATGGTGGACACGCAGCCGATGAAGATGGCTGCAGCCGAGGCGCTCTACAACACGGCCACCGGCCAGGACGCGTCGTTCTCGATCTTCACGCTCGGCACCCCGGACGGAGTCCACGAGCTGTTCTCGATCCGCATCCCGTACCTGCTGTCCTTCCTGTCGACTCACACCACGCACGGCACCGTCGAGGGCATCCGCGAGCTCCAGGCGCAGTACACGCAGGTGTACGGACCCGGCGACTACTCCCCCACCATCTGGGTCACCTACTGGGCCTTCCGCTGGATGATCGGCTTCGGAGCCGTCTCCGTCCTGCTCGCGATCGCTGGTCTGGTGCTGCTCCGCCGCGGACGGGTGCCGCAGCGCCGGTGGGTGTGGCGGATTGCGGTCTGGTCGGCGCCGCTCCCGATGGCCGCCATGACCGTCGGCTGGATCTTCACGGAGATGGGCCGCCAGCCGTGGCTCGTGTTCGGGCTGCTGAAGACGAGCGCTGGTGTGTCCCCGAACGTGACGGGGGTCGAGGTCCTCATCTCCCTCGTCGTCTTCACCCTGTTGTACGGCGCGCTGGCGGTCGTCGAGTTCCGCCTGCTCCGCCGCGCCGCCCAACGCGCCGACGAGCTCACCCCGCCCGAGGACCCAGCGCAGGACGCTCCTGAGACGATCGCGACGGTGTACTGAGATGGACCTGCCCGTTCTCTGGTTCGCGATCGTCGGGGTGTCCTTCGTCGGGTACTTCGTGCTCGACGGCTTCGACTTCGGCGTCGGGATGTCCCTGCCCTTCCTCGGCAAGGACGACACCGACCGCCGCGTGCTGATCAACACCATCGGCCCCGTCTGGGACCTCAACGAGACCTGGGTCATCGTCGCCGGAGCGTGCCTGTTCGCGGCGTTCCCCGAGTGGTACGCGACGATGTTCTCCGGGTTCTACCTGGCGCTCCTGCTCATCCTCGCGGCCCTCATCGCCCGCGGCGTGTCGTTCGAGTACCGGCACCAGCGCCGGCACCCGGAGTGGAAGCGCCGCTTCGACCTGATGATCATCGTCGGCAGCGCGGTGCCGTCGTTCCTCTGGGGCGTCGCCTTCGGCAACGTCGTCCGCGGCATCCCGATGGACGCCGGCCACAACTACACGGGCACCCTGTTCGACCTGCTCAACCCGTTCGCCCTGCTCACCGGGCTCGCCACCCTCCTGGTCTTCTTCACGCACGGCGTCGTGTTCGTCGCGCTGAAGACCGAGGGCGAGATCCGCGAACGGGCCAAGCGGCTCGCGACCCGCGCGGGCGTGCTCACGATCGTCGTCGGCGCTGCGTTCCTGGTGGCGATGGCGTTCGTCCGAGCGACGCCGGCGAGCCTCGTGCTCTCGGTGGTGGCCGCCCTCGCCCTCGTCCTCGCGGTGCTCTGCAACGCCTGGGGCCGTGAGGGACGCGCGTTCACCCTCATGGCGGTCACGATCGCCGCGGTCGTGCTGGCGATGTTCACGGCGATCTTCCCCGACGTCATGCCCGCCTCGAACGACCCGGCGAACAGCCTGACCGTGTGGAACGCGTCGAGCGGGCAGTACACGCTCACGGTGATGAGCTGGGTGGCGCTGGTCTTCGTCCCGCTCGTGCTCGCCTACCAGGCCTGGACGTACTGGGGCTTCCGCAAGCGCGTCACCCGCACCCACATCGAGGGTGCTACGGCGTGACCGGTGACGGTCTGACGCCACCACGGCCGGTCTGGAGGCGCGCTGCGGGCCCGCACCGCGCCTCCAGACCGTGCCTGGTCGCCGCGTGGACATGGCAGGACGTTGTGCCCTGCCGCCGGTCGCGTCAGGGCGCGATCATCTCCGCATGAGCACGACGAACCAAGTGAGCACGATGACACCCGCGGTCGTGGACCTCGGAGTCCGCGACCTGATCCTCCGCTCCTGGCGCTCGGAACGGTCCCTGGATGCCTCCACACTCGACGCCGCCGTCGACGTCGGCGGCAACCAGATCGTCCTGACCGGTGATGTCGGGTCGTACACCGATCGGCTGACGGCCCACGAGATGGCGGTCGGACAAGCCAGGGGCCTGCTCCCGGTGCGGAACCAGATCGTGGTGCGGCCGATCGAGTGCGATCCGACCGAGCCGGATGCCGTCCTCCGGGTCAGGGTGGAGCGCGCTGTCCGCGAAGCCGCGCCGCATGCCGACGTGACGATCTCCGCGAGCGACCACGTCGTCCGGTTGGCGGGTCGGCTCAGCGGCGACCACGAGCGGCGGCGCGTGCATGCCGCGGCGGCACGGAGCCGCGGCGTGCACTTCGTCGATGACCGCACCACGATCACCGGGAGTGACCTGAGTCCCGGGCGGACTTTGGTCCCTGTCCCCCGTTCGCGGGCCATGGAACCGTCGTCGTCATGAAGAACCAGATCGCTTCCGCACCGCCTCGTCACGGTGCCGTCGGGGACCCGACCGAGAACCCTCCGAGCGTGACCATCGAGCTGTGCCCGACGGAACCACTCGACGTCGAGACGGTACTCGGCATCGGTGCGACGCTCCGCGCCGCCGACCGACTGCGACCACGTGAGCGCTGAGCGCGCGATCATGAAGCCTCGAGCGACGACTCAGCCAGCCCCGGCGGGAGCCGCGGCCGCCGCGCGTCGCGCCTGGTTCGAGCTCGAACCAGGCGCACGCGCGCGACTCCTCAGCGAGATCAGCCACCTCGCGGTGGCGGGGACGAGTGCCAATCGAACGCCGTGCGGAGGGACCGATGCGGCAATCCTCGACTCCCCCGCCGCCCGCTGCGACCGGGCCCTGATCGTCATGGCCGACCTGCTCAGAACAGCGTCCGTTCCTCGGCGACGAACAATGCGCTGCGCGCAGGTCGTGGTCGACAGCGGGTTCCCGTTCGAGCGCGCCGTCGTGTCCGTCGCCGCGGCGCTGATCCTGGGCGAAACGGTCACCTTGGGGTTCGCCGGCGGTTTGGATCGAGCGTCGGCGGCCTACGTTCGGTCACTGGCCGCACTGCTGCCCGGGCGCGTCCTCCGCGTCCGCTTCGGTGATCGGCTCGTGTCGGGTGGGCACGACCGGGTGAGCTGGTTATCACCGTCCTGCTGCGCGGAGTCCTCGCCGTTCGACCTGCGCCTGCTCGATCAGATCACCTCGGTGCTGCATGCCGACGCACCGCGGCGTGCTGCCGTCCGCATCGACTCCCTTGGGACTTCTGACCCTGCCCCGCGACGAGTAGGCGCGACAAGGTGACTCCACGGGCGCCGATCGGCGGGACACCGGGTCCCGGCCACGCCCGTGAGGAGGTCACCCCATGAAGGCAGCAGTCGTCCACCAGCTCGGTCAGCCTCTCGTCGTCGACGACCGGCCGCTCCCCGCACCCGGCGCCGGACAGGTCCTCGTCCGGATCGTGGCCTCCGGCCTCTGCCACACCGACATCCACGCGGCACGCGGGGACTGGCCGGTCAAGCCGACGCCGCCGTTCGTCCCCGGCCACGAGGGAGTCGGCATCATCGAGGAGCTCGGTGATGGCGTCACGAACCGACACATCGGTGACCGAGTCGCGCTCCCGTGGCTCGGTCATGCCTGCGGACACTGCCGCTACTGCGTGGAAGGCCGCGAGACCCTCTGCGAGCAGCAGCAGAACACCGGCTACTCCATCGACGGCGCCTTCGGGCAGTTCGCGGTCGCGGACGCGGACTACGTCGTCTCGGTCCCAGCTGGCGTCGCACCGGAGGACGCAGCCCCGCTCACCTGCGCGGGCGTCACGACGTACAAGGCGCTCAAGGTCGCCGGGATCACGCCGTCCGAGACCGTTGCGATCTTCGGCGTGGGCGGGCTCGGGCACCTTGCGGTGCAGTACGCACGGGTGTTCGGCGCGCAGGTCATCGGCGTTGACGTCGAGCCGGCCAAGCTCGAGCTCGCCCGCGACCTCGGTGCGGACCGCGCCGTCGACGCGTCCTCCGGCGACGCGGCCGCCCAGATCCAGGAGCTCGGTGGCGCGGACGTCGCCGTCGTGCTCGCAGCGTCGGCCAGCGTGTTCGAGCAAGCGTTCGCCTCCCTGAAGCGGGGAGGACGCCTGGTCTGCGTCGCGCTGCCGGCGGACGGCACGATGAGCATCCCGATCTTCGACACCGTCCTCAAGGGGATCTCGATCATCGGGTCGATCGTCGGGACTCGGCAGGACCTCGCCGAGGTCTTCGCCCTGCACGCCGCCGGACGCACCCGGGTCGTGTCGGTCCGCCGCCCGCTCACCGACGTGAACGAGGCGATGGCCGACGTCCTCGCGGGCCGGGTGCCGGCCCGGATCGTGTTCGACATGCCGCCCGTCCAGCGCGAGCAGATCGTCACCGAGGACGAGTCCACGCCGGCTGGAACGCGATGATCGGCACGGGCCTCGCGGTCCACGACGACCGGACGCTCGACGCGTCCGAGTGCTGGTCGCTCATCGGACGCGTCCGGAGCGGCCGGCTCGTCCGCGGCGCCCTGTCGCAAGCGGAGGCGGTCGTCGTGGACCCCGCAAGCGGGTGCCTCGTCCTCGAGGGACCCCGCCTCGGAGACCTCGGTTTGCGTACGACGGCTGTGTTCGAGACGGGCGCCCAAGATCCGACGGGGGGCTGGAGCGTCATCGTCGTCGGAAGCGCCGAACCGCTCGTCATCCGGGCCGGACGCGACGGACCGCTGCAGCGCTGGCGCTTCGACGTCCAGGAACTCAGCGGGGTCGTGTTCACGTCCGACGCGCTTCGGGCAGACCGGGCTGACGCCGTCCGTACCTGACCTGCAGGCACGGCACGGAGGGACGAGCAGAACGGCCCGGTGCGAGCAGCACCGGGCCGTCTCCATGCTCCGGTCAGATCCTCCCCGCGCCTCCGGGCGTCGCGGGGATCCCCTCACCACCGCGCACGTCCGTCCTCCGTCCGGCACGGTCCCACGGACGGGCGTCGGCGATGTCGAGCAGTTGGGCACCGAGCCCGGGGACGATCGTCACCACGGTCACGAGGACTCCGAGGACGGGGATGTGCAGCGCCACGACGAGGACCGCACCGCCCAGGAGCGCCGTGACGACCGGCCCGCGTCGGCCGCGGAGGATCAGGCGTCCGATCATGAACGCTCCGTACGGGAACGCCGCGAGGGTCAGGACGAGCAGGACCAACAGTCCAGTCAGGGCCAGGGGTGCGCCGATGACCGTCACGAGCAGGAGGAGCAGGGCGAGCGGAGCGGCGACTGCTGTGACGAAGCCGACCAGTGCGGCCCTCCAGGGCGCCGCACGGAGCCGGTCGGTCACCCGGGTGAGCTGCCCGAGGGACGAGGAGCCCGGCGGCCAGCGTGATCAGGCCCAGTGCGACGAGTGCGTACAGCAGGCCGACCAGCCAGGACGCGAACGCCTCGCCGGCGGTGGGGCGATAGGTCGTCCGGTTCGGATGGACGTGTTGCACCGACCCGTCGACGTGGTCGGCACGCATCTGCGCGATGTGGTCGCTGACGTAGACGACGTCCCCGCCGATCGTCCCGGCGACGGTCAGCCGGTCCACGCTGAGTCGCGCGTCGCGGCCGAGGTCGCCCGCGACCGAGATCGTGTTCGCCGCAGCGACGAGGTCCTCCTTGACCGACCCCGACTGCGCGACGCTGATGCTGGACGCCGCGATGGTAGCGCTCCGCCGGACCGTGCCGGTGACCACGACGGACTGAGCTGCGAGCCGGACGTCTCCGTCCACCTCTCCGGTGACGGTCACGGTCTGTGCGGCCGCGATGACGTCCCCGGTGACCCGCCCACTCACGGTCACGTTCTGGCCGGCGGCGTACACGTCCCCGTCCACGTTCCCGGCGACCTCGACGTCGGTGCCGCTGGGGAACCGCGGGCCGGTCACGCGCTCCGTCGCTCCGATCCTGGACGGGTCGTCCTGTGTCGTCGTGACGGCTGCGGCGGCGCCTCCCGTGACGGCTGTCAGAGCGACGACGATGCCGAGGACGACCGCCGAGCGCGGGACGTGCCGGCGCGCGGAGTGCTGGGCTCGGTGTCTGGTCATCATGGCGGCAGTGTCGCGGGCTGGCGGTCGGCACGACAGGGTCGGAGGTCCTCGATCGGCGCCGGGACCGAGCACCGGTCGGCGGGACCTTCTGCCCTGCTGGCTCCGTCCGCCCTCACCTAGCGTGCGGGGATCGGATGCGGCTGGAGCCGCAGGTGGGCGCAACCGGTGTCCACTGCGAAAGGAGTGACCATGACCGCCTACACCGTCGCGATCGACGACACGACTGCTGCGTGGAGGACCGTCGACTGGATCGTCGATGTCGTCGATCCCCTGTCCGACAGTGTGCGCCTGCTCACCGTAAGCGAGTTCTACGGCGAAGCACTGGCGCGATCCGAGGAACGGCTCGCCGCAGCCGAGAAGCGCATCCGCACGGCCCACGGCGGACTCGCCGTCACGCACGTCGTGACCGGTGGTCCGACCACAGACCGCCTCGTGTCGGACGCCGCACGAGGCGACGTGCTCGTGATCGGCGGCAACCAGGTGCACAAGTTCGTCGCTGCCGTGCGGGGACGCGTCGCCGAGCGCGTAGTGGCGCACGCCGTCACCCCGGTCGTGGTGGTCCCGGAACACTGGGAGCGTGCTGACGGACCGGTCGTCGTCGGTGTCGACGGGCGGTCCGCGTCCGCCGCGCTGTCCTGGGCCGCCGACCGAGCGGCCCGTGGCCGTCACGAGCTCGCCCTCGTGCGCGCCTGGGCGGTCCCGAGCGCGGTCGACGCCTACGCTGCGGTCGACCTCCAGGAGGACCGAGACCTCTGGTCGAAGGAGGCCGACCTCGAACTCCGGGCCGCGCTCCGGGCGGTCGGTGCCGCGCAGCCAGGGCTCCACGTCACCGGCGAAGCCGTCGAGGGGCAAGCTCGCGACGTGGTCCTCCGGTCGTCCCGGGGTGCGTCGTTGATCGTGGTCGGGCGTCGCCACCGGACGGCACTGGGCGGGTTCATCACGGGGTCGGTCGGTGAACGCCTGATGCACGAGGGGCACGCGCCGGTGTGCATCGTCCCCGAACCGACGCACACCGGTGGGGGCGCGGAGTCCGAGCGCCGTCCGGAACAGCTGCACGCCGAGGTGCGGTGATGCGCGACAGCAGCGTCGTCGGGACCGAACACGTGGTGGTCGGCATCGACGGACACGAGGCGAGTGACCGAGCGGTGGACTGGGTGGCCGTCCGGCGCCTCACGCCAGGGAGCCGGGTCGAGCTCATCACCGTCACCAACGGATGGGGAGGTGACCGACTGGCCCTCGACCGACGGCTCGCCCGCGCCGCAGAGCGCCTGACCGTGGCACACCAGCGGGTTGACGTCGCAGTGTTCCGGCTGTCAGGGGTGCCTGACCGGATGCTCGCGGACGCTGCATCGACCGCGGACCTGCTCGTCATCGGGAACCGGCGCCAGCACCGCGTCCGAACAGCGCTCGACGGGTGGATGCCCGAACGCGTGCCGACCCTCGCGAACGGTCCGACCGTCGTCGTCCCGGAGGACTGGCGACCGACGCACGGGGACGTCGTCCTCGGGGTCGACGACGCCACTGGTGACACCGCGCTCCGCTTCGCCGGGTCCCAGGCCGTCCGGGAGCACCGGCGGCTCAGTTTGGTGCGCTCGTGGAAGGTCGCCGAACCCGCCCGGGTCGGAACGCTGAGCGCCTTCGAGGACCCCGAACTCGTCGAAACGCACGCACGGGAGGTCCTGATCGACGCCGAACGGCTCCTCCACACCCGGTTCCCCGGACTGCAACACCGACCTGTCGTCGAGGAAGGCGACACGGCCGACGTCCTTGGCAGGTACGCCGAGGACGCGTCGATTGTCGTCCTCGGACGACATCACACGTCGACGCTTGAGGGTCGGCTCTTCGGCTCCACTGCACACGAGCTCATCAGTGGTTCGCGAACTCCGGTGTGCATCGCGCCGCTGCGCTCACCGGACCCGCGCCGACGATGAACGGTCCGACCTCCACGGCGCCCACTGCCGACCTCGCCGAAGGGCTCACGTCAACAGCCGCGGCGGCGCGGCTCGCCGAGGACGGGCCGAACGCCGTTGGCACATCGGCACCGAGCCTCGTGCGCACGATCGCCGGACAGTTCCGCAACGTCGTGCTCCTCCTCCTGCTCGCCACCGCGGTCGTCTCCGCAGTGCTCGGGCAGGTGCAGGACGCCGTCGTGATCACCGTCATCCTCCTCACGAGCGTCGGGCTCGGTACGGTCAACGAGTACCGATCCGCGCTGGTGTCCTCGGCGATGGCCGACCAGTTGCGGCACACCGCTCGGGCGCTCCGCGACGGGGTCTGGACGACCGTCGACGTGCGCGACGTGGTCGTCGGTGACCTCGTGCGCCTCGGGGTCGGCAGCGTCGTGCCCGCGGACGCAGCACTCGTGTCGGCACAGGATCTCCAACTCGACGAGAGCGTCCTCACGGGAGAGTCCCGTCCCGTGGAACACCGGACCGACGAATCCGTGCTCCAGGGCGCAGTCGTCGTCGCCGGTTCCGGTGATGCGCGGGTGACGGCCACCGGGAGGGCGACGGAGTTCGGCGGCATCGCTGCTGGTCTGCGTTCCCGTGCGCCCGAGACAGCGTTCCAGGCCGGCCTGGCGCGCTTCTCGATGCTACTGGTCTGGGTCGCCGTGTCGCTGATGGTCCTGATCGTGGTGGCCGGGATCGCGTTCTCCCGCCCACTGCTGACGACGGTGCTGTTCGCGCTGGCGATCGCCGTCGGGGTGACGCCGCAGCTGCTCCCCGCCGTGGTGAGCACCGCGCTCGCCTCCGGCGCCCGACTCCTCAAGCGGTCGGATGTGCTCGTGAAGCGTCTCGTGTGCGTCGAGGATCTCGGCGGTGTCGACGTCCTCGTCACCGACAAGACCGGCACGCTCACGTCGGGGGGCCTCCGCTTCCAGGATGCGCTGGACCCCAGTGGTCGCCCCGCTTCGACGCTCCTGGGCGTGGCCCGGGTTACCGTGCCACCAGACGTGCGCGCCGACGGTGCGGCCGGCTCGGTCGCCGACGTCCTCGACCGCGAGATCCTCGACGCGTCGGCGGCGAACGCGGCACCGGACGGCTCACCGGTCGTCCTCGCCACCCGGCCGTTCGACCACGAGCGGATGACCTCGTCGGCGCTGGTCCTCGAACACGACGGAAGCCGCCGCCTGGTCGTCAAGGGCGCTCCGGACGTCGTGCTGGCGCGGTGCAGCGACGTCGCACCCGCTGGCCAGGAGACCTTGCAGCGGTTGCTCGCGGCCGGTCACCGGGTGCTCGCGGTCGCGACCGCGGCCGTGCCCCGAGCGACGACGACCGCGGACCCGATCGCGGTCAGCAGTGCGTTCGTGCTCGAGGGGTTCCTCGTGTTCGAGGACCCGCCCCGCGCCGGCGTCGCGGACGCCATCGGCGCGTTGCGTGACCTCGGTGTCCAGGTCGTCGTGGTGACCGGCGATGACCCGGTGGTCGCCGCCGGTCTCGCGCGCGACGTCGGCATCCCCGTCGGTTCCGCCCTGCTCGGGAGCGAGATCGGTGCTGCAGCCGACCAGACCCTGGCTGCCCTCGCTTCCCGGGTGCTCGACGCCGGCGTCGTCGCTCGTGTCCGCCCCGCGGACAAGGCGGTCGTCGTGCGTGCGCTCCGCGACGCGGGGAGGACCGTCGCGTTCCTCGGCGACGGCGTGAACGACGCGCTCGCGCTGCACGCGGCGGACGTCGGCATCTCGGTGCTCTCGGCGACCGACGTCGCCCGGGACGCGGCGGACGTCGTCCTGCTCGACAAACGACTCGACGCAGTCGCCACCGCCGTCCGGACCGGTCGGCGGGTGTTCGCCAACACCCTCAAGTACGTGATGATGGGCACCTCGTCGAACATCGGCAACATGCTCAGCGCTGCCGTCGCGGCGAGCTTCCTGCCGTTCCTCCCGCTGCTGCCCGCGCAGGTCCTCCTGAACAACCTGATCTACGACCTCGGGCAGCTGGCGATCCCGACGGACCGTGTGGATCACGAACGGCTCACGTCTCCCGCGCGCTGGGACGTCGGCGCGGTCCGTCGGTTCATGCTCGTCTTCGGACCGGTGAGCTCGCTGTTCGACTTCATCACGTTCGCCGTCCTCCTCGGTGTGGTGCACGCCGGCCCGACGGAGTTCCGGACGGTCTGGTTCGTCGAGTCGCTCCTCACCCAGTCGCTGGTCGTGTTTGTCGTTCGCACGAACCGCGTTCCGTCCTGGCGCAGTCGGCCAGGACGGTGGCTCACCCTCGGTGCACTCGGTTCGGCGGCCCTCGGAGTCGTGCTGCCGCTGAGCCCGATCGGAGTGCTCGTCGACTTCGCGCCGCTGCCCGGCAGCCTGCTCGCGGTCATCGCCGTGATCGCCGTCGTCTACCTGCTCCTCGTCGAGGGGCTCAAGGCGTTCGCGTTCCGGTACGTGTTCCGGAACGATCTCGGAGCGCACCACACCGCACACCACGTGCGCCGCTTCGCAGCTCGCTTCGGTCGGACCCGCTGACCGCAGGCGCGTCGCGCCCCGGGTCGGTGGGACTTCCGGCCCTGCGCACGAGCAACGGTGCGTCGCATGCTGGTCCGACCGGGCGAGAAATCGGAGCGATCACGCTCGTTCCGTCCCGCAGACCAGGAGGAAAGACCATGGAAGCAGCGGCGACCGGACCATCGAACGAGGCGAAGGATCCGCGGGCTCAGGGAGCGGGCGGACTCGATGCGACCCCGCTGGACGAACTCGTCGTCACGCTCGACGCGGACCAGTGTTGGGAACGGCTGCACCGCAGCCGGATCGCCCGCGTAGCGTTCCGCACCCAGGAATCGCTGGAGATCATCCCGGTGAACTACGTCACAGAGACACGGAAACTGGCCTTCGCGACCTCGAGCAGTGTGATCCTCGACGCCGTCCACTCCGGGCGCGAGATCCTGATGGAGGTGGACGAACACGACGGGTGGACCGCCTGGAGCGTCGTGGCGAGGGGAACCGCCCACATCCCCGACACCCGGCACGTGACGGCGCAGCGGATCCACTCGATGCTGGCGACACCGAAGCGCGCCACCGTCGTGCTCGAGCCGACCAGCGTCACCGGCCGGCTCTTCGACCAAGCCGCTCCATGACAGCCCCTCGCGGTCGCGCCGGGCGGGAGGACGGAAGGCGCGGTGCGAACCTGCACCGCGCCTCCCGTCCGTCACGACTACGCTGGATGCTCGCGATCGCCGCACCCTTTCTGGTCGCCGCGGCGGTGGTCATCGCCGCGCCGCACGCCGAGGAGGCGTTCCTCGTCCTCCGCGAACTACCGCCGAGCGCCTCGATCGTCGCCGGCGTGGCGGTCCTCGCCGAGGCGGTGTCCCTGACGGCCGCGTCTCGTGCTACCCGCGCGTTCCTGGGCCCCGACGCGCCGAGCTTCCGGCACGTCCTCGCGGTCGACCTCGTCGCGCAGGGGGTCCGCAGCGTTCTGCCCGGTGGAGCGGCGACCTCCGCGGGGTTGCGCATCTCACTCCTGCGACGGTTCGACGTCCCGGTCCCGATTGCTGCCTCCGCGGCCACGACCGGTGTCATCGTCTCCAACGTCGTGCTCGGCGCACTCTTCATCAGTGGTGTAGCGATGACCGCCTGGCACGGCCGTCCTTCCCCTGGTGTCGCCGTCCTCGTCGGAACGGTCCTCTTGCTCGCCGTCGCCGTCGGACTGGGCGGCGCGGTCATCGCTCGCCGGCCCGATCGCGTACGGGAGGGCGCCATGTGGTTGACGACGCCGCTGCGGCGAGCCGTCGGGCACCCGTCCGAAGCCACCATCTTCGGCTACGTCGACGGACTGGCCCTTGGGATGGGTCGCCTCCGATCGGTCCGGACGCTCGCGACCCTGCTCGCCTGGGTGGGATGCAACTGGGCTGCCGATCTCTTGGCGTTCGGGCTCATGCTCGTCGCTGCGGGCGCCCGGCCCCCGTGGCCGGTCGTCGTCCTGGCGTACGGCATCGCGAACGTCCTGGCCACCGTTCCGATCACGCCCGGGGCGCTCGGGCTGGTCGAGGGAGCCGCAGTGACCACGCTTCACGTCGCAGGGGTCCCGACGTCGGTTGCGCTGCTCGGCGTCCTCGGCTGGCGTGCCGTCGAGTACTGGCTACCGATGCTCGCCGCGCTGGTCGTCGCACCGTTCTTGCTCGCCTCGACCCGCCGTCGCGGTGGAGCATCGTCTTGGTCTCGGCTGCGTTCTCGCCAACTCACACCTCGCCGCTCGTACCGAGGGCCTACCCGATGACGAACACCGCCGCCGGAGCGAGCGCGAGGAGCACGACGAAGCATCTGGACCTTGACTGCACCCGGACCGATCCGGGCGGCACGAGGATCGCCGGCGGGAGCAAGACCAGCCGGCAGAGGATGCTGCCGCCGGTGTGGTCGCTCTCGCGTCTGACGTCTCGCGACGTCGTCGGGGAGCGTGACCCGGGCGCCGTGGCGAGTGGACAGAGCTCCTGGAACGAGCCCGCGGTCGCGGTGCAACATCGGAGAAGACGAGAGCCTGCGCACAACCAACTGGCACTTCAGCGGTGCGTGATGGCTGCAGGGGAACGAGCCGAATGCATGCCGAGCGGACGGCCGAATGCGTGCGTCAGCATGTGCTGTCACCTAGGACGTTCTGGAGTTCTAGAGCGGGCCGGCGGTGAAGCGACCTGATCGATCGGGAGCATGAGGATCGTGCCCCGCCGGCGCGACTGACGGGACGGGACGACAGTCGAGTGTCGGGCTCGAGTCGGCCGGTGTGTCCCGGGACCTGAGCCAGAGACACGGGACGTGCGACACGGGACACGGGACACGGGACACGGGACAAGATCGCGAGCGGGACAACCGAACTCGTCCGACGCTTCCGCCCGCTTGGAACAGATCACGCGGGGACTTGAGGGTGTCAGGCGAAGGCCGGTGCTGCCGAGGATGCAAGGGACGGGGTGCGCGTTCCGGGCATGCCCAGTTGGGCGATTCTGGGCCGACGCTGAACTGGTCGAGCCACAGGTTTCGTCGCCTTTTTCTCGGCCAGTTCCTGCGCTGCTGCTCCTTCATCTCAAGTGTCAACTGCTGCCCCGTGCGTGTCTGCGGATCGGTCACGCTCTGACCGCTCTTCGGCGCCGAAGTGGAACACCCCGGCAACGGTCCGCGAGCGGCCGAACAAGGTACGGCGGTGTCGCGCCCGCACGCGCCACGGCGCACGGTCCGCGCATACTCCGAACTGTGCACGCAGAAGAAGCCGCTCGTCGACGGGTCACCCTGAAGGAGGCCTGCCGTTCTGTTGAACGACTCGTGCTGCTGCTTTCGGAGAACGGCGGCCACGAGGAGCTCGCGCTCGAAGCGATCCGCCGCTCACGTCGCGTCGAGCGCATCGCCGCAGAGGCGGATACTCGTCCGTCCATGACCGCAGCACAGCAGACGCTGGATCGAGCCCTGGCGCTCCTCCGGGTCGGCGCACACCGAGGAGTCGCTTCCATCGAGTTCTTCATCGCCGTGGTTGTGAGCCTCGACTCAGAATCGACTGCACAGTCGCCCTCGCCCTTCCTCCAGCTGCACGAAGACGCTCGGCGCCTGACGGCAGAACTCGCGCCGCTCCTGCACAGCGCGGACGAGGCCGACCCGATCGTGCAGGCGTTGCTGACCGCCCAGGGAGAACTGTGGTCCGTCGCGTCGACTGACATCGAGGGAGTCGCCGCGACGCGCAGACGTCTCAGGACGCAACGCGCGGCCCTCCGATTGGTTCCCGGCTGAGGGAGGGCACGTGCGACAACGTCCGGTCGCGCCGCTGCGCCGTCAGTCGTGACGAGTCGCGTGCGCACGGCCATGGAGAAGCGGGTCGAGTTCGCTGCTCGTGAGCACGGTGATACCAAAGAGACGCGCCATGGCGAGGACTGCGTCGTCGTTCGAGATGATTGCCCATTCGTCGCCGAACAGGCCCTCTTCCTCTTCGTGGACGGCGTCCAGAGCGCATGCCACGAGCATCGGATCCGCGTTGCCCTTGCCGCTGTACAGGTTGACCAGACGAACGTCGTCGACCGGCACACGTTTCATGACCCGTTGCAGGTGGTGCAACACCCGTCCCGTCGTCCGGTACTCCAGCTCGGTCAGGGACACGATGTCCGGGAGGAAGCGAGCTTCGTGCAGCACCTCTGAGGGGATACGACAGTGCTCCCTGATGAACGGCGTGGAGCGTTCCTCGACCGTGAGTCGCGAGAGGGCGTTGTTGTCGAGGAGGTACCGGTACCCCATCATCCGAGCGCCTCCCGGAAGTCGCGGATCTGGTGTGGCTTGATCTTGTTCGCACAGACCACTCGGCAGAAGTCGCCTGGGGAGACGCGTCCGGCGTCGAGTGCCCGGAGCATGCGCGCCGAGAACTCCCTTCCGTTGTACGTGCGGACGCCGTTGACCGGCTTGGGCTGCTGTGCTCGGCTGGGTGGCCGAGCAGCGAATTCTCGCCCTAGGGCGTTGAGATGTGACGCGGCGACGGCGGGGCTCACGAGACGGAGACGCCGCGCTCGGACGACCAGGGCGCTCGGCGTGACGTTGAATCGATCTGCGGACGCCTTGAGGTCCTCGAGTGTCGCCAGCGCGAGCCCTCGAACTGCCTGCTCCGGCATCAGGATCTCCCCGACGATGTCGTACTCGCGTCCTGGCCCGACGGCCGGACTACTGCCGTCGTACGTCACCGGGGCGAAGATGCCCCGCGCGACGAGGACGGCAAGCAACGTCAACGTGAAGAGCTGCCGTCCTTCGGGCTCCTGCGCATCGCCGTGGTCCCCGCGAGCGAGAAAAATGTAGGGGACCTTTTTGTCCTTGATGGTCAGCCCGCTGAACTTCACCTCGATGAGCTGTGGCATGAACCCACGGACGCTCAACGAGACGAAGACCTGGTGTGCCTCCAGGCGCTCGATCAGAATCTCGAGCGCGCGCTTCTTCGTCCGCGCTTGAGTGAGCGTGTCGTGCTGCAATCCGAGAGCATCGACGAGCACCTTCGCGTCCGCTGCCGCTGACCCTCGCGACCTCTTAAGCAGACCCACGATCCGGTTGTCCTCGAGATCCGGATCGTGCTTGCGAAGGAGCATCTGTTTCCGGATGAGGTCCTTCACGATGAGCTCGACGTCCTCGACGTCGACGGTCGTCCGTGAATTGAGCGCGAACGTCTCCTTGCTGACCCCTTGGAGGAGCTTGTCCGTCTTGGTCGCGATCTGCGCACGGACGTGATCGTGGGGAGCGAAGAACAGCGGGTACGGGATGTCCGCCTTCCTCGACAGTTCGACGAGCTCACCAAACGTGATCTCCGAGCGGTCCAGCGCTTGCCGGTACGGAGCGCGGCCACTGACGACCGAGTTCTCGAAGAGGTCCTCGAAGACCCGGCGGTCGATCATGGTGCGGGTGCCGTTCAGCGCCACGGCGATCGGACGGACTGAGCCGAGCTGGTGCAGTCGTGGTTGCTCCGCGCGCATCCCTCGACGGTCACTCATTCTCGCGGCGGCCGCGACCCCGTGTTCGAGGTACGAGGCCGGCCAGTGCGCGCTCTTTCCGATTGCTGACCGAAAGTGCTGGGCCGCGCACATCAGCTCGCAGACCACCCGCCGTCCGACGGAAGAACCGCTCCGGGGCTATCAAAGGGACGGGCTGGCGGTGAGAGACCGCGCCGCACTCCGGCGCGAGCCCTCGATGTCGCTCAGCTCTGTGCTTCAGGAGCGGACTCGGACAAGCCGTCCCGTGATGGTCCCGTGGTGCGGGCGACGGAAGGAGGGGAGTCGCCCATGAGCTTCTCCCATCGATCCCGGATGTTCTCTTCTTGGGCGCGACTCATCAGCAGCGGGATGCGAACGCCCTCGAATGTCTGATCTATGAACCGCTCCAAGAGCCCCGCGATCTTCTCGTAGTAGTCCGCGACTTCCTTCGCATCATCGAGTGTCCAGACGGCGTGCTCAGACGTCGTTGCACCGTTCCGGGAGGTGGCCGGTCGACTGCTCCGCTCGCCGTAGTGCTCACCGGGCGTCTTCATCCGGTACCAAACCGAGTGCACAAGGAAGTTGCGCTGCGGCCGAGCCGCGCTGATCGCTTTGTCGATCGCGATGAGCTGTTCGAGCTGCGCCTCGGTGATCTTCTTGTTGTAGCGGGCGGCCCGCAGGCACATCTGTTGAAGCCGCGAGATGTCCTCGCCTGCCGTGAGCACCCGGCCGTAAGGCGACTCGATGAGAAGTGCGAACAACTCGCGCAGGTTCTGCTCGACCCGCGCGGACTCCGCCGCCGTGCGGCCGATCGCCGCGTACATCGCCTGGGTGGGCCGCTCTGTGCGAGCCACCTCAAACTTCTTCTCGCTCGAAGAGCACGCCGAGCGGACCGATGACAGACGGGCGCACCATCTGCGCAACCGTCCATCCCTTTGCTGCGTAGCGGTTGATGGTCTCGTTGAAGACTGCGACGTGCTTCGCCTCGTTGCCAGACCCGTTGATGGTGACGTACTCGTAGCGCTTCATCTTGCCCTCTCAACCCGTGTCGACGTTAGCAACCAGTGCGGACGCGTCTACTTTGCCAAGACACAACACGACTACTCTGCTGGGACGGGACCATCCTTCCCTACGCACGGTTCCCCCCCCCCCCCCCCCCCCCCCCCCCGGGGGGGTCCGCGGGGGGGGGCGCGCCCCCCCCCCCCCCCCCCCCGGCCGCCGCCGTGCCCCCACCACCAAGGGCACCCCACACGCACCCCGGCCCC
>NZ_QQAO01000010.1:0-139434 GCF_003349855.1 Curtobacterium sp. AG1037 | reverse complement strand
CGCGGGGGGCGCGCGTGTTTCTTCAACAAACACCCCCACCCCCCCCCCCCGGCCCCCCCCCCCCCCCCCCCCCCCCCCCCCCCCCCCCCCCCCCCCCCGCGCACGGCGGGGATTCCTGGGAGGTGACGACGCAGTGCCCCGACGCCCTCGGTCAGCACGAGTATCCCGATGCAAAGAGGAAGCGCCATACGGACCGGACGCCACTCCGCGCGATCCGGTCGACCGCACTGGCTTCTGTCAAAGTCACTGGCATCTCATCCTTGGTGATCACGGAGAGAATTCGTGCGCGGCAGGTCTGCCGCAGACAGTCCTGCTACCGATGACGGCGTCATCGACGGTCATCGGGGCAGCGGCTACGACGTGAGTTCCGGAACCGTAACGCATGGCCGCAACCGGCCCGTTCGGAGAACGATTCGCTCAACGAGAGCACCAGGGGCCCCGGCGTCGAGCCTCGCTGAACGCCTGAAGTGACGGAGGTCTTCCGTACAAACCGAGCCCGTCCCATCAGCGGAGGACGACTCGCCGACGTGACCTGGGATTAGCCTCCTTCACCACGGCTGATGTGGCGTTCGCGCATAGACGGTGTGTCACCCACTCCGGGAGGCAACGAGCTGACGAAGCCCGTTACGTCCAGCACCGAAAGCGAACTGCCCATGCCCACGTCCTTGAGCCGCCTGACCGCGGAATCGGAGACCCGCGAGCTCACCCAGAAGTATGCGGCTCTCCTCAAACCGGCTGAAGCCGCATCGTTCCTCCTCACGTCCGTCGGGACGCTCGCCCAGCGGCGCTACCTCCGCCGCGGTCCCGCGTACATCAAGGTCGGCCGCTCCGTGGCCTATCGCCTCGGTGACCTGCTCGACTATGTCGAGCAGACGCGCGTATCGCACAACGGAGTGGCTGCCTGATGGCCACGATCCGTGAATACGAGACGGCGAAGGGCAAGCGGTTCGAGGTCGGGTACACGATGCCGGACGGCGGAAGGACGCGGAAGCGTGGGTTTCGGACCAAGCGTGACGCGAAGGTCTGGTCCGCGGCGAACCTCATCGCAATGAGCAAGCCGAACTACCGCACTCAGTCCGACCTGTCGCAGAAGCTCGGCCCGTTCATCGACGAGTTCCTCGCTCGACGCGCGACGCTCGCCGCTACCACGGTCGCGAACCGTGCGGCCGTTGCGGGCAAGTGGATCACGCCGTACTGGAGCGAGACGTCCCTGGAGGCGCTCACGAAGAAGTCGGTGAGAGCCTGGGTGGAGTCCATCCACGCCGCCGGCGCCGGTGCGCAAACGATCCAGAAGGCGCACCAGATCCTAGGGGGCGTCCTCGAGGAGTGTGTCGAGCAGGGCCTACTGACCGGGAACCCGGCGCGAGGAGTCAAGCTGCCCACGGTGGTGACGCGCGAGCACGGTTACCTCAGCGCCCCGCAGGTCGCGCACCTCCTCGACGAAGCGCAGGAGCGCGACCGGATGCTCATCGCCTTCCTGGCGTTCTCAGGACTGCGGTTCGGCGAAGCCGCGGCTCTCACGTTCGCCGACCTCGACTTCGCGAACAACGTCGTGCACGTCCGCAGGTCCGCGACCGAGGTCAGGGGCGAGCTCGTGCTCGGTCCGCCCAAGAACGGCAAGGCTCGACAGGTTCCGGGAGTGCCGCAGGTCATGGAGCCGCTCCGACGACGCTCGGCAGGGCGTGAGGCACACGACCTCGTCTTCACCGGGCCGGGGGGGCGGCATGCTCAGGCTCTCGACCTGGCGGCGTCGAGTCTTCGCTCCAGCCGTCCGGCGTGCGATCGCAAGCTGGCCAACGAGCAACTTCGCGCGCGGAGCGGTCGTGCAGCACTTCCCGAAGCTCACCCCGCACGACCTGCGGCACACCGCCGCGAGCCTCGGGGTTTCCGCGGGCGCCACCGTGCCCCTCGTGCAGGGCATGCTCGGTCACGCCAAGCCGAGCATCACGCTCGATGTCTACACCGGACTCTTCCCGGCCGACTTCGACCCGCTAGTCACCAAGCTCGGCGACCTCGCCTCTGGAGCGGGCATCGCGGACCGGCTCTGACCGCCCTCTCCCCCTTCATCCTTCGCGCCGAGTGCCGGCCTGTTCGATTCGTCGACAGGCCGGCATTCGGCTTTCATGCTTGCTTCCAGTAGCTGACAGCACGGCTGCGCACCGCCCGCGGAGCATCGGAACCGAGCGACGCGCGCGCGGGAAGGACTCATGCGTCGGGTTCGACTTCCCGGATCATCCTTACTCGAAGGACACGTCTCGAGCGCTACCCGAAGAGCCCGTGCATCAGGTCGGGGACGCCTTGTCCTGCCGAACCGGACCGCCGCCCGGCGACGTCCTTGCGTCGAGCCAGGTAGTACCTGCCGTGCCTCGGCTGCGAGCACCAGGGCCTGATTCCATCGGGCTCTTTGCGACGTCGCTCGCATCACGGGCACGCGCCGACTGTCGCGCATCGACGACATGGTGCGATCAGGACGCGTCGATCGACCGGATCTCTTGACGCGTCGCCTACCCGACATCGGGCGAGACGTAGGGCGGTGGAAGCTTTCGCTGATCGTGCCAGAACCGTGCCACGGCACCTGATCCGAGCCTTGGGCAACGCGTGGAGAAACACGAAAACCCCCGGATTTCCGGGGGTTTTCGGCTGGTGGGCGATACTGGGATCGAACCAGTGACCTCTTCCGTGTCAGGGAAGCGCGCTACCGCTGCGCCAATCGCCCAGGGGAGTGTGGATCTGGAGGTGGGGACGGGATTCGAACCCGCGTGGACGGCTTTGCAGGCCGCTGCCTAGCCTCTCGGCCACCCCACCATCGAGGTTCACGTCTCCGTGAGTACCCGAACGGTGGGATACCCTCTGGTGAGTCGTGGTCGTCCGGAGACTCCCACACTCGAGCGGATGACGAGATTCGAACTCGCGACCCTCACCTTGGCAAGGTGATGCGCTACCACTGCGCCACATCCGCACTTCGAAGCGGCCCGAGGACCGCCCCTGTCTCTCCGCTGTCGCGGCGACGAGAAGAACTCTATACGAACCGGACGGCATCCGCCAAAATCCTCCCCGTTCACCGGGCGTGTCCCCCGTGTTCATGCGGATCCAGGCCGGTCCGACGCCATCCGCCGCCCTCGATGGAGCAGCGACCGTCGAGTCGGGAGCGGGAACCCGACGTCGTCTGCTCCATCGTTCACCGGTGAGCACCGGAGACGTCCCGCCGAGCACGCCGTCGAGCAGTGCAGCTGTGCCCGCGGCCGACCGCGCCACACCCGGGCGGCGGCACGTGTTCGGCACACCCTCCAACGTCCGCTACTATCGACAGGCACCCAAGTGCAGGGGGCGATTGGCGCAGTTGGTAGCGCGCTTCGTTCACACCGAAGAGGTCATCAGTTCGAGTCTGGTATCGCCCACGTGTCCATCTAGGGCCTGAAGAACACCACCAACGAAGAGCCCGGCGCAACAGCGTCGGGCTCTTCGTCTTCCCGCACCGAAAGACAGCAGCGCCCCATGACCGACGTCGACCTCGAGTTCGCCCGCGTCCGTGCGGTCCTCGACCGCCCGACGCTCCGGCTCATGTCCCGCCCGACGAGCGCCGCCGTCCTCGCCGTGTTCCGGACGGTGTTCGACCGCGACGTCCAGTACGTCCCCGCCGACCGCATGCACCTGCAGGTCGAGGAGCACGTCGCGCGTCTGCAGGCGACGGGCGCGCGCGTGCCCGCGAGCGACCAGACCTCGGGCGAGCCGACGGACACCACCGCGCGTCCGAACGGCCGTGCGCTCTGCCGCGACTGGGTGGCGGCGCAGTGGCTCGTGCGCTCGAACTCCCCCGACGGCGACGAGCAGTACTCCCTGACGAGCCACGCCCTCGAGGCCCTGAGCATGGTCGATGCACTGGCCGCCGACCGGGCCCTCATCAGCGAGAGCCGGCTCGCCATGATCGTCGACGCCGTGCACCGGTGGGCGGCGCGCGCCGAACCGGACCCCGACGTGCAGGTCCGACGGCTCGACGCGCAGATCGCCGAGCTGCAGGCCGAGCGGGACCGCCTGGCGAACGGCGACGAGGTCGCCACGGTCGACGACCACCGGATGCGCGACGGCTACACGAACATCTCCGACCTCATCCGGCAGCTGCCGAGCGACTTCAGGCGTGTCGAGGAGGCCGTCGCCGCGATGCACCGCTCGATCGTCGAGGACTTCCGGCAGGAGGTCCGCCCGATCGGCGAGATCCTCGACGACTACCTCGCCCGCACGGACGACCTCATGCAGGCGACGCCGGAGGGCCGCGCGTTCGAGGGCGCGTTCGAGCTCCTCCGCGACGACGCCCTGCTCCTGCGGCTCCGGGACGACATCGCCACGATCCTGGCCCACCCGTTCGCGGACACGCTCGGGTCCGGGGAGCGCCGGGCCTTCCGCAACACGGTCGGCATCCTCCGCCAGGGCATCGAGGACGTCCTCGCCCAGCGCCGGCAGCTCACCGCGACGTTGCGCGACCAGATCGTGGCACACGACGTCGTCCGGGACCGCGAGCTCGACGCCGTGCTCCGCTCCGTGAACCGCGGCCTGGCGTCGTGGATCGAGCAGGGCAGCGCCCGCGACCGCGTCCCGCTCGGCCTGCTCCCCGCGACGGCCGAGGTCGGCACGCTCCGCGAACGCTTCCACGACCCGGACAACGACGCCGTCCCGCCGCCCATCGAGGAGCCCGACGACGACGTCTTCGAGGAACTCGACGTCGAGAGCCTCCGTCGGCACGGCGGCCCGCTCCTGGCGGAACTCCGCGCGGCGCTCCGCGACGCCGCGGACAGCGCCGACGCCTTCCACGCGCTCCCGCCGGAGCAGCGCCGGCCGGTCGAGCTGTTCGGCCTGGCGCACCTGCTCACCGGGAACGACGACTTCGAGACCGCCACGCACGTGGTCCCGCACCGCACGGTGCGTCCCGACGGCGAGCCGGTCACCTTCCACATGCCCACGGCGTCCCTGACCGGCGCGCCGGCGGACACCCAGCACGACCACGACAACGGCCAGGAGGCACGGTGAGCGACACGACGACGGCTCCCGTCGACAGCGTGGACCGCGACGAGACGGACCTCGGCGTCGTCGACACGACCGGTGACGACGAACGCGACGAGACCACGTTCGCCCTCTTCGAGGGCGACGAGGGACGGCTCGACGAGCCGCAGCGGCGCGCGCTCGTCGCGCTGCTCCGCAGCACGTACGTCAGCGCCCGCACGCACGCCGACGAGTGGCGCGCGGTGCTGGACGGCGAGCACCAGCTCCGCTCGCGGCTGAACGACCTGTTCCTCGAACTGCACGTCGACCGGGACCGCGAGGTCGCCTGGAAGCGCCAGGCCCGCTCGGAGAGCCAGCGCCGGGCCTTCCCGACGCTGCTGCGCGACGTCCCGTACACGCGCGAGGAGACGATCGTCCTCGTCTACCTGCGGATGCGGCTGCGCGCCGACCCCCGCCCGGGCCTGGACCAGGTCGTCGTCGACCGGTCCGAGATCACCGGGCACGTCGCCGGGTTCCTCCCGCCGTCGACCGACCGCACCCGAGACGAGTCCCGCGTCGCGAAGGCGATCGACCGCCTGGTGACCGCCCGGGTCCTCGTGAGGACCTCCGACCCGGACCGCTTCCGGGTGGCCAGCGTCGTCGAGGTGCTCCTCCCCCTCGAGCAGCTCCGCGAGCTCGAGCACTGGCTGCGCGACGCGACCGCCGCCGGTGGCGAGCCGACGGACGGCGCCGGGACGAGCCTCCCGGCCGAGCCCACCGACACCGACGACGAAGGCGAGCCGAGCGCATGACCGACACCGCGACCGACCCCGCCGGCGTGCCCGCCTGGGGCATGGACGCGCTCTTCGAAACCGTCGCGCAGTGGCGTGCTGAGTCGATGCAGGTCGTCAACTGGGGCGGCTTCCACGGCCACCGGCACGTCGAGCTGTCCGGCACCGCGACGCTGATCTCCGGCGCCTCCGGCACCGGCAAGTCGACCCTGATGGACGCGTACCTGGCGGTCATGATGCCGTCGGACGTGCCGTTCAACGGCGCGTCGAACGACGCGACCACCGGGCGCGCCCGGAGCGCCGACCAGCGCAACCTGCTCACCTACCTGCGCGGCAAGGTCGACACGCGACGGGACCCGGAGACCGGCGCCCTGCGCGACGTCAACCTGCGCGGGGACGACCAGACCACGTGGGGCGCGGTCGCGGTGACGTTCCGGAACGACGACGAACGGCGCTTCACCGTGCTGCGGACCTACGTCGTGCCGAAGCGGGCGCGGGGCGTCGGCGACATCCAGATGACCATGGCGACGGTCGACGACACGTTCGACCTGCGCCGGCTCGAGGAGTTCGTGCCGTCCCGGTTCCACCACCTCGAGCTGACCAGCCGGGTGCCGGGGCTCGTGGTGCGGGACACCTACCAGGAGCTCGCGTACACGCTGCAGACCCGGCTCGGGATCGGCGACTCGGGCGGCGGCAACCGGGCGATGCGCCTGCTCGCCCGCATCCAGGCCGGCCAGCACCTGCCGACCGTCGACGCGCTGTACAAGTCCCTGGTGCTCGAGACGCCTGGGACGTACGACGCCGCCGACCGGGCGCTCGCGCACTTCTCCGCCCTGGACGAGGCCTACGAGGCGATGGACACCGAGGAGCGCAAGGTCCGCATCCTCGAGCCGATCGTCGACCTCCACGCCGAGATCGAGCGGTCCCGCGCGGCCGCGGCGGCACTGGACGGCATCGCCCCCGGCGCCGAGGTCTCCCCCTTCGCGCACTGGACGGCGTCCCGCAAGCGCGCCCTGCTCGACGCCGAGGTCGACCGGAACACCCGCGAGCGCACGGCGGCCCGCGCCGACGTCGCCGCGACCGAGGCCCGGCACGCGGCCGTCGAGATCGAGCTCCGCGAGGCCGAGGGGCGACTGCGCGACCAGGGCGGCAACGCGCTCGCGCAGCTCGAGGACCGCATCGACCGCGGCACGCGCGAGCGGGACACCATCGCCCGGACCCGGGCCACGTTCGAGGAGCGCACCGCGCCGCTCGGGCTGACGCTCGACACCGAGGCCGCGTTCGGCGCGGCGCAGCGGACCTCGCGGGAGTTCCTCGGCTCGGTCGCCCAGCAGCGCGTCGCCCTCGACGAGCGCCGCGACGCGCTGACCCGCGAGGAGTACCCGCTGCTCGACCGCGAGCGGACCCTGCGGCAGGAGCGGCAGTCGCTCGAGCACCGGCAGGGCGCGATGCCGCTGCCGATGCACGAGGCACGCCTGGCGATGGCGCGCGCGGCCGGGATCGACCCCGAGTCGCTGCCGTACGTCGCGGAGCTGCTCGACGTGCTCCCCGGCGAGGAGCAGTGGCGCACGGCGATCGAGTCCGTCCTGGCGCCCGTCGCCCGCACGCTCCTGGTCGACCAGGACCGGCTCGCCGACTTCAGCCAGGCGATCGACGCCCTGCGGCTGCCCGTCCGGGTGCAGTTCGAGGGCGTCCCGACCGGCCCGCACCTCGACCTCGACGGCGACCCCGCGATGGTCTCCGGCAAGCTCACCATCAAGGACTCCCCCTTCAGCACGTGGGTGCGGGAGCGCATCGAGTCGGACCGGATCGACGCTCGCTGCGTCGACACCGCCGCCGAGCTCGGTGGTGGCGGCCGGCGGGTCACCCCATCCGGCCAGCTCCGCGACGGCAAGCGCGGCGCGCACGGCGACCGCCGGCAGTCGAACGTCATCGGGTTCACGAACGAGGCCCGCGTGGCCGCGGTCGAGCAGGAGCTCGCGGCGATCGCGCAGGACCTCGCGACCCTCGAGGCCCGCCGGACCGACGTGGCCCAGGACCTCGCCGGGCTCGACGTCGTCCGCGCCGCCCACCAGCACCTGGTGGACGCGACGTGGGACGGCATCGACGTCGCCGGTGCGGACGAGTCGCTCGCGCGGCTCGACGCCGAGCGCCAGGCCCTGCTCGCCGCGGACGACGGCCTCCGCACGCTCCGCGAGTCCGTGGCCCGCCTCCGCCGGTCCCTGGACGAGGCTGCGGACCGACGCGCGAGCGCCCGGCAGCAGGTGACCCGGCTCGAGGAGCGCCACGCGGTGCTCGTCGACGGGCAGGACGCCGCCGCAGAGATCCTCGAGCGCTTCGAATCGGCACCGGGGAGCGTGCCGGACGACGCACAGGCACAGCTGCTGGCCGAGACGTTCGAGGAGGTCGGCGCCCCCGAGGGCATCGACGGCTTCGACGACGCCACCCGCCGCCTGCGCCGGCGACTCGAGGAGCGGCTCACCCAGGCGCTCGACGGGGCTGCGGCGGCCTCGAACGCCCTGACCGTGACGTTCCAGCGGTACCAGGACGCGTGGCCGGACCCGAACCTCGGCACCGCCGTCGCGTCGTGGCCGGACTACCACGCGATCCTCGAGGAGATCGTCGCCACCGGGCTGCACGCCCGGCGCACCGAGTGGCGTCGACGGCTGTCGCAGTGGAGCGGCGAGGACCTCGTCCCGCTCGCCGGGGCCTTCGACCGGGCGGTCGTCGAGATCGAGGAGCGGCTCGAACCCGTCAACGAGATCCTCCGCGAGCTGCCCTTCGGTGCGAACCGGGACCGTCTGAAGATCCAGATCCGCCGGGTCACGCGCGAGGACGTCACCGCGTTCCGCCGGGAGCTCCGCGCCCTGTCGGCCTCGGTCGACACCGAGCTGACCGACGACGTGCTCGAGACCCGCTTCCGACGGCTCCGCCGCTTCATGGCCGTCATCCGGCCGGAGCCGGGCGGGTCCCGTGGGCGCACGACGCAGCGCGACGCGGTGCTCGACGTCCGCCGGCACATGGAGATCACGGCCGTCCGGTACGACGTCGACGGCAACGACCTGGGCGTGTACTCCTCGCTCGGCGACAAGTCCGGCGGCGAGACGCAGGAGCTCGTGGCGTTCATCGTCGGGGCGGCCCTGCGCTACCAGCTCGGCGACGAGACCCGTCCGCGGCCCCGGTTCGCGCCGGTGTTCCTCGACGAGGCGTTCATCAAGGCGGACTCGGAGTTCGCGGGGCGGGCCGTGACGGCGTGGCTCCGACTCGGGTTCCAGCTCGTGGTGAGTGCGCCGCTCGACAAGGTCACCGCGCTCGAACCCTCGATGGAGCGGCTGCTGTCGATGCGGAAGCACCCCGACACGGGCCACTCGTCCATCACGGAGATCTCCCGGGCGTAGGCGCGGCGCAGGCGGGGCGAGGGGGCGGACGCGCGTGCCACATGTGGCACGCTCGCCGTCCCCCGCCGACACTTTGCGCCCACCGGGCAACACGCACGCGGCACGTCGTGCACGCTCGCGGAGCCGCGCTCGGGGTCCGGGGGCGTCCGGGCGCGACCGGGGCGTCCGAAGCGACCGGGGCGTCCGGGGCGTTCGGGGCGTCCGGGGCGTCCGGGGACGCACGGTACGGTGAGCGGGTGTTCGGACGACGACCTCCCCGCCCCCGGCCCGACGACGCCTCAGGCGACGGGAGCCGCTACGGGAGCGGGAGCGGCATCGGGATCGGCGCCCTCGTCCGGGTCGTCCCGTCGGAGCGCGGCGGGGACCGCTGGGTCGGCGAGCCCGTCGGGGTCGTCGTGGCGCCGGGCGGGAACCAGCTCGGCGGCGTCCAGCGCACGTGGGTGGTCGCCTTCGACGAGCCCGTACACACCGAGGACGGCCGCGGCCCGTTCGAGCGCGCGACCGTCCTGGGTCGTCAACTGGTGCCGGTCGAACCGGCGGAGTGACCCCGGGCCGCGACGGGTCCCGGGGCGGCGAGCGGCCTAGTACTCCTCGGAGCCGCTCTTCATCATCGCGGCGACGGCCATGCAGAAGCCGATGCCCCCGAGGACGCCGATGCCGATGATGACGCCTGCGATGAGTTCGAGCATGGTGGACTCCTGTGGTGACGGGGTCGGGCTGGTCCGCTCCAGGTTACCGGATGCCCCGCATGGCCTTCAGCACCGGCTTCGCGAGCAGGAGCAGCACGACACCCACGACGACCGCCACCAGGCCGAGCACGGTGAAGTAGGGGGCCTCGTCCGTCGGGTCGTAGTAGGCCGACAGGACACCGGTGACCGCGGTGCCGAGCGACACCGAGAGGAAGAACAGCGCGACCATCTGCGTCTGGAACTTCGGCGGCGCGAGCTTCGTCGCGACGGACTGCCCGACGGGTGAGAGCAGCAGCTCGGCGAGCGTGAAGACGAGCAGGATCGCGACGAGGGCCACGAGCGGCGTGCCGTTCTCCCCGGTGCCGACGAAGGGCAGGAACAGCAGGAACGCGATGCCCATGATGCCCGTGCCGAGCGCGAACTTCGTCGGGGTCGAGGGCTGTCGGGCACCGAGCTTCGTCCACATCGCCGCGAAGACGCCGGAGAGCACGATGATGAACACCGGGTTGATCGACTGGATCCACGAGACCGGCATCGTCCAGTCGAAGAACGACCGGTCCAAGCGCTGGTCGGAGTACACCGTGACGACGGTGAACTGCTGCTGGTACAGCGACCAGAACACCGCGCTCGCGATGAACAGCGGGATGAAGGCGACGACGCGGGACCGCTCGTCGGCGGTGAGTCCGCTCGACAGGATCACGACGAAGTAGGCGATCGTCGCGACGACCACGACGGCGACCACGACGGTCGGCAGGTTCCGCACGGTCAGGAACCCCGTCAGGACGGACACCACGACGAGCACGAGCACGACGGCGACGATCCCGCCGAGCAGGGGCAGCCGACGACGGTCGACCGGGTTCGTGACGTGCCGGACGGCGTCCGGGAGCTTCGGACGGCGGATCGCGTACTGCACGAGCCCCGCGGCCATGCCGATCGCCGCGAGTCCGAAGCCGAAGTGGAAGCCGAGGGTGCTCTGCAGCAACCCGGTGAGCAGCGGGCCGGCGAACGCGCCGAGGTTCACGCCGAGGTAGTACAGCGAGAAGCCGGCGTCGCGCCGGGGGTCGTCGCGGCTGTACAGCCCGCCGACGATGGTGGTCGCGGTCGCCTTGAGGCCACCGGACCCGAGCGCGATGAGCACCAGGCCGATCCCGACCCCGGCGACCCCCGGGACGAGCGCCAGTGCCACGTGCCCGGCCATCACGACGATCGCGCTGCCGAACAGGGTCCGGTCCGCACCCGCGAGCCGGTCGGCGACCCACGCCCCCACGATGGTGAACAGGTACACCGCGCCGCCGTAGGCGCCCATGATGCCGGTGGCGATTCCCTCGCTGATGCCGAGGCCGCCCTGCGACGCCGTGTAGTACATGTACAGGAGGACGATCCCCTGCATGCCGTAGAACGAGAACCGTTCCCAGAGCTCGACCGCGAACGGTGTGGACAGCTCGAACGGCTGCCCGAAGAAGGTGCGCTTGTGCTCCCGGGAGTCGGGTGCGGTGGTGCTGGACATCCGTCCACTGTGCCCCGCGCTCGCGACGACGGCCGAATCGAGCAGGGGTGCGAACAAAATCCCTCCGGCGCGTTTTGGAGGGTTCCCACCACGCGCGCGCCGGGCAGCGCGACGGTCTTGTGCGGCGGACACGGCGTTCACGCGACTGTCGGTCGCGGTGCCTAGCGTGGGTTCTGCAACACGGACAGAGCAGTTCAGGAAGGCTCCACGCATGGTCGACACCGCACCCGCACGCCCCAGCTCGACGACCGCAGCCCCGGCGACCGAGGCCCCGAACGCCAGCGCCGCCGGCGACCCGGCGGCCGGCACCCCGGTCGGCTCGACGGACACCGACGTCCGCATCGACACGACGCTCCTCGGCGAGCTCCTGCTCGGACGGTGGGCCGAGGACCGCCGTATCTCCCGTCGACTGACGAAGGACCCCGCGGTGCACAAGATCGAGGGCCAGCCGGTCCCCGAGCACCGTGCCCGTGCGCTCGAGCAGCTCCGCATCCTGGTCGACGCCGGCGCGATCCAGCGTCCGTACCCGCTCGAGTTCGGCGGGCAGGAGAACCACGGCGGCAACCTCGCTGCGTTCGAGGAGCTGACCACCGCCGACCCGTCGCTCCAGATCAAGGCCGGCGTGCAGTGGGGACTGTTCGGCTCGGCCGTGCACCACCTGGGCACCGAGCGGAACCACCGCGAGTTCCTGCCGGGGATCATCCGCTTCGACGTGCCCGGCTGCTTCGCCATGACGGAGACCGGGCACGGCTCGGACGTCCAGAGCATCGCGACGACGGCGACCTACGACCCGGCGACGCAGGAGTTCGAGATCCACACGCCGTTCCGCGGTGCGTGGAAGGACTACATCGGCAACGCAGCCCTGCACGGCAGAGCAGCCGTCGTGTTCGCGAAGCTCGTCACCGCGGGCGTCGACCACGGCGTGCACGCCTTCTACGTGCCGCTCCGCGACGTCGAGGGCGCCTTCCTGCCCGGCGTCGGCGGCGAGGACGACGGCGTCAAGGGCGGCCTGAACGGCATCGACAACGGCCGGCTCTGGTTCGACCACGTCCGGGTCCCCCGCACGAACCTGCTCAACCGGTACGGCGACGTCGCCGAGGACGGCACGTACAGCTCCCCCATCGCCTCGCCCGGACGCCGCTTCTTCACGATGCTCGGCACCCTCGTGCAGGGTCGGGTCTCGCTCGACGGTGCGGCCGTGGTCGCGCAGAAGATCGGGCTGCAGATCGCCCTGACCTACGCGATGGAGCGTCGGCAGTTCCCGACCGGCGGCGGTGACGAGGGCGTGCTGCTCGACTACGGCCGACACCAGCGTCGCCTGATCCCCCGGCTCGCGACGGTGTTCGCGCAGTCGTTCGCGCACGAGAAGCTCCTGCGCACGTTCGACGACGTGTTCAGCGGGCGCGAGGACACCCCGCAGCGCCGCGAGGACCTGGAGACCCAGGCCGCGGCGTTCAAGTCGATGTCGACCTGGTCGGCGCTCGAGACCCTGCAGGAGTGCCGCGAGGCCTGCGGTGGCGCCGGGTTCCTCGCCGAGAACCGCCTCACCGGTCTCCGCGCCGACCTCGACGTCTACGTGACGTTCGAGGGCGACAACACGATCCTGCTGCAGCTCGTCGGCAAGCGGCTCCTCACCGACTTCCGCGCCCGCGCCCCGCGCGACCCGGCGTCGACGGCCCGCTTCGTCGCCGCCCAGGCGGCCGCGAAGCTCGCCGACGCGTCCGGCCTGCGCCGGCTCGGGCAGACCGTCGCCGACCGCGGCTCGCTCGCGGCCTCCGTCACCGACCTGCAGGACCCCCGGACGCAGCGCGAGCTGCTCCAGGGCCGCGTCGACACGATGGTGACCGAGATCGGACTGCGGCTCGCCTCGGCCGGCAAGGACCGAGCGAAGGCGGCGAAGCTCCTGAACCGCTCGCAGCACGAGCTGATCGAGGCGGCGAAGGCGCACGCGGAGCTCATGCAGTGGGAGGCGTTCACGGACGCGATCGAGGAGGTCGCCCCCGGCGACACCCGACGCACGCTGGTCTGGCTGCGCGACCTGTTCGCCCTCGGGCTGCTCGAGCAGCACCTGGACTGGTACCTGCTGCACGGTCGGCTGTCGGCCCAGCGCGGTCGCGCGGTGTCGGCCTACGTCGACCGACTCGTCGCGCGCATCCGACCGATCGTCCCGCAGCTGATCGAGTCGTTCGGCTACGAGCCGGAGCACGTCCGGGCGCCGATCGCCCTCGGCGAGGAGCGTGCCCGGCAGGAGGAGGCAGCGGCGTGGTTCGCGGCCGAGGCCGCCGCCGGACGCCTGCCCGAGCAGGAGAAGAAGCCCCGGCCGTAGCGAGCCGCAGCCAGGGCAGGTGGCGGGGTCCCAGCCGGAGCCGCAGGAGCGCCGGGCCTCGGTCGGGGTCCGGCGCAGAACGCCCCGGTCGGGGTCCGGCGCGGAGCGCCCCGGCGCGAGGTCCGGCGCAGAACGCCTCAGTCGGGGTCCGGCGCGGTGCGCCCCAGCGCCGCCCGCAGCCGCGCCTCGGCGTCGTCCGGCCCCGCGGCACCGGCGGACGCGGCGGCAGCCGCCGCCTCGGCGTTCGCCTCGGTCACGGCGCGCACGACCTCCTCGCGTTGGATCTTCACCCCGCGCGGTGCGTCGATGCCGATCCGCACGCCGTCCCCGCGACTGTCGAGCACCGTGATGACGACGTCGTCACCGACGAGGATCCGCTCGCCGACCTTCCGCGTGAGTACCAGCACCCCGTCAGCCTAGCGACAGGACCGGGACCCCCAACCGGTGCACGGACTCCGGCGTGGCGGTCTCCCCCGCGCCGATCGCCACGATCCCCGCGACGGGCGTGCGCGACGCCACCGCCGACACCATCGCCACGGTGTCCTCGTGCTTCCGGCCGACGTCGACGACGACCCACACCTGATCCGGCGCGAGGCCCTCGGTCGTCGCGACGTCGTCCCACGCGGCGACGCCGAGCAGCGCGTGCCCGGCCTGCACGCCGGCGGCCCGGGCGAGGATGCCGGCCCGCCGGTCGGCGGCGTCGGTCGGCTGGAGCGCGTGCCGCGTCGCGAAGACGCCGGCCGCTGCGTCGACGTCGGTCGGTCGGCCGACCAGCAGGACCAGGTCGCCGTCGGCGGACCGCACCGCCGGCACGACGGGGGCCGACAGGACCGGTGGCACCGCGCCTCCAGGCTGGTCGCCGACACCGTCCTGGAGGCGCGACCCGCCCCCGTCGACCAGGCCCGCGTCCGGCTCGGGGCCGGCCCCAGCAGGTCCGCGCACCGGCACCGGCACGGGCACGGGCACGGATGCATCCGCTGGCACGGATGCGGGCACGGATGCCGGCACGGACGCAGCCGCAGCCCCGCGCGGTGCGATCCCGTCCGCGACGAACCCGTCGAGCACCGACGCGAACGCGTCGGCCCGCGCCGTCGCGGTGCCGTCGGAGCGGGCGGTGCGGTCCTCGGCCGCCTCGGCGTCGGCGAGGAGCGCGGCGATGCCGACCCGCACGACCGGACCGTCCGCGATCGCGACCCGCGCGACGGGCGGGGTGGTCGGGTCGGCGACCTCGACGACCGCCTCGACGTGGGCGCGGCGGAACAGCCCGCCGATGCCGGCGGACGTGACGCGCTCGGCGGAGACGATGCGGGCGCTGGTGCCGAACTCGGCGCGGACGGCCTCGCGGACCGCCTCGAGCGTCGGGCCCCTACGCAGCGATCGGATCGGCGGCACGGACCACCCCCACGGTCTCGATGGTGGAGCCCGCGGCGGTGGCCTCCTGGTACGACAGCACCGGCAGGCCGTTCGCCTGGGCGGAGACCATGCGGTGCACGGCCGGGCGGAGCTGCGGGGCGCACACCAGGACGGCGGAGAGCCCCTGTTCCTCGACCGAGCGCACGGCGTCGCGGAGGGACCCGAGGACCTGCTCGATGCGGTGCGCGTCGAGCACGATCTGGGTGCCCTGCTCGGACGGCCGGAGCCCCTCGAGCATCGACTGCTCCAGGAGCGGGTCGATCATGATCACCCGGAGCGTGCCGTCCTCGGCGTAGCGCGCGGGCAGGGCCGGACCGAGGGCGGCGCGGGCCGCCTCGACGAGTCCCTCGGGGTCCGTCGAGACCTTGGCCCGGAGGGTGAGCGCCTCGCAGATCCGGCCGAGGTCGTTGATCGGGACACGCTCGGACAGCAGGCCCTGGAGCACGCGCTGCACCTCGGCGAGCGAGAGCATGCCGGGGACGAGCTCCTCGACCGCGGCCGGGTTCACCTGCTTGACGCCCTCGGTGAGGACCTTGACGTCCTCGCGCGTGAGCAGCCGTGCGGCGTTGTCCCCGATCACGGCCTGCAGGTGGGTGACGAGCACGGAGACCCGGTCGATCACGGTCGCCCCGGTCATCTCCGCCGCGTGCCGGAGCTCGGCGGGGACCCACTTGCCGGCGAGCCCGAACACCGGCTCGACCGTCACCGCGCCGGGGAGTCCGTCCAGCTGGTCGCCGAGCGCGAGGACGCTCCGCGCGGGCGCGGTCCCCCGCCCGGCTTCGACGCCGGCGATCCGGATGGCGTAGGTCGCCGGCGGCAGGTCGATGCTGTCCCGCGTCCGGACCGGGGGCACGACGATCCCCATGTCGACGGCGATCTTCCGGCGGAGCGCGCGGACCCGGCCGAGCAGGTCGTCCGAGGCGCCGGACACCATGTCGACCAGGTCGGGGGCGAGCAGGATCTCGAGGGCGTGCACGCGCATCTGCTCGAGCAGGTCCTCGGGGCTGTCCGACGTGGGCGCCGCGGCCTCGAGCGCCTGCTGCTGCTCGGCGGCCTGCTCCTCGCGCTTCGCCTGCCGGGCGAGCCGCCAGCCGGCGAACAGCAGGCCGGCGCCGATGAGCAGGAACGGGAGGATCGGCATGCCGGGGATGAAGCCCATCGCGATCGCGGCGACCCCGGCGATCATGAGCGCGTTGCGGGACTGGGTCAGCTGCTTCGTCGCCGAGGCGCCGATCTCGGTCTCCGCGCCGGACCGGGTCACGATCATGCCCGTCGAGACCGCCATCAGGAGCGCCGGGATCTGCGTGACGAGCCCGTCGCCGATCGTCAGGATGCCGTACTTCGACAGGGCGTCGGTGATCGAGAGGCCGTTCTGCAGCATGCCGATCGCGATGCCGCCGATGAGGTTGATGACGATGATCAGGATGCCCGCGATCGCGTCGCCCTTGACGAACTTCGATGCGCCGTCCATCGCACCGTAGAAGTCGGCCTCGGCGGAGACGGCCGCGCGGCGCTCCTTCGCCTCGGCGTCCGTGATGAGCCCGGCGTTCAGGTCGGCGTCGATCGCCATCTGCTTGCCCGGCATGGCGTCGAGGGTGAACCGCGCCCCGACCTCGGCGACGCGCTCGGCGCCCTTCGTGACGACGACGAACTGGATCACCACGAGGATGAGGAACACGACCGCGCCGATGATCACCGACCCGGAGACCGCGACGTGGCCGAACGCCTGGATGACGTCGCCGGCGAACCCCTCGCCGAGCACGAGCCGGGTGGACGCGACGTTCAGGCCGAGCCGGAACAGCGTCGCGACGAGCAGCAGCGAGGGGAACACCGAGAAGTCGAGCGGCTTCTTCACGAACAGCGTCGTGAGCAGGATCACGAGCGCCAGCAGGATGTTGCAGATGATGAGCACGTCGAGCAGGAACGACGGCACCGGCAGGATCAGGAGCAGGACGATCCCGACGATGAAGACGGGGACGGCGAGCTTCGGCAGGTCCTTGCGGTTCATGCGGGAACCCCTTGCGGATCGGAGGTCGCGGACGACGACGGGCTGGGTGCCGCGTCGGCGGCGGGACGGGACGGGCGGAGCCGGCGCGGACGCAGGTCGCCGCTGAGGGTGGCGGGGTCGAGGACGGCGGCGACCTCGGCCGGGGTGGTCGGACGGGGTGCGGCGTGCGTGCCCGCCGCGGCACCGCGGGCCTTGAGGGCCATCACGAACGACAGGACGCGGGCGACGGGCGTGTAGAGGTCGACCGGGACCTCCTGCCCGAGCTCGCACGCGGCGTGCAGCGCCCGGGTGAGCGGGACGTCGCGGACGATCGGTACCCGGGCCTCCTCGGCCCTGGCGCGGATGACGTCGGCGACCGGCCCGGCACCCTTCGCGGTCACCCGTGGAGCGGACTTCCCCGGTTCGTAGCGGAGCGCGACCGCGTAGTGGGTCGGGTTCGTCATGACGACGTCGGCGTCCCCGATCGCGGCGACCATCCGGTTCCGGCTCATCGCCAGCTGGCGGGAGCGTCGCTGCGACTTCACGAGGGGGTCGCCCTCGCTGTGCTTCGACTCGTCCTTGACCTCCTGCTTGGTCATCATGGTGCGCTTCCGGTTGCGCCGGACAACCACGAAGACGTCGACCGCGGCGAGGAGCAGCCCCGCGGCGACGGCGGCGCGCAGGAGCGTCCCGGTGCCGGCCGCGGCGGCGTCGAGCACCGCGGACAGCGGCAGCGAGCCGCTCGTCATGAGCACGGGCACGAGCGACTGCACGGCGAACCAGAGCACGAGCCCGACGACCGCGGTCTTGAGCAGCGCCTTCACCCCGTTCCAGAGCGCCTGCACGCCGAACACCCGCTTGATCCCGGCGACCGGGTCGAAGTGGTCCGGCTGCGGGGTCATCCGACGGAAGTGCACCCCGCCCTGCGCGACGGACACCGCCGCGACGGCGACCGCGACGACGCCGAGCATCGGGCCGAGCGTCGCCCCGATCGAGGCGAACGCGTCGACGAGCGCCTGCCGCGCCGTGGCGGTCGTGGGGTCGGCGATCACCCGCTGCACGACGTGCAGCTGCTCCTGCCCGGCCGAGGCGGCACTGCCGATCGCGGCGGGCATCATGAGCGCCGCCGTCGCGATCCCGACCCAGGCGCCGAGGTCCTGCGACCGGCCGAGCTGCCCCTTCCGGTGCACCTCCTGCATGCGCTTCTGGGTGGCCCGCTCGGACCGTTCCCCGCTGCCGCCGTCGGACACGCCGTCACCCCCGTCCGGTGATCGCGGCGACGGCGTCCCCGGTGAGGGACGACACCACCGCGGGCAGGGCCATGAAGAGCGCGCCGGCGAACACGACGGTCAGCCCGATCTTGATCGGGAAGCCCATCTGGAAGGCGTTCAGCGCGGGTGCGACCCGGGTGAGCAGCCCGAGTCCGACGTCCGCCAGGAAGAGCACGACGACGAGCGGGCCGGCGATCTGCAGCGCCGCGAGGAACATCTGCGACATCGCGGTGACGAGCAGCGCCGCGAGTGACCCGACCGCGAAGGTGCCGGGTGCACCGTCGGTGCCGACGAGGGGCACCGCGTCGAACGACCGGACGAGTCCGCCGACGATGGGCTGGTAGCCCCCGCTGGCGAACAGGAGCGCGAGGGACGCCATCTGGAACAGCCGGGTGAACTGCGCGCCGTTCACCTGGGACTGCGGGTCGAACGCCTGCGCGAGGGTGAACCCTCCGAACAGGTCGATGAGCGCACCGGCGGACTGCACGGCGGCGAAGACGAGGAACACCAGGAACCCGAGCCCGAGCCCCACCGCGAGCTGGGTGAGGAGGGCGAGGAGGAACGCCCCGGTGTCCGCCTGCACGTACCCGGCGCCGACGTGCGGCGCGAGGCCGATCGCCAGGGCGAGCCCGAGGACGACCTTGATCGTCGCCGGGAACGCCCGGTACGAGAACGGCGGCGCGATGACGAAGAACGCCACGAGCCGCACCCCGGCGAGCATCGTGGCCTCGAGCCGCGCGCCGTCGACGACGAGGTCCATCAGCCGGTCCCGAGCAGCTTCGGGATCATGTCGAACGCGACGTGCGTGAAGGCCACCATCTCCGAGATCATCCAGTTGCCGCAGACGACCAGGGCGATCGCGACGGCGACGGCCTTCGGCACGAACGAGAGCGTGACCTCCTGGATCTGGGTCACGGACTGGAACAGCGAGATCGCGAACCCGACGACGAGCGAGGTCACGAGGACCGGGGCGGCGAGCTTCGCCGACACCAGGAGCGCCTGGAGTGTGAGGTCGATGACGGCCTGCTGGTTCATCAGTGCACCACCTGGTAGCTCTGGATGAGCGACTGGATGATGAGCCCCCACCCGTCGACGAGCACGAACAGCAGGATCTTGAACGGCAGCGAGATCATCACCGGCGGGAGCATCATCATGCCCATCGACATGAGCGCCGCGGACACGACGAGGTCGATCACCAGGAACGGGATGAAGATGACGAACCCGATGATGAACGCGCTGCGGAGCTCGGAGATCACGAACGCCGGGATCACGGTCGTCATCGGGACGGCGTCCATGTCCTTCGGGTTGGCCTGTCCGGCCGCGCGGGTGATGAGCGCGACGTCCTCCTCGCGCGTCTGGTGCAGCATGAACGTGCGGAGCGGCTTCGTCCCGACCTCGACCGCCGTCGCGAAGTCGACGTGCCCCGCCAGGTACGGCTGCAGGGCGTCGTCGTTGATGTGCCCGAGCACCGGTGCCATCACGAAGAGCGACAGGAAGAGCGCGAGTCCGGCGAGGACCTGGTTCGGCGGGATGCCCTGGAGCGCGAGGGCATTCCGGGTCATCGCGAGGACCACGAAGATCTTCGTGAACGACGTCATCATGAGCAGCAGCGCCGGGGCGACGCTGAGGAGCGTGATGCCGAGGAGCGTCACCACGGCCGACGACGGGCTGCCGTCCGGACCGTTCACGCTGACGCTGAAGTCCCCGGTCGCGGGCGGGGTGGGCGTCGCGGGAGCGCTCGGCTGGACGACCCCGGCGGCGTGCGCGCCGGTCGGGTCCAGGAGCAGCAGGCCGGCGAGCACCGCCGCGCCGAGCAGGACGAGCGTGACGAGGCGGCCGACGCGTGCGGCGGTCACCCGGCCCGCCGGTCGCGGAGCGCGGCCGCGGCCTGCCGCCACGTGTCGGCGGACAGGATCGAACCGTGCAGCTGACGGTTGGTCGGCACGACGGTGCGCTGCGGACGTCGGTTGCGCGGACGCATGGGCAGCGGCGCCGTCACCTCGGTCGTGTCGGCCGCTCCGACCGGGAGGATCGTGGCGGAGTCGTCCTGCTGCTCCAGCTCGGCGCGGAACCGGTCGGCGGACGTGACGATCGCGAGCTCGGGCTCCGGCGCGGGTGCCTGTCCGCTCGTGAGCAGCGCGACCCCGTGCTCGGACACGCCGAGGACGAGGCGCTCCCCCTCGACGTCGACCACGACGACACTCGCCTTGCCCCCGATGCCGGTGCGCCCGACGACCTCGACGGACGCGGCGCGGCGGCCGCGGGCCTTCGGACGGCCGAGCTGCCCCTTCGACACGCGGCGGTGCAGCACCCACATCAGGGCGAGCACGACGCCGAGCGACAGGGCGACGCGGAGGACGATGACCAGTGTGTCCACGGCCGGGCTCAGACGCTCTCGGCGACGTCGAGGATCTTCGTGATGCGGACCGCGTAGTCCTGGTCGACGACGACGACCTCGCCGTGCGCGATGAGCCGACCGTTCAGCAGGACGTCCGCGGGGGCCCCGGCGCTGCGGTCGAGCTCGACGACGGCGCCCGGTTCCATGCCGAGGACGTCGCGGACGGACATGCGCGTGCGGCCGATCTCGACCGTCAGCGTCATCTCGACGTTGTTGATCCGGCCGAGGTTCCCGGTCGGCAGGGCGGGCGTGGCGGCCGGGGCCGAGACGGTGCCGTTCTCGCGGACGCGGAGGCCGAACCACCCGCCGGCGACGCCGCCGGCGGTCAGTGCGAACACGACGGTCTCCGGGTCGGCGAACAGCGACGCGGCCGACTCGCGGCGGGCCTCGCCGAGGACCCCGACGCCGAGGACCCCGGCGGCGGCCTCGAGGGACGGGCGGAGGACGTCGGTGACCGCGACGATCCCGTGGTCGGTGCCGCCGGCGGCGACCACGGCCTCCAGGTCGGTGAGCACCAGGGCCAGGTCGGCCGACAGGCCGCCGACGAAGGACGCGACCACCGCGTCGGCCGCCGCTTCGAGCACGACCGCGGGCGCGCCTCCAGGCTGTGCCACCGCGGACAGGGGGGCCGCCGTCGGGAGCTGCGCCGCGAGCGACTCGGCGGCTGCGGTGTGGAGGGTGGTCGTGGTCATGCGTGCTGCTCCGTGGTGGTCGTGACGACGATGCCGGCGAGACGCGAACCGTTCGCGCCGACGGCGGCCGTGCCGACGGGCTCGCCGTCGACGGCGATGGTGAGGGGGCGGTGCTGCGGGTGCGGCAGCGGCAGGACGTCGCCGACCGCGAGGCCGAGGACCCGGGCGGGGAGCACGGTGGCCGGCGCGAAGCGCAGGCTGACGCCGACCGGGACCGCTGCGAGCTGCGCGTCGAGCAGGGCCTTCGCGTCGGCGGCGGTGACGCTCGAGGTGTCCTCGCCGAGCTGCGGCAGGAGCGCCTCGGCCGGCAGTGCGAGGGTCCCCGGTGCGACGCGGTCGCCGACGCGGATCGCGAACGAGGCGACGATCATCAGGTCGCCCTTCTGCGCGGCCTGGGCGAACTGGCTGTTGAACTGGAAGCCGCCGGTCACGACCTCGTGTGTGAGGAGCCCGCCGAACGAGTAGCGCAGGTCGTCGAGGGCGTCCTCGACGATCTTCCGCACGAGGGCCTGCTCGATCGGGGTGAAGGTGCGGTCGGGGGTCGGCAGCGGCTTCGAGGCGCCGAGGGCGTGCGACACCCAGGTCAGGGCGGCGTCGAGCGGCACCTGCAAGACGCCCTTCGGCGCGATGCCGGCGATCGGCAGGAGCACCATGCCGGTCAGGGCCGGCAGCGACGCGGCGTACTCGTCGTACGTCGTCATCTCGACCTGCTCGCAGGTGACCTGGCTGACCGCGCGGACCTTGGCGGTCAGCTGCGTGCCCCACTGCCGGGCGAAGGTCTCGAAGGCGAGCTCGAGGACCCTGGCGTGCTCGCGGGCGAGCGTCGACGGGCGCGCGAAGTCGTACACCTCGGGCGCTGGCAGGGTCTCGGTCACGGGTGCGTCTGTCGGCCGCCGGCGGGCGCGCGTCAGTGCTGGCCCCCGGACTGGGGCCGGTGGGGCGCGTGCGCCTCGTCGGTTGCCATCCCGCTGTGCCGCTGCGCCGGGGCGCTCCGGCATGTGTTCGCTCGTCGTGTGTCAGCCGGCGGCGCGTGCTCCGTCCTGCGCGGTCGCGAGCGCGGGCATCAGGCTGCTGACGTCCTGGTCCGCGTTCGACAGCACGACGATGTCGACGCGGCGGTTCAGCGCGAGGTCGGCGTCCGAGTCGCCCTTCGCGAGCGGGCGGCTCGACCCGAAGCCGACGCTCTGCACGTGCTCGCCGGGCATCCCGCCACGTTCGACCAGGTCGCGGAGCACGCCCGTCGCCCGGGCGGCGCTGAGCTCCCAGTTCGTGGCGTACGGCGCGGTCGAGTTCCGCTGGTCGGCGTGCCCCTCGACGCTCACGTCGTGGTTGCTCGTCCGCAGGACCGGCGCGATGGCGTCCATGATCCGCCGCGCCTGGTCGGAGAGGTCGGCGCTGTTCGTGCCGAAGTAGGTCTCGCTGCCGATCAGCCGGACCGTGAGCCCGCGCGCGTCGACCGTGAACTGCACGTTCGCCTGCTCGCCGGCCTTGTCCAGGTTGCCCTGGATCGCCGACTCGATCGCCTTCAGGTCGTCGAGCTCGTGCTGCGCGGCGGCCAGGTCGGCCTTCGACGCGACCGGCGGGACCACCGTGGACGCGGGGTCGACGTTGGTGTCCTTCGCGCCGGAGGCCGCGGTGGAGTGCTCGGCCTTCGACTTGTCGGTCGCGTAGCCCTTGCCGTCCTTCGTGACCTGCGACTTCGACACGACCGTGCCGGACGCCGTGTCGATCTTGTCGGACTTGACCTCGCCGAAGCCGGTCGCGAGCGAGGTCTTCAGCGCGATGAACTTCTGCTGGTCGACCGACGACATCGCGAACAGGACGAGGAACATGCACATCAGGACGGTGATCATGTCCATGTAGGACGCCATCCACCGCTCGTCGGGGTGCTCGGCCTCGTCGTGGCCGCCGCGCTTCCGACCGCGTCCGCGGCCCCGGGGGTTCGCGCTCACGGTCAGGCCGCCAGCTGCTGGTCGTCGACGTCCGCCGACGCCCGGCCCTTCGCGCCCTTGCCGCCCTTCGCGTCACCGCGGGCGGTCGGCGGGACCATCGCGGTCAGGCGTTCACCGAGCAGGCGGGGCTGGCTGCCGGCCTGCACGGCGAGCAGCCCCTCCATCAGGAGGGTCTGGCGGTCCGACTCGAGCTGCGCGAGCTTCTTGAGCTTGCCGCCGAACGGGAGCCACAGGAAGTTCGCGGTGAGCAGGCCCCAGAGCGTCGCGACGAACGCGCTCGCGATGAGCGGACCGAGCTCGTCCGGTTTGCCGAGGTTCGCGAGGACGTGGGTGAGCGACACCACCGTGCCGATGATGCCGACCGTCGGCGCGAAGCCGCCGAGGCCCATGAAGAACGCGCTCGCGCTCCGCAGCGGTGCGGCGTTCGACTCGATCTCGTCCTCGAGCAGGATCCGGAGCTCGTCCCCGTCGGTGCCGTCGGCGATGTTCTGCAGCGCCTTCTTCATGAACGGGTCGTCGTGCTTGTCGGCCTCCTGCTCGAGCGCGAGCAGACCGTTCGAGCGGGCGGTCTCGGCGAGCCCGACGACGTCGTCGATGACGGCCTGCGGCGGCGTGACCTTGCCCGTGAACGCCTTCGGCACCGCTTTGAACGCGGCGATCGCGTCCTTCAGGGTGGTGCTGGCGATGCCGCAGCCGATCGTCGCGCCGAACACGAGCAGCATCGGGGCGGGCAGGAACAGTCCGGCGAGCTCGACGTGCTCCATCTGCGCCATGCCGAACAGGGCGCCGAAGGCGACGAGGATGCCGACGATGGTCGCGATGTCCACGTCAGCGCCCCCCGTCCGCGCGAGCGTCGGTCGATCTGCTCGGCAGGGCCGCGACGGGTGCAAGGGAGTGGGGACCGCCCGAGTTCTGGACGGACTGCGCGTCGGTGCCGTACGCCATCCCGACGATCCGGGCGCGGTAAGCGGCGACGAGGTCGATCACCTCGGTCATGGACTCGCGGACGATGTACTTCGCCCCGTCGACCATGATGAGGGTCGTGTCCGGCGTCTCCTGGATGCGCTCCACGAGGTCCGGGTTGACAGCGAATGCGCTGCCGTTGAGTCGTGTGACGACGATCATGGCCCGTCCTGGTTCTCGATCGTCCCGCCGCCGTCCGTGGGGCGGGATGCAGGCCCGTCCGTGGTCCTGCACCGGTGGCTATCGGCGGGGCGCCGGACCTCGTTAGCCTGGCGCCGTGACCATCGAGTCCGATCTGCTGGCCGGCCCGCGTGGCCGCCGCTTCTGCTGGGAACTCGTCCGGGCGACCGGCCACCCGCAGGAGGGCGACAGCACGCTGTTCTGGGCCGAGTACCACCTGGCGCGACGACGCGGGGCAGGGGTCGTCCTGTTCGGGCCGGGTTCGGACCAGCCGGCACCCGAACCGTCCGCGCACGAGGTCGCACGGGCCCACGACGCCCTGCTCGACGCTGCACACGTCGACGCCGCCTCGGTCGACGACGTGCTGCGCGCACTGGCCCGGACCGCCGACTCCGCCATGTGGTGGCAGGCGCCGGACGAGCAGGACGCGCTCCTCGCGGACGCGGTCCCGGAGGAGACGACCGCTCGGGCCGTCCGAGCGGTCAGCGCGACGGCAGCAGTCCGCACGGTGTTCACCGCCCCGAGCGATCCGCGGTGGTGGACGGTCGAACCGGAGCGACCGTGGGCAGCGGAGTACCCGGATCCGGTCCGTCCCCCGTCGGCGACCGTGGCGCTGCGGGATGCGCACCGGGCACTGCTCGACGAGCAGCTCAGCGAGGCAGGCTCGGCGGATTCCGGAGAGTGGTGGACCACTCCGCCGTCCGCGCTCCGGACGACGACGCACCGGGTCGGCGACCGCGGTCCCCTGGCGCTCTGGGCGGTCGAGGACCACACGGGCTGGGAACGCGCGGACGTCGCCGCCGTCGAGGTCGACCCGGCCGCGCGTGTCTTCGAGGTCGACGACGCGGACGACTGGGCAGTGCTCTGCCGTCGGTTCCCGATCGACGTCACCGGCACGACCCGGCAGCACGACTGGGGGCGCGCCACGGGGCGCCAGGGTGCCTGGGTCGTCCCGGACTGGAACGCGGTGGCGGACCACTTCGACGCCGTGCACCTGACGCTGCGCGGCTGGTTGCGCGCCTCGGGTGTGGCCGTCCAGGTCGACGACCGGACCGCGAGCGTCATCGCCGGGTGGACACCGGACCAGGCGGTGTGGCTGCGCGACCCCCAACCGATGCCCGGACCGGCGAGCCGGTGGGAGTTCGACCGCGAGCACGACGGCTGGGTCACCGCCTGAGTTCTCATGGACGAGTTATTCCCGATCGGTTCCTGCGAATCAGCCTCGTGATGTCCCCTGTTTTATCTCATGACCGTGTTAGCGTGGCGCCCATGTCCGACACCACCACCGTCGTCACGCCCGCCGACCCGGCCGCTCCCGCAGCGGCCACCGCGCCCCTGCGCGAGGTGGGTGCGCTCATCCGCGGCGCCCGCAAGGGACGCAGCATGACCCAGTCGCAGCTCGCCGAGCGCGTCGGGACCAGCCAGAGCGCGATCAACCGGATCGAGCAGGGTGGCCAGAACCTGTCCCTCGAGATGCTCACGCGCATCAGCGAGGCGCTCGACCAGCAGATCGTCTCGATCGGCGGCGCACCGCAGCGCTCGCACCTGCGGGTGCAGGGCGGACGGAAGCTCAGCGGCTCGATCGCGGTGAACTCGAGCAAGAACGCGGCCGTCGCGCTGCTCTGCGCTTCGCTGCTGAACCGTGGCGTGACGCGGCTGCACCGGGTCGCGCGCATCGTCGAGGTCGATCGCATCATCGACGTGCTCCGCAGCCTCGGCGCGACCGTCACCTGGTCGCCCGACGGCGAGATCCTGGAGATCGTCGCGCCGTCGGACCTGCACCTCGACGCGATCGACGCGGACGCCGCGCGCCGCACCCGCAGCGTGCTGATGTTCCTCGGCCCGCTGAGCGGTCGGTACGGGTCGTTCCGACTCCCCTACGCCGGCGGCTGCGACCTCGGCACTCGGACCGTCGAGCCGCACCTCATCGCGCTGCGCCCCTTCGGCGTCGACGTCGAGGCGACGTCCGGCTGGTACGAGGTCGGCGTCGCGAACCAGGACGTCCCCGCGCACTCCGTCGTCCTGACCGAACGCGGCGACACCGTGACCGAGAACGCGATCCTCGCCGCTGCCGCCCGCGACGGCGTCACGACGATCCGGAACGCCAGCCCGAACTACATGGTGCAGGACCTCTGCTTCTTCCTCGAGCTCCTCGGGGTGCAGGTCGAGGGCATCGGCACGACGACGCTCAGGATCACGGGCAAGAGCCGGATCGACGAGGTCGTGGACTACTGGCCCAGCGAGGACCCGGTCGAGGCGATGAGCCTGTTGACCGCCGGCATCGTCACGTCCTCGACCCTGACCGTGACGCGCGCGCCGATCGAGTTCCTGGAGATCGAGCTCGCGACCCTGGCCGAGATGGGCCTGCGCTTCGACGTCAGCGAGGAGTACTCGGCCGCGAACGGTCGGACCCGCCTCGTCGACATCACGGTCCACCCCTCGGAGCTGCGCGCGCCGATCGACAAGATCCACGCGATGCCGTTCCCCGGCCTGAACATCGACAACCTGCCGTTCTTCGTCGTGATCGCGGCGATGGCTGAGGGCACGACCCTCGTGCACGACTGGGTCTACGAGGGCCGGGCGATCCACCTGCTCGACCTCACCCGGCTCGGCGCCAGCGTGACCCTGCGCGACCCACACCGGCTCGACGTCACCGGCCCGACGCACTTCTCCGGTGCCGAGGTCAGCTGCCCACCGGCCCTCCGTCCCGCGGTGGTGATCCTGCTGGCGATGCTCGCGGCGAAGGGCGAGAGCGTCCTCCGCAACGTGGGCATCATCGCCCGCGGGTACGAGCAGCTGCAGGAGCGCCTCAACTCGCTCGGCGCGTCCATCGAGACGTTCCACGACTGACCCTCCTCCCTCTTCGCGGGACGCAACGTGGGCGGTTCCTCACGGCGGTACTCCGCTGCGAGGAACCGCCCACGTTGCGTCTTGCGAGAGCGACCTGCTCGGCGAGGCCGTCGTGCGCCCGGAACGCGGATCGGGAAGGACCCGCAGCACCTCGGGCGTTGACTGACAGGTCGGACGAACCTCGAGGAGACACGTGCTCGGTCCTGAACTGGTGGTCGCCCTCGGCCTCGCCATCGCCGTGACGGCTGCCGTCGCCGACCGCATCCGCGTCGCGCCGCCGGTGCTCCTGCTCGTGATCGGTGCCCTGCTCGCGTTCGTGCCGACCTTCGGGACGGTGGAGCTCCCCGCGGACGCCGTGCTCCTGCTGTTCCTGCCGGCGCTGCTGTACTGGGAGAGCCTGACGACCTCGCTCCGGGAGATCCGGAAGAACCTCCGCGGGATCGTCCTGATGGGCACCGTGCTCGTCGTCGTGACGGCCGGGGTCGTCGCCACGCTCCTGCACCTGCTCGGCATGCCGTGGGGGCCGGCGTGGGTCCTCGGCGCGGCGGTCGCCCCGACCGACGCCACGGCGGTGGGCGTCCTGACCAAGATGCTTCCCCGCCGGAACGTCACGGTGCTCCGCGCCGAGAGCCTGGTCAACGACGGCACGACCCTGGTGGTCTACGGCATCGCGGTCGCCGTGACCGTGGGCACCCAGCAGCTGACGTTCTGGAGCGTCTCGTGGATGCTCGTGCTCTCCTCCGTCGGCGGCGTCGCGGCCGGGCTCCTCGCGGCGTGGCTCGGTTCGCTCGTGCTGCGTCGGGTGGACACCGTGGTGCTCGAGAACCTCGTCACGCTGCTCGTCCCGTTCGCGGCGTTCCTCGGTGCCGAGGCGATCGGCGCCTCGGGCGTGCTCGCGGTCGTCGCGGCCGGCATCGTGGTGAGCCAGGTCGCCCCGAAGCTCGACCGCGCCGAGACCCGGCAGCAGGTCCGCGCGTTCTGGTCCTTCCTGACGTACCTGCTGAACGGCGCCCTGTTCGTGCTCGTCGGCATCGAGGCCATGGTGGCCGCGCGGGAGCTCGACGCCCGTGAACTCTGGAGCGGCGTCGGGCTCGTGGTCGCGGTCTCGGTCGTGCTGGTCCTCGTGCGCTTCGCGTTCGAGGGCACGATCGGTGGAACGGTCTGGCTCGTCACCCGGCGCTTCGGCGGGGAGCCCCGCGAGGACCGCCGCGACCGGCTCGTGAGCGGCTTCGCCGGGTTCCGGGGCGCGGTGTCGCTCGCGATGGCGGTCGCCGTCCCCCGCACGCTCGAGTCCGGGGCCGCGTTCCCAGAGCGGGACCTCATCGTGTTCGTCACGGCGGGCGTGGTCGTCCTGACGATCGTCGGCCAGGCGCTCGTCCTGCCGGCGGTGCTCCGTCGGGCGGCCCTGCCGGAGGACGAGTCGGTCGGCGAGGAGCGTCGGCACGCCGAGCGCACGGCGATCGAGGAGGCGCTCGACGCACTCCCCCGGCTCGCGCGGTCCGCCGGCGCCGACCGTGCGACGGTGGCGCGGATCCGGAAGGACTACGAGGCACACCTGGACGTCATCGAGGCCCGCGCCGAGGAGGACGAGGACCACCCGGCCCTGCAGCGCCACGACTCCGCCGTCGCGCTCGAGCTCGCCCTCGTGCGGCACAAGGCGGCGACCCTCCTCCGGCTCCGCGACGCCGACGAGATCGACGACCTGGTGCTCCGCCAGGTCCGCGCGGGCTACGACGCCGAGGAGGCGCGGCTCGAGGGCTCGACCCCACCCTGACCCGCGTCGGCCCCGGCGCGGGTCAGATGTCGAGCACCCCGTCGACGGCGGCGCTCCGCGGCGGGATGTGCCCGCTGCCGATGTCCTCGTCGAGGTGCACCGTCGCGTACCCCCAGTCGCGCGGACGCCCGGTGTCGTCGTGGACCCGGTACCGACGACGGAGCCGGAGGAACGGCACCGACGTGTGCTCGAACGCCACGACGACCACCGTCTCCGGCCAGTCCCCCTCGACCGTGACCTCGACGTCCCGGTAGTCGCTCCGCCGACGCATCGGCCCGTCGGTGTCCCGCGACCAGGACAGCACCGGGCGGTCGAGACCCGTGAACTGCGCGCGGAGCCGAGCGACCTGCCGCTCGACGACGGTCCCTCCCGGGTCGGTGCGGGACCAGTCGGCGCCCGGGACACCCGCGAGGTCGAGACGGTCCGTCCACCGCGCACGGCGCCGTTCCCGGGCCACGACTTCCCGCTCCCACTCGTCGTCGTCCTCCGGTGTCGCCGGGAGCGCCTGGAGCTCCTCCGTCCGGACGGTGTCGGGCAGGCCGGACGAGACGTCGACGGTCACGGTCTCCGGTTCGTACACGGGGCTGGAGAACGGCCCCGCGTCCGGGTCACTGCGCGGGCCGGTCCGGTGGAACCGCAGGGTCAGGTCGTCCCCGTCGAGCACCACCCGGTCCACAAAGTGGTCGACGTGGACCGCGTGACGCGTCCCGTCCGGCCCGATCCGTTCGACGTCGGTGGGTCCCGTCCGAACCGGCGGGAGGGACCGCGGGTCGCCGTCGCACTGCGACGCCTCCGGGTCCGGAACGTCGTCGATCCCGATGGTCCACTCCTCGTCCGCGACGCCCGAGATGGTGAACGGACCGCCGGAGCCGTCCTCGTCCTCGCCGGGCCCGGGCTGGGTCCACGTCGCCGGGTCGGGCCAGAAGGGACCTGTGTCGGCCCAGTCCAGGGACACGTCGTCGACATCGGGCACCCCGGCCGTCCCGTCCCCTCCGAACGCGTGTGTCCAGTCCGAGGCGTCCCGCGGATCGCCCACCCACAGTCCGGTCGCGTCCGCACCGATCGGCGAACGGTGTCCGAGATCGACCGATGTCCCGACGCCGCCCGGGCCCACGAACACCGCGGTGCGGGTCTCGTCGTCGATGCCGTCCGAACGGTACACGACCCAGACACCCGTCGAGGTCGGCCAGGCGGTGGCTTCCTCGATCGCCCGCTCCGGCAGCAGCGCGTCCGGCCAGGTCAGCCAGCGGACGGCACCGCGCCCACCGCGCCGGCGGACGACCGCTGCCACGGGCCGGGACACGTCCGGCACGATCGAGTGCTCGCCGACCGTGACGACGTCGAGCGGAACGAGCGGGTCGGCTCCGGTGTGCACGTGGTCGCGCTGTCGCATGCAGCCGACGCTAGTCGGCCGTCGGCACCTGCCCCGCCCGCAGCACCGCCCGCTCGAGCAGCTCCAGGTCGATCCCGACGTGCCGCCGCGCGATCTGCCCGGCCGTCACCGTCGCCCCGTCGCACACGGCGTCGACGAGCGCCTCGTGCTCCCGGAGCGCCCGGGCCTCCATCTCGGCCATGCCCTCCGCGGTCCCCCAGAGGTGCGCGGGCGCCGCGATCGACACCTGCGACTCGAGCCCGGCCAGGGTCGCAGCGAGCACGTCGTTCCGTGCCGCGTCGATGATCGTCCGGTGCAGCACGGCGTCCGCCTGCTGCTTCGCGAGCCCGGACTCCGCGACCCGGAAGTCCTCGAGCCGAGCGCGGAGCGCCCCGCGCTCGTCGTCGGCGATCCGCTCGGCGGCCGCCGTGGCGAGGGCCCCGTGCAGCAGTGCGATCGCGTCGGCGGTCTCACGGATGCCGGCCCACCGCGCGGTCATCGTCCGCCCGACCGCCTCGGACGACGAGTCCGGCCACTGCGTGCGGACGAACGTCCCGCCGCCCCGACCGCGCCGGGTCTCGAGGAGCCCCCGGTCCACCAGGCGCGCGAGGGCGGCCCGGACGGTGACCCGCCCGACCCCGAGCAGGCCGGTCAGCTCGCGCTCCGGCGGCAGCCGGGACCCGGGCAGGTACTCCCCGACGGCGACCGCGGTGACGAGCCGGTCCTCGACCTCGTCGACCCGGCTCTCCGGCGCGCGTTCCGCCACGTCGGCCCCTCCTGTCCTGTTTCGTCCACGTTAAAGGACCGGAAAAGGTCTTGCAGCAGACCTTTACGGGAGCCATGCTGAGCGGCATGTCCCGCATCACCGAAGGCACGATGCCGTTCCGCGACGGCCACACCTGGTACCGCGTCAGCGAACCCGACTCCCCGACCCCCGGTGCGCTGCCGCTCGTCGTGCTGCACGGCGGCCCTGGCATGGCCCACGACTACCTCAGGAACCTCGCGGCGCTGGCCGACGAGACCGGTCGGACCGTCGTCCACCACGACCAGTTCGGCTGCGGGCGGAGCTCCCACCGCCCCGACGCCCCCGTCGACACCTGGGTCCCGCAGCTCTTCGTCGACGAGTACGCCGCGCTCGTCGAGCACCTGGACCTCGGCGACCACCACGTGCTCGGGCAGTCGTGGGGCGGGATGCTCGGCGCCGAGATCGCCGTCCGGCGGCCGGCACACCTGCGCAGCCTGATGATCTGCAACTCACCCGCGTCGATGCAGCTCTGGGTCGACGGCGCCGCCGAGCTCCGCGCGCAGCTGCCCGACGACGTCCAGGACGCCCTGACCCGGCACGAGCAGGCCGGCACGGTCGACGACCCCGAGTACCTCGCCGCGACGCAGGTCTTCTACGAGCGCCACGTCTGCCGCGTCGTCCCCATGCCGCAGGACTTCGTCGACTCCGAGACCCAGATGGAACAGGAGCCGACGGTCTACCACACGATGAACGGCCCGAACGAGTTCCACGTCATCGGCACCATGCGCGACTGGACGATCGTCGACCGGCTCGACCGGGTCGCCGTCCCCACCCTGGTCGTCGCCGGCGAGCACGACGAGGCCACCCCCGCCACCTGGCAGCCCTTCGCCGAGCGCATCGCCGACGTCCGCCAGCACGTCTTCCCCGGCGCCAGCCACTGCACGCACCTGGAGCAGCCGGAGGAGTTCCGCCGCGTCGTCGCCGCGTTCGCGGCGACGCACGACGACCACCCCACCGTCGCGGACCGGCCCACCTCCTAGGTCGCGACCCCACACCGGACGGGAGGCGCGGCACCACCCCGCCACGATCCTCCCGTCCGGCTCCCCCCACCCACGCACCGTCTCCCCGAACGGAACCGTCATGTCGCAGCAGCACAGCGAGCTCTCCCCACAGCAGCAGCTCGAGGCCTACGGCTACAAGCAGGAGCTCAAGCGCTCCGTGTCCACCACCGACCTGCTCGTCTACGGGCTCGTCTTCATGGTGCCGATCGCCCCGTGGGCGATCTTCGGCACCGTCTACAACGCGTCGAGCGGCATGGTGCCGCTCGTCTACCTCGTCGGCCTCGTGGCGATGATCTTCACGGCGCTCGCGTACGCGCAGATGGCGAAGTCCATCCCGCTCGCGGGCAGCGTGTTCTCGTACGTCGGCCGCGGCATCCACCCCACCGCCGGGTTCTTCGCCGGCTGGGCGATCCTGCTCGACTACCTACTCGTCCCGACGCTGCTCTACGTGTTCGCCGCGGAGAGCATGGTCGGGATCTTCCCGGGCACGCCCCGCTGGCTGTGGGCGCTGCTCTTCGTCGCGATCAACACCGTCATCAACCTGCTCGGCGTCTCGTCGCTCAAGCTCGCGAACCGCATCTTCCTGCTCATCGAGCTCGTGTTCGTCGCGATCTTCGTCGTCATCGCGATCGTCGCCCTCACCGGCGGCACCGTGCCCGGAGCCTCGTTCTCGACCGACCAGGTGTGGGACCCGGCGAAGGTCTCCGCGCCGCTCATCGCGAGCGCCCTGTCCATCGCGGTGCTGAGCTTCCTCGGCTTCGACGGCATCTCGACCCTGTCCGAGGAGTCCACCGGCCGCCGCGGGGGCGCCGGCCTCGCGATGATCCTGGCGCTCGTGATCGTCGCGTTCCTGTTCGTCCTGCAGACCTGGCTCGCCTCCGCGCTGGCCGCCGGCCGGGACGCGTTCCCGGACAGCGAGGTCGGCAACGCCTTCTTCTCGATCGTCGAACAGGCCTCGTCGAGCGGGTGGGCGACGGCGTTCTTCGCGGTGAACGTCCTGGCCGTCGGCATCGCCAACGCCATGGCCGCGCAGGCCGCCACGAGCCGCCTGCTCTTCTCGATGAGCCGCGACCGGCAGCTCCCCGCGTTCCTGCACAAGCTGAACGGCCGACAGGTCCCACAGAACGCGATCATCGTCGTCTCGGTGCTGTCCGCGATCCTCGTGCTGTTCTTCGTCGGGCAGATCGACACGATCTCGTCCCTGGTCAACTTCGGTGCCCTGTTCGGCTTCATGCTCCTGCACGTGTCGGTGTTCGTGCACCACGTCGTGAAGGGGAAGTCGCGCAACTGGCTGCTGCACCTGGTCGTGCCGCTCATCGGCTTCCTGATCATCGGGTACGTGCTGCTCAACGCCGCGGTCGAGGCCAAGGTCGGCGGCATCGTGTGGCTGGTCGTCGGTGCAATCGTGTTCCTCTACTACCGTGCGACGGGACGGTCGACCGAGGTCGGCTCGGAAGGAGACCACGCATGACCCCCGACCACCACCTGCCGAACACCCTCGGCGTCCCCGGGTTCGACCCGGCACGCGAGCCCGTGCTCCGCATCACCCCGGGCACCGGCGAGACGATCGGCTTCGAGACGACCGACGCCGTGTACGCCGAACTCGACCGGCACCACGACCTGGCCCAGCTGCAGGCACCGATCAACCCGGTGACCGGCCCGGTGTACGTCGAGGGCGCGATGCCGGGCGACACCCTGGCCGTGCACATCCGCGACATCGAGCTGACGACGCACGGCTGGTCGGTCTCGCTCCCCGGGTCCGGGGCGCTCCAGCACGTCATGCCCGAGGGCGTCTTCGCGCGCCGCTGCCCGATCGAGGACGGCGTCGTGCGCGTGACGGACCGACACGCGTTCCCGGTCCGGCCGATGATCGGCTGCATCGGGGTGGCCCCGGCCGAGGGCACGAACTCGACGATCATGCCCGCGTACGCCGAGGGCGGAAACATGGACGTGACCGAGGCCCGCCCCGGCTCCACCGTGTACCTGCCCGTGCGGGTGCCCGGCGCGCTCCTGTCGATCGGGGACGTGCACGCGATCATGGCGGAGGGCGAGTCGTCCTTCGTCGCGATCGAGGCCCAGGGCACCGCGATCGTCTCCGTCGACCTGCTGCAGGGCGGCCCCGTGCTCCGGGCACCGCGCATCGAGACGCCCGAGGAGTGGCTGTTCGTCGGGCTCGGCGACCCGGTGCAGGAGAGCGTCCGTCGCGGGTACGAGGACGCGTTCGCGTTCCTGGTCGACGAGCACGGGTGGAGCGCCGAGGACGCGTACGCGGTGCTCAGCGCCGTGGGCGACTCGAAGCTCGGCGGGCCGACGGGGTCCGGCGACCCGGACCCGCTGCACCCGTTCGCCGCGGCGGGTGCCGTGACGCTGCACCGGGTGCCGAAGGCGGTGCTGGGCGGCGTCGTCGCGGGCTGAGCCGCGGCGGGCGGCCCGGCCGACTGCGCTCCGCACAACGGGAAGCACTCCGCGCCATGGTTCGCCGTGGCGCGGAGTGCTCCGCGTTGTGCGGCGGCACGCCGCACCACGCTCCGCCCGGCGCACTGGACCGCGGGCTGAGCGCACCCTCATCGCGCCGGGGCCGACCACGGCGGTACCTTCCTGTCGTCAGACGATCGTCTGGCGAAAGGAAGGAGCGGCGGCATGGTGCTGCACCAGGTCACCACGGTCTACCCCGGACTCGACGTGCCCGTGGTCGAACCGTGCTCGTGCGCGTCCGACGTCGACCACGTCGAGGTCTACCCGACGTGGAGCGAACTCGTGGTGGAGCCCCTGCGCCGGGCGATCCACCGTCGGACGGAGGACGTGACGATCCGCTTCCTGGACGACGAGGAGACGGAACACCCATGGAACGCCACACCCGCACCGCTGGACGACGGACCGCGATGACGACCGCCGTGCTGCTGAGCCTGATCGCCACGGTCGTCGGCTCCGGCCTCGTCGCAGCGCAGCCCGCGATCGCCGCACCGGCTGCGGCCGACACGACCACCACCGCCGGCACCGATGCCGGGCGGCTCTCGGGCGTCGGTGACCTCGTCGTCAGCCGACTCGCCCTGGCCGAGCCCGTCGCGGAGAGCAAGTGGCTGAGCGGGAAGCCGATCGCGGACCCGGCCCGCGAGCAGGCCGTCGTCGACGCGGGCGTCGCCCGGGCCCGAGCCGAGGGCGTCGACCCGGACCTCGTGACCCGGGTGCTCCGCGACCAGATCGCGGCGAGCAAGCTCGTGCAGCGCGGACTCTTCACACGGTGGACCCACGAGCCGTGGTCCGCCCCGACGACCGCGCCCGACCTGACCGCCGTCCGCACGCAGATCACGCAGATCGACGACGACCTGGTCGACCGACTCGCGGCGGTCGCGCCGATCGCCGCGGCGCCGCGCTGCGCCCACGCCGTCGACGCCGAGCGACACCGGGTCGAATCCGGCCTCGACTCGCTGCAGCGCAAGGGCCTGCACGTCGCGTGGTCGAGCTTCTGCGACGACTGACGCCAGGGCCGACGGCGACGCCGGTGCCGCCCCGCCGCGGACATGGCTCCTAGAGTGGTGCCGGGTCGACCCGACGGCCCGGCACCGACCAGGAGGACCGTGAACCGACGACAGGCAGCGATGGCGGCGTCACGTGGAGCGATCGTCGCCGCGGCGGGGGCCCAGTTCGCCCGCTACGGCTACGAGGCCACGAGCTTCGCCCGCATCGCCGAGGCCATGGGACGCCCCAAGTCCGCGATCGGGTACCACCTGTTCCCGTCGAAGCACGCACTCGCGGTCGCCGTGATCGAGGAACAGCAGGTCCGCTGGGTCGAGACGGCCGCTGCCGCCGCCGACGAGCCGGCCGGGGTCGAGCGGCTGACCTGCGTGCTGCTCGACACCGCGCTCGAGACCCGCGAACGCCCCGCGGCGGGCGGTGCCGTCCGCCTGCTCCGCGAGCTCCTCCACACCGACGTCGAGGTCCCCCGCGGCTTCGTCTGGGCCGACTTCATCCGCGAGCAGCTCGACGCCGCCCGGCCCGCGGACGCCCCGGCGCTGCCCGACCGCGCCGAGGACCTGCTCCTCGAGGCGACCTTCGGGCTCGTCACGTCGGCCGCGACGACGACGCCGGACGACCTCGTCGCCCGCCTCCGCGCGCTCTGGGTCCCCCTGCTCGTCTCCTTCGGCATCGCCGACGCCGACGTACGGGTCGCCTCCGTCGCCGACGCGACCACACGCGGCCCCGCCTGACGGCACCACCGTCGGACGGGAGGCGCGGGGCGGGCCGGCACCGTGCCTCCCGTCCGGTGGGTCCCGGGACCGACGGTCGATCAGTCGTAGCCGAGGACCACGGTGCCGTCGTCCTCCTGCTCCGGTGCGGTCGGGAGGGTCGGTCGCGTCAGGACGGTGGTCACGACCGCACCCCGCGCCCCGGGGTCGCGGGGATCGCGTCCCAGACGTCACCCCAGACGAGCTCGAACTCGACCCGTCCGACGCGGTCCTGCCGGTGCGCCCGCTCGAGCACGGTGAGCGCGTCGAGCGACCCGTCGAAGAGCCGGCGGTCACCGTGCTCCTCGGGGCGGCCGTTGCCGTGGAAGGTCGTGACGGTCAGGGTCCGGACGGCCGGGCGGGTGCGACGGGTGGCCCGGGCGAGGACGAGGAACCCGACGACGTTCAGCGTCACGGCGAGCCCGACGGCGACGAACGGACGGTCGTGCAGCACCAGGAGCAGCACGGCAGCGGCGAGCGGACCACCGAGGCGCCAGGCGTGCCAGGCGCGGAGGAACAGGAGCTCGGTCGCGTTCGTGCCGGGCGGGTAGACCTCGAGGGTGCGGGCACTCCACAGGGCCCGGGTGACGGGCTGCACGGTGTAGCGGCCCCAGAGGTGCTCGCCCTGCAGGCTCCGCGCGCGGCGGCCCGGGGCGTGGCGGCGGCTGCCGGTCGCCGGTCGGTCGGTGTTGCTGTCCACGTCCAGGAGCCTCGCCCCGGGGACGTGCGGTGGGCCGAGTACTGACGGATCCCTCACGCGGCGGGATCGGGTCCGTGCGGTCCGCTAGCGTCGTGGCGTGACGACGACGCGTGGGGCCACCGAACCGGACAGCAGGGGCAGGACCGGTCTCGACCGGGTCGGCCGAGACCTCGACCGCAACCCGGACGTGGTCGTCCGGGACGTCGAGGTGACCTCGGACGGCTGGCACGTGCTCCGCCGGACGACGTTCGACGTCCGCGGGCGGGACGGCTCGTGGACGACGCAGCAGCGCGAGACCTACGACCGCGGCAACGGTGCGGCGGTGCTCCCGTACGACCCGGAGCGCGGCACCGTCCTGCTGACCCGGCAGTTCCGCTGGCCCGCCTACGTCAACGAGCACCCGGACGGCATGCTCGTCGAGGTCGCCGCCGGCCTGCTCGACGCCGACGACCCCGAGACCGCGGTCCGTCGCGAGGCGCACGAGGAGCTCGGCGTCCGGCTCGGCTCGTTGACCCACGTCGTCGACGCGTACATGAGCCCGGGCTCCGTCACCGAGCGGGTGCACTGCTACGCGGCGCCGTACTCCGCGGCGGACCGGGTCGACGCCGGCGGCGGGGTCGCCGACGAGGGCGAGGAGATCGAGGTGCTCGAGGTCCCCGGCGACGAGGCGCTCGCGATGCTCGACGACGGTCGCATCGTCGACGGCAAGACGATCCTGCTGCTGCAGTGGGCGGCACTCCACGGGCTGGTCGGGACCGGAGCGGGTCGATGAACCCGGACCAGGACCGCGACCTCGCCGTCGCCCTCGTGTCGCGGGCCGCCGCGCTCGCCGCGGAGATGCGGGCGTCGGGCACCCGGGCCGAGCGGAAGACCTCGGCCGCCGACCTGGTGACCGCGGCCGACCGCGCCGCCGAGGACCTCGTGCACGGCATGCTCGCCGAGCAGCGTCCAGGGGACGGCGTCACCGGCGAGGAGGGTGCCCACGACGACCCGGCGAACGGCCGCCGCTGGACCGTCGACCCGATCGACGGCACGTACAACTACGTCGCCGGGCTGCCTGCCTGGTGCAGCGCGGTGTCGCTCGAGGTGGACGGCGAACTCGTGCTCGGTGCCGTGCGACGACTCCTGCCCGACGAGACGTGGGTCGCCAGCGCGGGCATGACCACGTGCGACGGCGTCCCCGTACCGGCGATCCCCGACGTCCCGCTCGGGTCCGGGGCCGTCGCGACGTTCCTCAACGCCTCGCACCTGCGGGAGCGTGCGACCGCGCCGCTCTTCGCCCTGCTCGGCGCCGCCGCGACGATCCGGATCAGCGGCTCGGGGTCGTGCGACCTGGCGGACGTCGCCGCCGGGCGAACGGCGCTCTGGGTGCAGACGGACTGCGCCGACTGGGACTGGCTGCCGGGCCGGGCGCTCGTCGAGGGTGCTGGCGGCGCGGCCGAGGTCGTGCGGGCGCACGGGCAAGACTGGCACCTGGCGGGGGCTCCGACCGCGGTGCGCGAGGCCGCCGCGCTGCTGCGCGCGGGCAGCGCCTAGCGGGGTCGGCGGCGCGCGGCGGCGCGCTCTGCTGCCGAACAACCAGAAGCGCGCCGCGCCACGGAAGTCCCGGGCGCGGCGTGCTTCCGGTTGTGCGGAGACCACCACACCGCCCCGCACAACACAACACCGCACCGCACGGCTCAGCGCAGCGCCGCCGCCGCCTCCCGCAGCTCGCGCAGGACCGCCAGGGTCTGCACCGCGAGCGGCTCGTCGTCCGCGACGCCCCGCCCCGACCACCGCTCGAACCCCTGTGTGAAGGCGAGCACGCCCATCTCGCTCGCGAGCCGCGCCCGTACCGCGTCGACCCCGCGCGCGAGCAGCGCGTCGGTCATCGCCGCGGCCAGGCCGACGCTCTTCAGGGCGTCCCGCTCGCGCAGCTCCGCACTCGCGGCCACCGCCGCACGGAGCCTGGGCCCGAGCTCCCGGTTCACCGGGCCCATCTCGGCCGAGGCCCGCTCCACCCCGTTCGCGACGGCCTCGAGCGGTGTCGCCCCGTCCGGCGCGTCCGCGATCCCTTCTGCGAGCAGTCGGCTGAGCGTCTCCTGCCCGGCGACGAGCAGCTCCCGCTTGTCCGGGAAGTGCCGGAAGAAGGTGCTCTTCGTCACCCCGGCGCGCTCGGCGATCTCGGTCACGGTCGTGTCGTCGTACCCCTGCTCGGAGAACAGGTCGACCGCGGCCAGCACCAACCGCTCCCGTGCACCGGGTTCCCACCTCGCCATGCGCCGATCCTACGGCCCGACGACCACTGACGGGACTCTTGTCCCATCCGATTCGCGCATCGACGGGACAACGGTCCCGTCACGGTCCTAGCGTGATGGCACCACGGTCCCGTCACTCGGCGGACCAGACAGGAGCACACCATGCACGTCTTCGTCACCGGCGGCACCGGCACGATCGGCACCGCCGTGATCGCCGAACTCCGCTCGGCGGGCCACACCGTCACCGCCCTCGCCCGCTCCGACCGCTCCGCCGAGGCGCTGGCCGCCCAGGGCGCCGAGACGGTGCGCGGGAGCATCGCCGACCTCGACGTCCTCCGGGCCGCTGCCGACGCCGCCGACGGGGTCGTCAGCCTGGCGTTCGCGAACGACTTCGGCACGGCGGAGGGCCTCGAGCAGGCCATCGCGGAGGAGTCCGCCGCGGTCCGCACCCTCGGCGAGGCACTCGTCGACACCGGCAAGCCGCTCGTCGTCGTCTCGGGGACGCCGTGGGTCCCGGGCCGGCTCGCGCTCGAGACCGACCCGCTCCCCCTCGACGGCCCGGTCGCTGGGCGGGCCCGAACGGTCCTCGCCGCCCTGGACCTGGCCGACCGCGGGGTCCGGGTCTCGGCGGTGCGACTCCCCCGCACCGTGCACGCCGACGGCGCGGGCGGCTTCGCGGGCATCCTCACCGAGACCGCGCGGGCATCGGGCACCGCCGGCTACCCCGGCACCGGCGACCAGCGCTGGCCGGCGGTGCACGCCCGCGACGCCGCCGCGCTGCTCCGCCTCGCGCTCGAGGACGCGCCGGCCGGCTCCACCTGGCACGCCGTCGCCGACGAGAGCGACCGCGTCCGCGACCTCGCCGAGGTCATCGGCCGCCGCCTCGGCCTGCCGGTCGCCGCCGTCCCGGACGACACCTTCGGCCCGTTCGCTCCGATCTTCGCGACGGACCAGCCCGCCTCCGGGGCGGCGACCCAGCGTGCGCTCGGTTGGCAGCCCACCCACCCGAGCCTGCTGGCGGACCTCGAGAACGTCACCCCGTGACGGACGGGAGGCACGTGGCGGCGCCGCCACGTGCCTCCCGTCCGGTCCGGTGACCGCTCCGACGACTCACGCAGTCCTGCGGTCCGGCTCCCCCACCTGACGTCGACGTCGCGTCCAGAGGAACGCGAAGAAGCTCACGCCGTACAGCACAGCGACGGCAGCCGTCTCCTCCGCCGCGCTCCCGACCAGGAACCGATCCACTCGCGACGACCCCGCCCAGACACGGAGGAACGAACCGAGACAGATGACGGCGAACAGCGCGAAGGTGACGAAGAGCGCTCCGCTCCATGCAGGTCCGGCGGTCATCTTCCACCACGGGCGCGGGCCGACGCCCTCGCGCGCGCCCCGGAAGATCCTCCCTCCGGCGGTGAGCATCACGAGCACGACGACGTTCCGGATGACGACCACCGCCACGAGGGGAACACGCAGCAGGTGCAGACCTGCGCCGAGCACCAAGTAGAGCACCACGCCGCCCCCCACCAGTGCCGCCTTCGACCGGATCCGCCTCGCCCGCATCGCCGCTCCTTCCCGGTGGTGGTCACGATGCTAGCGTCGCTGCCCTCCCGTCCGGCAGCGGCCGCGGCCACCCCCGGTCGGGAGGCACCGCTGCGGACCAGGCCGCGGATCCCGTCCGCCAGGATGGTTCCGTGGACAGCACGACGGTCGCTGCGCGCGCGGACGCGCTCTGGTCTCGGGGGAACCGGGCCGAGGCGCTCGCGCTCCTCCGCGCCCACATGCGCGCCGAGCCGACAGACCGACGCGTCCGGCTGCAGCTCGCCGAGTACTACCGGTCGATCGCGGCGCCGGACCAGGCAGGGCGGTGGGGGCTGGCGCTGCCCGCGTGGACGACCGCCGTGGAGCGGGACCGGGCAGCGCGCCTGATCGCCGGCGCCCGCGTCCACGAGGACGACCTCGCACGGTTCCTCGTCCTGCCCGAAGGCGAGTGGCCCGACGAGGTCATCGAGCTCTTCCCGGACATCGAGCGGTACCGGAGCAGGTTCGAGGCGGCGTTCCGGCGCCACCTCGAGTCAGCCCAGGAGGCCGACCGTGCCGAGGACATCGCGGAAGCGCTGGTGGCGACCACGGTCGTCGTCCTGGTCGTGGGCGCGGGGGTCTCGTGGGTCACCGCACTGGTCGACGGGCCGGCGGTGGCTGCTGCGCGCTGGACCGCTGTGGCCACCGCGCTCGCGGGTGTCGTGTCCGCCACGGCGAAGGGCCTGGTCGCCGCGGGTGGCGGTCACCTGCGCCGAGCCGTGCTGTGGGGCGCGGTCGCGTTCGTCCTGGTCGTGGCGGCGGTCATCTCCGGCGTGGCGGCGGTCCACTCCGCGGTATCGTGACCGCTCCGACGACGCGCACCTGCGCGCTCCCTCAGCGGCGCGGCGGCCCGGTCCCGGCGCACTGACGGCGGCGACCGGGAACCTGGGCGGATGACCACGCCCGCCGCTCCGTCGGCACCGCAGCCGACCCCCGTCCCGCGAGTCGGGCGGTCCCGTCGCTACCGGAACCGGCTCGTGCTCATGGTGGTCGTCGGGGTCGTCGTGGCGGTGGTGACCGGGCTGACGGTCGGGCCGCGGTGGGCCGCCTCGGTCGGGTGGGCGGCGGCGTGCGCGTCGTACGTGGTGACCGCCTTCCCGCTCCTGCGGGCCGACGCGGAGCGCACCGCGCGGCTGGCCGACCGCGAGGACCCGCGCCGGACGGTGTCGGACCTGCTGCTCGTCGGTGCCTCGGCGGCGAGCGTCGTCGCACTGCTCGTCGTGCTGAGCACGGCGCGGGGGCTGCACGGGACGGCGCAGGACCTCGCGGCCGCGCTCGGCGTCGTGAGCGTCTTCCTGTCGTGGCTGCTCGTGCAGACGCTCTTCACCCTCCGGTACGCCGAGCTGTACTACAGCGGCACGCCTGGCGGGATCTCGTTCAACCAGGACGAGCCGCCGCGGTACTCGGACTTCGCGTACTTCGCGGTCACGGTGGGGATGACGTACCAGGTGTCCGACACGTCGATCACCTCGAGCGCGGTCCGCGTGACGACGCTGCGGCACGCGCTGCTGTCGTTCTTCTTCGGCACGGTGGTGATCGCGAGCGTCGTCAACCTGGTCGCCGGGCTCGGGAGCTGACGGGCACGGGCGCGGCGGCGTGTCGAGGGGCGTTGCCGTTGCTCAGACGACGCCTTCCTCGCTGACCCGCCACCCGTCCGCGGTCTGGCGGAGGAACAACCCCCACTCGTTCGCCCCGTCGGGCATCCCGGCGACGTTCCGCACGTCGACGGTGAACCGGACGGACGTCTCCCCCGTCCCGTCGTCGGGCTGGGTGGTCGGTTCGCTGAACCGGCCGTGCCCGAGCAGGTGCGGGTCCTGGCCGGTGAGCGTGTCCCACCAGGAGACGCACCAGGTCGTGTCGTCCGGGTCGGACAGTGCTCGCATGGTGGCGCAGTCGCGGTGCTCGGCCGCTCGCCAGAACGTCTCCGCGACGGTGCGGGCGGACGCGGAGCGCGGCGGGACCGCGACGGAGGTGGTCGACCAGGACGGGGCGGTCGCTGCGACGACCCCGACGACGGCGATGGCGGCCGCGCCGAGGAGGGTCCCCCGGCGGATCTGCTGCGGTGTGGGCACGGTCCATGCTGACGGGTCCGGGGCACTGGCCCGGTCGCGACGCGCGGGGGCGGCGCGCGCGTGCGTCGCGGGCGGGCGGGCGATCACGAGCACCGGCGCGGGCGGTCGGGCGGGCCGCACGGGGACGAACGGCGAACCCGATGCCGTCGTCCCCGTGGACGCCCCCGTCGCGCGGACGGGTGCCCGCTCCCCGGTGGTACCCCCACCGGGGAGTCCTCTCGCCCCCGGTCCGGCGCCGCTCGGATCCGGTGTCGGACCGGTCGGCGCCGTCCTCGGCGGGCGTCCGTCAGGCGGAGCGCTGGAGCTCGTCCTGCTCGTCGACGGAGATCTCGACCGTGCGTGACGCGACCGGGCGGCCGAGCGCCCGGTACTCCCAGCCCGCGGCGCGGTACCGATCGGCGTCGAGCGCGTGCCGGCCGTCGACGATCCGCCGGGTTCGCACGAGAGCCCCGAGGCCCTCGGGATCGGCGTCGCGGAACTGCTGCCACTCGGTGAGCAGCACGACGACGTCCGCGTCGACGACGGCGGCGGTCAGCGACGGCGCGTACCGGAGCTCGGGGCGGACCCGGGCGGCGTTCGCCATCGCCTCGGGGTCGTACACCGTGACGATCGCCCCCGCATCGCGGAGCATCCGGGCGACGTCGAGCGCCGGGGCGTCCCGGATGTCGTCCGAGTTCGGCTTGAACGCCGCACCGAGCGCCGCGATCTTCTTGCCGGCCAGGTCGCCGTCGACGAGCTCCGCCACGAGGTCCACGGTGCGTTGCCGGCGACGGAGGTTGATCGCGTCGACCTCGTCGAGGAAGCGCACGGCCTGGCCGACGCCGAGCTCGTCCGCGCGGGCCGAGAACGCCCGGATGTCCTTCGGCAGGCAGCCGCCGCCGAACCCGAGGCCCGGCTTGAGGAACCGGCCGCCGATCCGGGTGTCGTGCGACAGCGCGCTCGCGAGCAGGCTGACGTCGGCGCCGGTCGCCTCGCAGATCTCGGCCATCGCGTTGATGAACGAGATCTTCGTGGCGAGGAACGAGTTCGCCGCGACCTTGACGAGCTCGGACGTCGGCAGGTCTGCGACGACGAGTGGCGTGCCCTCGTCGAGCACCGGGCGGAAGGCGGCGCGGAGCTGCGCCTCGGCCCACGGCGACTCCACGCCGAACACCAGGCGGTCCGGGTGCAGCGTGTCCTGGACGGCGTAGCCCTCGCGGAGGAACTCGGGGTTCCACGCGACCTCGACGTCGGCGCCGGCGGGGGCGACCTCGCGGACGAGGGCGGCGAGCCGGGCGGCGGTGCCGACGGGCACGGTCGACTTGCCGACGACGAGTGCCCGGCGGGTGATGTGGCTCGCGAGCTCGCGGAACGCGCCGTCGACGTAGGTCAGGTCCGCGGCGTTCGAGCCGCGCTGCTGCGGGGTCCCGACGCAGACGAAGTGCACGTCGCCGAACTCGGCGGCCTCCTGCATCGAGGAGGAGAACCGGAGCCGCCCGGACGCGAGCGCCTCGGCGAGCTTCTCGGGCAGACCCGGCTCGTGGAACGGGACCCGGCCAGCGACGAGTGCGTCGACCTTCGCCGGGTCGACGTCGACGCCGAGCACCTCGTAGCCGAGGACGGCCATCGAGACGGCGTGGGTGGCGCCGAGGTAGCCGGTGCCGATGACGGTGAGGCGCGGCTGCTGGGCGACGGGCGGGAGGTCCCGCGTCGGGAACGGGGTCACGGGGACGGACATGGTGGACTCGCTTTCGGGGGCGGGAGCGGGGACGGTTCGGTGGGGCGGACGGCCGCTGGGGACCGCCCGGAGGCGCGACGGAGGGCGCGACGGGGCACGGTGCGTGCCGGGGCGCAGGGCGCTGGGTGGGCGGGTCAGCCCGTGCAGCGCGTGGTGCTCAGCTCGTTCGACCCCACGACGGTGTTGTCGCAGGAGACGGTGTTGCCCTCGACGGGCCGGAGGGCGAACGCCACCCCGGAGCTGTTGCCGAGGTCGACGGTGTTGTCGGTGAAGGTGTTGTCGGTCCCCCAGCCGGCCAGCAGCTCGTGCGTCTGGAACCCGTCGAGGGGCGAGTCGACGCCACGGTTGCCCGTCACGGTCCAACCGTTGCCCTTGACGTCGACCCACGAGTCGGCGTGGTTCTCGCCCTGCATGCCGACGCCGTCGAAGGAGTTGTCGGACAGCGTCCCGCCGGTGGTGCCCTCCTTGATGTCGACGTTCTCGGCGGCGGTGTCGGAGATCGTGTTCCCGGTGACGACGTTGCGGTCGCTCCGGTCCTCCTGGCAGTCCGAGACCTTGCACCAGTTGCTCTTCGAGGACCCGACGTAGATGCCCTCGCCGAACTGCGGCTTCCGGAGTCCGGTCTTCGTGACCGAGCTGCCGCTCACCGTGTTGTCACTGCTGCCGGCGCGCAGGTGGATGCCCTCGTCGCCGATGTCGGTCACGGTGATCCCGTCGACGGTGGTGTGCTGGACGTCGTCGAACATGACGCCCTTCTGCCCGTTCTGCACCGTGAAGCCGGCGAGCCGCCAGTACGACGCCCCGTCGAGGTGCAGGACGTAGCCCTTGTCGGTGCTGCCACCGTCGAGCACGGCGTCGGTCGGGCCGCACAGGGTGATCGGCTGCGCGGCGGTCCCCGCGGCACTGCCGGTGAAGTTGCCCGTGTACGTGCCCGGTGACATCGCGATGACCTGGCCGGCGGTCGCCTTCGACAGCGCCGCCTCGAGCGCCTTCGTGGACGAGACCCTCGTCGTCGCGTCGGCCGAGCAGGACAGTTCCGTCTGCTCGGCGTCCGGCGCCGTGGTCGGGGCAGTCGACGGTGCCGACCGGGAGGGTGCCGGCGTCGGAGCAGTGCTCCGCTCCGACGGGCGGGTCGTGGTGGCGGCACGCGGCGCGTCGGGCGTGCTCGCCGCGACCCAGATCCCGCCGACCACGACCGCGCCGACGACCAGACCGACGGCACCCACGACCAGGTGGGACCGGAACCTCCGCAGGGGTGTCGTCATCGGTCAGCTCGCCGTCTGCGGCGCCGCGCCGCCCGGGTCGGCGGCGTGCGAGCCCCGGGCCGTCGGCGCCGGGGGCAGACCGAGCGAGACCGGGTCGACCGCGCCGCGGGTGAAGCTCGACAACGGCGCGAGCTTGGCGTACGGGTGCTCGCGGCGACCGGCCCGGCGGCGTCGACGGATCCCGCCGATCGCCGCGATGAGCACGACGAGCAGGAGCACCGTCCAGAGCACGGTGAGCGGCTGGAAGATCGCGCGCAGGGTCACCAGGAAGGGCTTGGTCGAGTGCCACTCCACCGTGGTGTTGCCCTGCTGGGCGGCACCGTCGGAGCGGGCCAGGTCGATGGCGCTCGGCCCGGATCCGCGGACGGTGTTGTTCTCGATCTGCGTGCCGTCGGCGGCGCCGACCGTCGTGACGCCGTGCATCCGCGCGTCGGTGACGGTGTTGTTCGTCACGGACGACGTGGTGGCACCGCGCAGGTACACCCCGATGTCGGCGCCGCTGATCGAGTTCTCGGAGACCTCGGTCGCGCTCGGACCGTCGACCACGGCGATGCCGTTCTGCGCCGAGTCCTTCACCACGTTGTTCCGGATGACCACGTCGTCGGCGTCGTGCCGGACGACGATGCCCATCTGGTTGCCGGTGGCGGTCGAACCGCTGATGCGGACGTTCTTCCCGCCGATCACCTCGACGCCGTAGCGGCCGTTGTCGGCGCTCGTGCTGTCGGTGAGGGCGTTGTTGCCGTACGTGGTGGTCGGCATGCCGGCGGAGTTCGGACCGTCGGCGAGGCCGCTGCCGTTCAGGGTGATGCCGTTCCGCCCGTTGTCCGTGGCCTTGACCTGGCTGAACACGATGCCCGTGGACGCGCGGGTCATCTTCACGCCGTCCATGGCGTTGTCGGTGGACTGCACCGACGTGAAGGTCGAGTTCGTCACGTACCGGTGCAGCACCAGGCCGTCGATCAGCGAGTGCTCGACGGTGGCGTTCGACATCGTGACGCCGTCCGCGCTCGTGAGGAACAGCCCGTAGGCGTTGCCGTCGAACGCGACGTGCTGCACGAGCGCCGAGACGTAGCTGTAGGCACCGGCACTGGCCGAGCTCCCGCCGGTGCTCGGCAGCGCCCCGGTCGGCAGGATCGCGTTGCCGAAGACGTCCTGCGTCGTCCGCTTCGTCTTGCCCTGCTGGTCGCCGGACGCCTGGTCGAGCGTGGTGAGGTCGGTGCCGGTCAGCGAGACGCCGCCGGTCGTACCGCTCCAGAACCCGAGGTGCGAGAACGACGCGTACTTCAGCGTCGCGGTGCCGCCCTGGACCCGGACGTACGCCCGTCCGTCGGACGTCTGCGTGTCGACGGCACCGGCCTGCGGGTCCCACGCGTCGATCGCGACGGGGGACTTCGCCGACCCGACGACCTGCAGGCCACCGGCCTGCGTCACGATCGAGACGAAGCCGTCGTGGTTGCTCTTCATGTGGATGCGGAGGCCGTCCGGGCTCGCGAGCCGGAGGGTCGCGCCGTTCTCGACGACGATGTTCTCGCTGAGGAGCCACGAGCCGTCCGGCTGCTTCACAAAGGTGGACGGCGCGAGCTGCGTGAGGTCGTCGATCGTGTACGGGGCGCCACGCGCCACGAGCACGAGCGTGTACGACGACCCGGTCGCGAGCCGGTACGGCTGCGAGACCGCGAGCCCGCTCCAGCGGGCCGCCGATGCAAGTGCCCGCACGTTGTAGATCCGGTCGTCCTCGGCGGAGACGAGCCGCGCCTCCTTGTCCGGGTCGCCCTTGTACGGACGCCCGACCGCCGCGGACCCGGCGGCCGTGGCCGCCGAGCCGGACCCGCCGGTCGCCGAGCCGGACCCGCCGGTCGCCGCCGTGGCGGCGGGCGTGGCGGCCACGCCGGCCAGGACGAGTCCCGCGCCGATCGCCAGCGCGGTCGTGCCGCGCAGGATGGTGGAGCGCACCCCGCTCATGCTGCCACCGCCTGGTCGTCGGAGGAAGCGGAGGCCGCGACCGCACCGGGCTGGACGACGACACCGGGCGTCGGCCGCCGGGTCTCGGCGACGGGCTCCGGCTGGAGCGTGCGGGCCTGCTGCCCGTCGCCGCCGATCTGGTCGGCGTGGCGGGTGAGCCAGCCCTGCTTGTTCATCGTCACGAACGCGTACACCTTGATGGGGAGGGCCACCGCGATCACCACGAGGGCGAGCAACGGGAGCACGAGGAGGTCGAGGGGGTGCCGCTTGAGGTTCGAGGCCCCGCGGACGGCACGGCCGAAGAGCAGCCAGCCGAGGGTGAAGAGGACACCCACCGCGCTCAGCTCGAGGCGGCTGAAGAGCAGGTACCACATCGTGATGCCCATGGTGACGGGAGTCAGGATGATCTGCAGCACGGTGATCTTCGTGACGAAGGGCACCCGCCAGACCCAGCCCTTCGCGATGGCGGTGAGGTAGGTGCGGTAGGAGTTGCGGCTCCAGCGGATGCGCTGCTTGAAGAACGCCTTGCCGCTCGCCGGGAACATGGACAGCGCCTTGGCCGACGACTGGTGCACGGTCTTGAAGCCGGACGCGATGACCAGCCAGGTCAGCCGTCCGTCGTCGCCCGCGATGCAGCGGCGGCCGAGGAAGAACTCGTTCTCGAGGTTGTCGAGCACCGGCATCACGGCAGACCGGCGGTACGCCGCGGTCCGGCCGGACAGGATCGGGACGGCTCCAGCGGCACCCATCGCCGGGACGTAGTTGAAGTAGCGCAGGTTGACGAGCCAGTCGGCGATGATCCGCCAGATGCTCGAGTTGCGCTGGTAGACGTTCTGCTGCGTCCCGACCCCGCCGACCCGCTCGTCGACGAACGGCATCTGCACGGACTCGAGCAGCCCCGGCTCCCACGAGGTGTCGGAGTCGACGAGCACGAGCACGTCGTACCTCGCCCGCCGGATCCCCTCACCGAGCGCGCTGCGCTTGCCGACGTGGTGGAACAGGACGGGCTTCACGGTCGGGTCACCGATCGCGACGATCCGCCGGTAGGCGTCGGTGTCCGCGACGTCGAGCACGATGATGATCTCGTCCGGGTGCTGCTCCCGCCAGCTCTCCAGGCACCGCAGCAGGATGTCGGGGTCCTCGTGGAAGGACGGCACGACGACCGAGGTGGACGTGCGGAACCCGTTCTCGACCGGCTTCGCGCGGGCGGAGAGCACCACGCGGTACAGCCAGAGCGACCAGACGATGATGCCGGCGATGCCGATCGGGAAGTACTTCAGGGCTTCGTGCCCGAAGGCTGCGAGGTCGTCGAGCACGACCTGGGTCGATGTCTGCGACGCGAGGAGGACGAGCGGTTGCATGAGGTTCGGGTCCTTCGTGCGGGTGTTCGGGTCGGGTACGGGTCGGCCGCTGGGTGGGCAGCACGGCGCAGCGCCGCGTGCGGGCAGCACGGGACGCACGGCGATCGGGAGGACGCAGAGCTCGACGAGGCTGGGTCGGCAGCGGTCGTGACCGAGGGAACAGGTGACGACGACCGACCAGGAGGGAACGGGTGACCACTCGCCCCTGAGTGATCTCGTCACGCTGAACGTACTCTCGGGTCCGCGTACCCCACAAGCGCGGGGAATCCGCATTGCGGGATCGCGCAACCCCGTCAGGACGCGGATCGGTGCCGACCGGTCACGTCCGGTGGACACCCAGCTCACACCGGACGGGAGGATCGTGGCGCGTCCGCCTCGTCCCTGCTGAGCCGAGCGCTCGGCTCAGACCGGTCGGTCGTGCCGCGCGTCCGACAGGTCCGCGTCCCCCGCCGCTGCGCGCACCGTCGCCGGAGCGGGGTCGACGGGGCTAGCGTCGGACCGGTGACCGACGACAGACGCCGCGAGGTCGGCAGCAGCGACGCCCCGGTGGAGGACGAGATCCACGAGTCCTTCGACGCGATCGTCGAGGAGGGCGCCGAACGCCTGCAGCGCACGACCCGGGTCGTGCTGACGACCGGCTTCGCTGGTGGACTGGAGATCGGGCTCGGGGTGATGGGGTACCTCGCCGTCCTGCACGAGACCGACAGCCACCTCCTCGCGGGTCTGGCGTTCAGCATCGGGCTCATCGCGCTCTACCTCGCGCACAGCGAGCTCTTCACCGAGAACTTCCTCGTCCCCATCACGGCCCTCATCGCCCGCGAGGGCACGGTCGGTCAGCTGCTCCGGCTGTGGGTCGGCACCCTGCTCGCCAACCTCGCCGGCGGGTGGGTCGTGATGTGGCTCGTCGTGCAGGCGTTCCCGCAGTGGCACGGCGAGCTCGTCGAGGCCGGTCGGCACTACGTCGAGGCGCCCTTCGGCCTGCAGACCGCCGTCCTCGCCGTGCTCGGCGGCAGCACGATCACGCTCGTCACGAGAATGCAGCAGGGCACCGACTCGGACCCGGCGAAGATCGTCGCCGCCGTCGTCGGTGGCTTCCTGCTGTCCGGCCTGCAGCTCTTCCACTCGATCCTCGACTCGCTCCTGGTGTTCGGGGCGATCCAGGCGGGAGCGGAGCTGTCCTACGGGCAGTGGGCCGCGTGGTTCGGCTGGACGCTGCTGTTCAACGTCCTCGGCGGCCTCGTCCTCGTCACGGCGCTGCGGCTCGTGCGGTCCGCCGACCTCCTCCGTTCGCGGCGTCGGGACGCCCCGTCCGACCCGGCGCGGTCCGCGCGCGAGCGCGACGACGGCTGACGTCGGGCGCGACCCGGAACCGGACGGGAGGATCGTGGCGGGTCCGCCACGATCCTCCCGTCCGGTGTGGCGCCGGCCACGCGACCGGCGCAACGGATGTCGGTGCGGCTACGCCACGACGACCTTCGCCGCGACGAGCACGTCGTGCAGGTCGGGGCGGAGCGCCTCCTGCGAGGTGGTGCGCACCCGGACGACGAGCACGATGCCCGGCTTCGCGAACGCCCGCGCCACCGTCGCCGACCACGACCCGTCGGAGTCCTGCGACGCGACGGACAGGAACTGCGCCGTGCCGCCGGTCGCGGTGGGCAGGAGCTGCTCCTCGAGCCGCTCGACCGGCGCACCCGACGCCGTGAACATCCGCTCCGTGGCGGCGCGGTCCCCCGCCGTGGGGTCGAGGTCGGTGACCCGCTGCTGGGTGATGGTCGCGACCGAGCCGGCCGCGTTCGTGTACTCGCGGGACCCGGCGCTCGGGTCCTCGCCGGTCTGCGTCCAGCCGTCGAGCGCGGAGACCTCGAGCGCGAACGCGGGCAGCGCGCTCGCGGACAGCGCGTCGCCGTCCTCGAACCGGAGGTCGCGCGACGCGACGGCGGTCGGCGTGCTCGGGCTCGGCGCCGTGGTGGGCGTCGCGCTGGCGGTCGGCCGGACGGCCGCAGAGCGCTGCCCCGCGGGTGCCGGACCGGCGCACCCGGTGAGTGCGACGGCGACGACGAGCGCGGCGGCCGTCCGGGTGAGTGTGGTCGTGACGGACATGTGGATCCCCCTTGCCGCTGCCGAGCGCCCCGTGCACCGGCAGGTCCGTCCACCACGGTACCGACGGGCGACCGGGTGCGGTCCCGGCCAGGAACGGCCCGGGCGGTCAGGTGGTCAGTGCCCGGCCGCGCAGGCGGTCACTTGATCGCGCCCTTCGCGATGTCGCCGATGAACTGCCGCGCACCGATCAGGAACACCACGAGCAGGGGCAGCACGGAGAGCAGTGCGCCGGCCATCACCATGCTGTAGTTGTTCGCGAACGTCGTGTTCAGCTGTGCCATGGCGACCTGGAGGGTCAGGTGGTTCGGGTCGTTCAGCACGATGAGCGGCCAGAGGTAGTCGTTCCACGAGCCGATGAACGTGAAGATCCCGAGGAAGCCCAGACCCGGCCGGATGAGCGGGATGCAGACGGTCCACCACTGCCGGAAGAACCCGGCGCCGTCGATGACCGCGGCGTCGAGGAGCTCGTCGGGGATGCTCGACAGGATGTACTGCCGGAGCCAGAAGATGCCGAAGGCGTTCGCCGCGGCCGGGACGATGAGCGCCTGCAGGTGCCCCACCCAGCCGAGGTTCGTCATGGTGATGAACTGCGGGATGATCGACAGCTGCATCGGCAGCATGAACGTCACCAGGACGATCGTGAACAGGGTCTTCCGGAACGGGAAGTCGAACTTCGCGAAGGTGAACGCGGCGAGCGAGTCGAAGAACAGCACGAGCACCGTGACGCTGACCGAGACGATCACCGTGTTGAGGAGCGCCCCACCGAAGTCGATCTTCTGGAACACCTCGCCGATGTTCTGGAACAGCCAGGGTCCGGGGACGAACACGGGCGGCGACTTGTAGATGTCGCTCGTGGTGTTGCTCGCCATCACGAACAGCCAGTACAGCGGGAAGACCGAGACCACGGCGCCGATGGTGAGCAGCGTGTAGAGCACGACGCGGGACGCTCCCGGGCCGCGACGGCGGCGGCGGGTGACGGTGGTCCGGGTCGCCGGGGCGGCGGTGTCCGGGCGGGTCAGGACGGTCACGAGCGCGCCTCTTCCTTGCGGCCGGCGGTGAAGCGCCAGCTGATGATCGTGAACACGACGACGATGAGGAACACGCCCCACGCGATGGCGGCGCCGTAGCCGAAGCGGTTGAAGCCGAAGGCCTGCTGGTAGAAGTACAGGACCATCGTCAGGCCGCCCTGCCCCGCACCACCGCTGTTCGTCGAGCCGGCCGTCGTGGTGAGGACCTGCGCCTCGGTGAAGCTCTGCAGGCCCGTGATGGTGCTCACGACGAGCACGAAGATGACGGTCGGGCGCAGGAGCGGCAGCGTGATCGAGAAGAAGCTCCGGAAGGCACCGGCACCGTCGATCTTCGCGGCCTCGTAGACCTCGGCGCCGATCGACTGCATGCCCGCGAGGAAGATGATCGCGTTGTACCCGGTCCACTGGTACGTGATGAGCAGCGACACCGTGACCTGGATCCCGAGCGGGGTCGACAGCCACGGCACGGCGGGCAGCCCGATCCCCTGCAGCAGCGTGTTCGCGAGCCCGAAGTTCTGGCCGAAGATCGACCCGAACAGCACCGCCATCGCGACGACCGAGGTGATGTTCGGCACGAAGTAGGCGATCCGGAACGCCGTGCTGAAGCGGACGGCGTTGTTGAGCATGGCGGCGACGGCGATCGCGATGACGAGCATCGGGAAGGTCGACAGGGCGAAGATGACGAAGGTGTTCCGGATCGACAGGTAGAAGGTCGGGTCGGCGAACAGCTTCTGGAAGTTCTCGAGCCCGACCCACGTCGGGTCCCCCAGCCCGTTCCAGTCCTGGAACGACAGCACGAGCGAGTAGAGCGTCGGGTACAGGCCGAACGCGATGAACAGGACGAAGAACGGCGCGACCGCCAGGTACATCGGCCAGGTGCGGCGGAGGCCCCGCCGGCGGGGCCGGGTCTGCTGGCCCGGCCCCGCGAGCGACGGCGCGACGGTCGTCGTCACTTCGCTGACTCCAGCGCGGCCTTCGCGGCCTTGACGGCGTCGTTCCACGCCTGGTCGGGGTCCTTGCCGCCCTGGACGTTCGTCAGCTCGGTCAGGTACGGCGCGCCGACCTGCGCGTCGTACGGGCTGGTGTACTTCGTCGGCATCGACGCGATCGACTCCTGGAACACCGAGACCGTGTCCTGCCCGCCGAAGAACGTGTCCCCGCTCGTGAGGGCCGACTCGGTGAGCGCCTTCGACGAGGACGGGAAGTTGCCGACCTGGCTGTAGGTCGTCGCCTGGGCGGACGGGGCGACCATGGCCTCGATGACCTTGAGCGCGGTCTTCTTGTCGGCGGTCGACGCCGGGATGGTGAGGAACGAGCCGCCGGCGTTGCCCGGGCCGCCGGGGGTGGCCGTGACCCGCCACTTGCCCGAGGTGTCCGGTGCGGCACTCTTGATGTCACCGGCGTGCCAGGCGGCCCCGATCACGGTCGGGAGCTTGCCCTGGTTCACCGCCGACGCCCAGTCCGGGCTGCCGTCCTCGATGCCCGCGACGACACCGTCCTGCTTCGCGGTGACCGCACGGTCCCACGCTTCCTTCACGGTCGCGTCGTCGCCGGTGAACTTCCCCGACTTGCTCACGAAGCCGCTGTCGGCCTGCGCCATCGACCACGAGAACACGTCGCCCATGGACACCTCGAGCGAGGCGCCCGTCTTGGCCTTGAGCTCCTTGCCGAAGGCGAAGTACTTGTCCCAGGTGCTCGTCGCGTCGGCGACGGCGGCCGGGTCGCTCGGGAGTCCGGCCTTCGCCAGCACGTCCTCGCGGTAGAACAGCGCGGACGGGCCGATGTCGGTCGGGATGCCGATGAGCTTGCCGTCGGCGGTCGTGGCCTCGGCCAGCTTCCACTTCGGGAACTGCGCCAGGTACGACGCGGGGACGAGGTCCTTCAGGTCGGTGAACAGGCTCGACTGCTGCAGGAAGTAGGGCATGTCCTCGCCCTTGACGCCGGTGACCGACGGGATGTTCGTCTTGCCGGTGAAGGTCGTGACGAGCTTCTGCTTGAAGTCGCCGCCGATCACGTTGACCTGGAGCTTGTCGGACGCGAACTCCTTCTTGGCGTTCGACACGACCGAGTCGCCGACGGCGCCGGGCCAGAGCCAGGCGGTGAGCTTGCCGGTCGAGGCCGATGATCCGGCCGTGCAGCCGGTGAGGACGAGGGCGGCCGCGACCGCGGTGGCGAGGACCGCGGCGGTGCGGCGACGCTTCGTGGTGGTGCGCATGGGGTCTCCTGGGGTCGGGGGAAGGGAGCGGGTGCGGTGGTGCGGGTGGGTCAGGGGGTCCGGATCGCCGGTCCGGCGAGGACCGACGGGAGGCTCGTGGTGACGAAGCCGTACCGGTCCGGGTCCGCGGCGGCCGGGTTGGCGGCCAGCCACGGGGCGAGTTCGGCGCGTCGGGGCGCGCCTGCGGCGCCGCCCGGTCGCGAGACGGTGATCGCCGCGACGAGCGCGGCGAGGTCGATGCGCTCGCGGAGCGGCAGCTCGGCGAGCGTCCCGACGGCGAGGGCCGCGCAGAACACGTCACCGGCGCCGGTGCTGTCCACGGCGCGGACCCGGACCGGCGGCACGACGACCTGCTCCCCGGTGGACGAGTCGACCGCGACCACGCCGTCGGCGCCGAGCGTCACGACGGCGAGGGGCACCCGCTCGGCGAGCAGGCGCGCGGCACGGACCGGGTCGTCGGTGCGCGTGTAGGCGAGGGCCTCGTGCGCGTTCGGGGTGAAGGCGTACGCACCGTCGATCGCGTCGAGGAGCGCGGGGTCCCAGGCGCCGGTCGGGTCCCATCCGACGTCCGCGAAGACCCGCAGGCCGCGGTCGGCACTCCCGCGGACCCACTCGGCGGTGGACGCGTCGACGTGCAGGGCCGCGACGCGACCGCCCGTCGGCGGGAGCAGGTCGGGCAGCGCGAGCGGTGCGGGGGTCCCGCCGGTGACGATCGCGCGGTCGCCGTCGTGGTCGATGCACGCGCTGACCGGGAGCGCCCACCCGGCGACCTCCCGGAGGAGCGCCGTGCCGATCCCCTCGCGGACGAGGGCCGCGCGGCAGAGCCCCGACAGGTCGTCGTCGCCGACCGCGGCGCAGACGTCCGTGGACGCGCCGAGCCGGGCTGCGGCGATCGCGAAGTTGGCGATGCCGCCGGGGGTCCAGCCGAAGTGCGGTGTCCAGACCTCCTGCCCGGGCACGGGGGCCTGGGGCAGGTCGGCGAAGACGGCGTCGAAGAACAGCTGGCCCGCGACGAGCACGCCGGCGTCGGTGCTGCGGTGCGTTCGATCGTGCATCGGATCTCCGTCGGCTCTGGTGGTGTTGTGGAAGCTACAACACCGATCGATCAAGAGCAAGCAACTTTTTGTTCGTTCATGCTTGCGTTCTGAGCGAAGTTGATCGGTATGCTGCTCGGCATGAAGGACATCCGGGACATCGCGATCCTCGACCACCTGCGGGCGGCACGGGCGGCGTCGGTGACCGACCTCGCCGAGGCGACGGGGTCGAGCATCGCCACGATCCGCCGCGACCTGCAGCGGCTCGACGAGGCCGGACTGCTCCGTCGGACCCGGGGCGGCGCCGTCCTGGCGGACCCGCACGAGGGCGACGCCCCCTTCCCGGAGGTCGAGACCGTGAACCGTGACGCGAAGGCCAGGATCGCCCGGGCCGCGGCCGAGCTGGTCGAGGACGGGCACACCGTCGTGCTCGACATCGGCACGACCGTGCTCCAGCTCGCGCTCCTGCTGCGCGGGCGGCCGATCACCGTCATCACCGCGAACATGGCGGTGTTCGAGGCCCTCAAGGACGCCCCCGCGACGCACCTCGTGCTCCTGCCGGGCGACTACGACCCCGTGTACCACTGCGTCTCGGGGCACCTGACCACCGACTCGCTCCGCCTGATCCGCGCCGACCACGCCTTCCTCGGCGTCAGCGGGATCTCGGCGAGCGGCGACCTGCGCGACACCACGATCGCGCAGGTCCCCGTCAAGCAGGCGATCGCCGACGCGTGCGACGAGGTCACCGTCCTCGCCGACAGCAGCAAGTTCCCCGGCACCGGGGCGGCACGCATCGACCTGCCCAGCTCGATCGTGCGGGTCGTCACCGACGACGAACCGCCGGTCCCGGTCGCCGCCGCGTTCGCCGCGCACGGCGTGGAGGTCATCGTCACGTGAAGCTCGTCATGATCGGCGGTGGCGGGTTCCGCACACCGCTCGTGTACTCCGCCCTGCTCCGCGACCGCGCCCCCGGGCGGGTCACCGAGGTCGCCCTCGTCGACGTCGACGCGGCCCGCCTCACCACGATGGCCCGGATCCTCGCCGACCAGGCCGACGGCGTCGCGGACGCGCCGACCGTCTCCGTGCACACCGACGTCGAGGAAGCGCTGCCCGGCGCCGACTTCGTCTTCTCGGCGATCCGCGTCGCCGGCATGGAGGGCCGTGCGGCGGACGAGCGCATCGGGCAGTCGCACGGCGTGATCGGCCAGGAGACGGTGGGCTTCGGGGGCATCTCGTACGCCCTCCGCACGCTCCCCACGGTGATGGCGCTCGCCCGGACCATCCAGCGCCTGGCGCCTGATGCCTGGGTGATCAACTTCACGAACCCCGCCGGCGTCGTCACCGAGGCGATGTCCACGGTCCTCGGGCACCGGGTGATCGGCATCTGCGACTCCCCCATCGGGCTCGCCCGTCGAGCACTCGGCACGATCGGCGTGCAGCACGGGCCCGACGTCGAACTCGAGTACGCGGGCCTGAACCACCTCGGCTGGCTCACCGCGATCCGCGTCGACGGCGTCGACCGGCTGCCCGAGGTCCTCGCCGACGCCGGGCGGATCGAGTCCTTCGAGGAGGGCAAGCTCTTCGGTGCCGAGTGGATCCAGGCCCTCGGCGCGCTGCCGAACGAGTACCTGCACTACTACGCCTACCGCCGCGACGTCCTGCAGGCCGACCAGTACGCCCCGCACACCCGGGCGCGGTACCTCGTCGAGCAGCAGGACCGGTTCTGGGCCGCCGCGGCGTCGTGCGACCACCCGTTCCACGCCTGGCAGGACAGCCGGAACGAGCGCGAGGCCACCTACATGGCGACGAACCGCGACTCCGCCGGGATGGGCGACCGCGACCTCGAGGACATGACCTCGGGCGGCTACGAGGACGTCGCACTCGCGCTCATGCGCGGCATCGCGTACGACCAGCGCGCCCGGCTCATCCTGAACGTCCGGAACGGCGGCGCCCTCGCCGGACTCGACGACGACGCCGTCGTCGAGGTCCCCTGCACGGTCGACGCGACCGGTGCCCACCCGGTCCCCGGCGCCCGCGTGCCCGACTTCGGGCTCGGCACCGTGACCGCCGTGAAGTACGTCGAACGGCAGACCATCGAGGCGGCACTGCACGGCTCCCGCGCCGCCGCCCTCCGCGCCCTCGCGCACCACCCGCTCGTCGACTCGGTGCGCGTCGCGCGCGCCCTGCTCGAGGACGCGCGGTCCACGTTCCCGCACCTGTCCTACCTGACCTGACCCGCTCCTCCCGGCCGTCCCCAGCCCACCGCCCGGTCCGCCCCTCCCAGGAAGCCCGCCATGCACCAGAACCAGCAGCTCGTCGAGGCGCGCATCGAGCGCGTCCTGAACGAGCGGATCGTCCCCGCCGTCCACCAGGCCCGCACGCCCGTGACCCTCGCCGCATGGCAGGTGCCGGACGAACCCGTCCCGGCGGCCGAGGCGCTCGCCGCCGAGTACCGACCGTTCGCGGTCGGCGAGTCCTGGGGGCGGGCGTGGTCGACGTGGTGGTTCGAGGTGACCGGGGCCGTCCCGGCGGAGTGGGCCGGACGCACCGTCGAGCTGCTCGTCGACCCGGGCTTCCAGGGCGACTGGCCCGGCAACCAGGCCGAGGGGCTCCTGCACACGCCGGACGGCACCCCGGTGAAGGGCATCCACCCGCGGAACCACCACCTGCGCATCGCGGACCAGGCCGTCGGCGGCGAGCAGGTGCACCTGTACCTGGAGATGGCGGCGAACCCGGACATCCTGGTGAACGAGTTCGTCCCGACGGAGTTCGGCTCGAAGCGGACCGCGCCCGAGACCCCGATCTACACCTTCCGCACCGCCGAGCTCGCCGTGTTCGAGCCCGAGGTCTGGGCACTGCGCTTCGACGTCGAGGTGCTGTTCCAGATGGTGAAGGAGCTCCCGGAAGCCGACCCGCGCCGCCACGAGGTGCTCCGCGACCTGGAGCGCGCGATGGACGTCCTGGCGCTCGACGACATCGTCGGCACGGCGGCGGCCGCCCGGGCCGAGCTCGCCGGGGCCCTGGCCAGCCCCGCGAACCCGTCCGCGCACCGCCTGAGCGGCATCGGCCACGCGCACATCGACACCGCCTGGCTCTGGCCGATCCGCGAGACCAAGCGGAAGACCGGCCGGACGTTCTCGAACGTGCTCGCGCTGGCCGAGCAGTACCCCGACTTCAAGTTCGCGGCCTCGAGTGCCCAGCAGTACGCCTGGGTCAAGGAGCGCTACCCCACGGTGTTCGCGGGCATCAGGGCGGCGATCGCCCGCGGCCAGTGGATCGTCGTCGGCTCGCAGTGGATCGAGCCGGACGGCAACCTGCCCGGCGGCGAGGCCATGGTGCGCCAGGTCACGCAGGGGCTGCGCTTCTTCGCCGACGAGCTCGACGTCGAGACGCACGGCATCTGGCTACCGGACTCCTTCGGGTACACCGCGGCCTTCCCGCAGATCGCGAAGCTCGCCGGGCTGGAGTGGTTCCTCACGCAGAAGCTGTCCTGGAACCAGACGAACACGTTCCCGCACCACACCTTCTGGTGGGAGGGCATCGACGGCTCCCGGATCTTCACGCACTTCCCGCCGATCGACACCTACAACGCGACGCTCGAGGGCGAGGAGCTCCACCACGCCGTCCGCCAGTTCCGCGAGAAGGGCGCCGCGACGACGTCCCTCGTGCCGTTCGGCTACGGCGACGGCGGCGGCGGCCCGATCCGCGAGATGATGGAGCGCCAGCGCCGCGTCGAGTCGCTCGAGGGATCGCCCCGGGTGGAGGTCGAGCACCCGGACGACTTCTTCGCCCGGGCCCGCGAGGAGTACCCGGACGCCCCCGTCTGGGTCGGCGAGCTCTACCTCGAGCTGCACCGCGGCACGTTCACCTCGCACGCCCGCGAGAAGCGCGGCAACCGCCGGGCCGAGCACCTGCTGCGCGAGGCCGAGCTCTGGTCGACCGCCGCCGCACTGCAGGGGGCGCCGTACCCGTACGAGTGCCTGGACGAGCTCTGGCAGGCCACGCTCCTGCAGCAGTTCCACGACATCCTGCCCGGCTCGTCGATCCGCTGGGTGCACGAGGAGAACGAGGAGAGCTACCGGCGCAACCACGCCGAGATCGAGCAGCTCACCGCGCGGGCCCTCGCCCACCTCGGCGCCGCCGGGGTCGTCGCGAACGCCGCGGACCACGACCGCCGCGAGCTCGTCCTCGACGCGGCCGGCACCCCCGTCGGCGTGGTCGAGGCCCGAGCGCACGCGCTCTCCCCGCTGACCGTCGTCACGCCGGAGCACGCGGTCACGGCGACACACGGCGCGGACGGCACCGTCCTCGACAACGGCCTGGTCCGCGTGCACGTCGACGGCGACGGACTCGTCGACTCGATCGTCGACCTCGCCCACGACCGGGAGCTCGTGCCCGCCGACCGCTCGGCGAACCTGCTGCACCTGCACGAGGACCTGCCGAACGCGTGGGACGCGTGGGACGTCGACGCGCACTACCGGCGCTCCGTCGTGGAGCTGCGCGCCGCCGAGTCCGTCGAGCTCACCACCGACGGCGACCTGCGCGCCGTCGTCCGGGTGCGCCGGGTGTTCGGGTCCTCTGAACTCGTGCAGACGATCGCCGTGCACGCCGACGACGTCCGGGTCCACCTCGGGGTCGACCTGGAGTGGCGGGAGCGCGAGAAGCTCCTCAAGGCGTCGCTGCCCTTCGTCGTGCACGCGCAGCACCACAGCGCCGAGATCCAGTTCGGGCACCTGCGCCGACCGACCCACACCAACACCTCGTGGGACGACGCCCGCTTCGAGGTGGTGGCCCACCGCTGGGTGCACGTCGAGGAGCCCGGCTACGGCATCGGCGTCACGAACGCCGGCACGTACGGCCACGACGTCACCCGGCGCGTCGGCGTACACGGCGAGGTCGAGACCGAGGTCCGTCTCAGCCTGGTGCGCGGGGCGCAGTCCCCCGACCCCGAGCAGGACCTCGGGCACCACACGTTCGCCTACACGGTGCACCCGGGCGCGGACGTCGCGGCGGTCGTCGCGAGCGGGTACGACGAGAACCTGCCGCTGCGGGTGGTCCCCGCGGCGGGCGACACCGCTGCCGACGGCACGGGCGCGTCCGTGGCGGCACCGGTCGTGTCGTCGTCGCCCGGGGTCCGCGTCGAGTCGGTGAAGCTCGCAGACGACCGCTCCGGCGACGTCGTGGTCCGGCTGTACGAGGCGCTCGGCGCCCGCTCCGACACGGAGCTCGACCTGCGGGTCGACGCGGTGTCCGTCGAGCAGGTGGACCTGCGCGAGCGTCCGCTCGCGGACCCCGCGCTGACCGCGCGGCGCTTCGCGTGGTCGGGTGGGACGGTCGCGCTCGGGCTGCGGCCGTTCCAGGTGATGACCCTGCGCATCCGACCGCGCGGCGCCTGAGGCTGGAGGAGCCGCGGCGGCGGGAGCCGCGGCGGGGCTGCGTCGACGGACTGGAGGCACGGTGCGGGTGGGCCGATCGGCTCACCGGCACCGTGCCTCCGATCGCGTGCCGTGCCACCATCGGAGCATGCCTGACCACGGACGACCCCTGGCACGACTCGGCTTCCTGACCATCGGGTCCTTCGACCCCGCGGCACCGGGAGCGGGACACGAGGACACCCTCCGCACGATCGAGCGCGCCGAGGCGCTCGGCTTCGACAGCGCCTGGCTCCGCCACCGCCACCTGCAGCACGGCATCTCGTCTCCGGTCGCGGTCATGGCGGCCGCGTCGCAGCGGACCTCCCGCATCGCACTCGGCACCGCGGTCACGCCGATCGGTGCGGAGAACCCGTTCCGCCTGGCCGAGGACCTGGCCACGGTCGACGTGCTGCTCGGCGGGCGGCTGCAGCCGGGCTTCTCGTCCGGGACGCCGATGCACTACGACCTGTACCGCGAGGCGATCCACCCCGACACCGCCGAGCACGAGGACCTCGGCGAAGGACGGCTGCTGCGCTTCCGCGACCTCGTCCGGGGCGACCCGGTCACCGGGCCCGTCGGACGCCGGGGCATCGAGGAGTTCGCCTCCACGGTCCAACCGCACAGCCCGGGCCTGGTCGACCGGCTCTGGTACGGCACCGGGAGCACGCGCTCGGCGGTCTGGGCCGCGCGGAACGGGTTCCACCTGCTCACGTCGAGCGTCACCCGGAGCGAGGTCGGCACGGACTTCGCCGCGAACCAGCGCGCCCAGGTCGAGGCCTACCTCGACGCACATCCCGCGCCCGAGCAGGCGCGGGTCTCGCAGGGACTCGTCGTCGTGCCGACGGACACCGCGACGCCCGAGCAGGTCGCGCGGTACCGGGCCTACGCCGCGTCCCGCGCGGACCGGGTCGGCGTCCCGCAGGGGCCGGCGGGCATGCTGTTCGCCGCCGACCTGGTCGGGACGTCCACCGAGATCGCGGACCGTCTGCGCGCGGACGCCGGGTACCAGGTCGCGACGGAGGTCGCCTTCGCCCTGCCGTTCTCGTTCGCACCGGACGACTACACGCAGATCGTGACGGACATCGCGGAGCGCCTGGGCCCCGAGCTCGGCTGGTCCCCCACGCCCCGCGTCTGACACCCCGAGGTCCGGCCTGCCCGCGCCGACCGGTGGGTCACCGTCGGCGTTCGACGGTCACCGGACGTGTCACGGCACCGGGTTCCCACGCGACCCCGCCGGTCGGCGCAATGGCCCACAGAGCGGGCCGATCTCGACCACGTCGGTACCGGAGGCGCGGTGGTCACCCGCACCGCGCCTCCCGTCTCCTGCCGGACGCGGCATCACAACCCGACCGACGGAGCAATCCGACTACGTCTCAGGCGGGTCCGCCGTCGACGGGTGGAGCCGCCGCACCTCGGCGTGCATCTGCTCCCACGTGGTCTCACCGGCAGCCCACCGGTCCTGCAGCTCGTGCACCGCATCGGACGCACGACCTCCTTCGAGAGCGGTGGACACCCGTGCTTCATCGACGATCTGTCGCCGCCGGTCGTGCTCATCGGGGCTCAGCCGCGTAGACCGTCGCGGTCGGAGCACGGGGAAGCCGTACTTCGCTTCGAGCTGCGCCGCCGCTTCTTCGTACGTCAGCGAGCCGTCGAGGATGCCACGCGCCCGCCCCAGCGCCTCGGCGTCGGGGAAGTGCCCGGCGAGCTGCTGACCCTTCTCGATCATCGCCATGGCCTGCTCGAGTGCGTCACGGCTCAGCGGCCGTCGATCGTCGTTCATCGCACCCCTCCAGAAGATGCAGCGAGCGTCGCTCGTGCGGCCGCCGCCGAGCGCCGACGGTGCGGCACCGCGACCGTCGTCACTGGTTGTTTCCAGTTCGTCGTGGTGCGGTGAGCGGGTGATGTTCTTCGCCGACGAACCGGACCCGCTCGATGCTGCACCCATGGACGAGCCTCCTCGGGATCCACGGCACGGGCCATCGGAGGATGAGCTGCCGGGTGTGCTCGGGTACGGGCTGCGGTGGGGATCGAGTGCGAACGCGATGGTCGTCGTCGAAGCGGCTCGTGTCTTCTCCGACGGGGTCATGTTCCAGGTCGGTCGGCAACTCCGCCGCGGTGATCTGAGCGTGCGAGCGTTCCAGCAGCTGGTTCACGAGGACCACTTCTACGCCTCGGACGAGGACCGCCGAGCGCGACTCCGGTACGGAGCGGTCCTTGCTGACGGGCAGCACGTCACCGACGGCTACCCGTTCGGCCGCGACAGTGAAGGCACCGGAGCCGTGTTGATGCGGCACGGTGGCGGGGGCGGTGGGGGCGCGTCGTCGTACCGGTACACCGACGAACTCTGGCTGCACCCCCTTCCACCGACAGGACCGCTCGAGCTCGTCGTGCAGTGGCCATCGCTCGGCCTCCCCGAACAGCGCGTCGCCCTCCCCGCGGCAGACATGCTCCAAGCGGCTGAACAGGTCACCGCGCTCTGGCCAGATTGAGGTCATCACTCGCGACTGGACCCTGCACATCTCGGTAGCCGATCGATGACGGAGACGTCAGCGACGGCTTCGGTGGGTCCCGTTCAACTCGTTGCGGACGGAGTGGAGGGTGACGTAGGCCGTGTCCAGGCGCGGTCCGGCACTCAGGAAGAGCAGCAGCACGTAGCTGGCGAAGGCGACGGCCATCGCGGCGAAGAATCCGTGAACGGCGCCGGTCTGCGGGTCGGACATGAAGTTCATCCCGAGGAACAGCGTGAGCGCAGCCGCAGCAGAGAACAGCGACGCCACGAGCAAGTGGGCTGCTGACTCGTCCAAGGCGTCTCGATCGAACCGCTCAGTGTCCCGGGATTGCCCATGGCGTCTCAGTAGCCGATGACGATCGCTGTGGGCCGCATCGTCGGTGCCGACCATCTACCGGTACCGACCACGAAGCCCCCGACTGCTCACTCCGGCCGGGGGCTTCGTCCTGCTGGATGCGGTTGCTGCGGATCGCGGACGCTTTGCTCAGTGGACTGTGATCGGGGCCGCGAGCAATGCGTCGATCTGGGTGCTGGTCGGTGCTGTTGCTGGTCCGTGTTGTGTCACTGCGAGGGCGGCGGCGGCGTTGGCGCGTCGAACCGCAGCAGTCAATGGATCCCCGCGAGTCAGGGCTGCGATGAGCACGCCGCCGTGAGCGTCACCTGCACCGTTCGAGTCCACCGCATCGACGGTGAAGCCTGGAACCAGGACTGGGCTGTGCCCGGGCTCGGCGACCCAGCAACCTGCTGCACCGTCTCGGGCCAGCGCGACGCCGCGTGCACGCCCGGCGATCGCGGCGACTGCCCCGGATAGCTCGGCCTTGGTCGGCGCCATCAGCCGTGCCTCGCGCGCGTTGGCGCTGACAACGTCGGCTCTCGTCATCACGGGGTCCAGCACCGTGTGCGACAGCGTGTCGACCAGCGGGGAGGGATCAAGAACGACGCGCACGTCGTCGGGGACGGTGCTCAGCCAGTCGGCGATGGCTGGACCGTTGGTGGTGTGAGCGAGCCCGTAGCCGGATACGAACACCGTGTCTTCAGAGCGGAGCTCGACCCGGTCGAGGTCCGCTCGGGTGAGGCGACCCTCTGCTCCGACGCTCGTGACGAACGTGCGCTCGGTCGATGCGTCCACCAGTGCGACGCAGTAGCCGCTGTCGACGTCCTCGAGCCCGGGCTGGACGACGTCGACGCCGGACTCCTCGAGAGCTGCGCGGACGACGTCGCCGAACGGTCCCGTGCCGTACTGGCCCGCGAAGACCACCGACAGACCGTCGCGGGCGGCGGCGACCATGGTGTTGAGGCCACCGCCGGCGGTGATCGACGACGCCGAGGCGATGACGTCCCCTCCCGGTTCCGGGACGGCGTCGACGCGCAGGACGATGTCGACTATGACGTTGCCGACGGAGACGAGCCGCCCCATCAGGACCGGGCCTCCGTCGGAGCGACGACCTGACCGCGTGCTCCGCCGGTGAGCAGGTACGCTGCCGCCGCGACGACGAAGGTGACGACCCAGCCGAGGCCGTTCGCGCCGATCCAGCTGTCTGACAGCGCACCGACGTAGATCGGGTGCGCGCTGCCGACCTGGATCGAGGTGAAGAGGAAGCCGACGACGATCGCGACGACCCAGGCGCCGAGGGCTCCCCACGCGACGCCGCCGCGGTACCAGTAGCGGCCGCCGGGGCGCAGGTCGAGGAGTGCCGTCGGGTCGTACCAGCGGCGGCGGAGCATGTCGGCGGTGAACACGCCGAGCCAGGCGGTGATCGGGACGGCGAGCACGGAGATGAACGTGATGAACGGCGCGTAGAAGCCGTCCGCGACGAGCATGAAGTACATCGCTCCGAGCGTTGTGACGACCACGTCGACTCCGACGGCCCAGACCCGGGGCACCTTGACGCCGAGTGTGAGCGTCGTGAGGCTCGCCGAGTAGACGGAGAGGTGGTTCGACAGCAGCAGCCCGCCGAACGCAGCGATGAGGTACGGAATCGCCATCCAGCTCGGCAGCAGATCACGGATTGCTGCAACCGGGTCACCGGCCTGCGCTAGGGTCGGATCGCCTGCGGAGACGAGGGCGCCGAGGCCGACCAGAACGACCAGTGGAATCCCGGCTCCGGCCGCGCTCGCGCTGATGAGTGCGCCGGCCTTCACCGACGTGCGGGTGTAGCGGGCGATGTCCGCGCCTGCGGTTGCCCATCCGATGCCGGTGCCCGCGGCGATGGTGCCGACACCGATCACCAGCGCGGCGACGGGGCCCGCGGGCTGGGAGCCGACGACGTCCCAGTTGACGCGGACGATCAGGAAGACAGCGACGAAGACGTTGAGGGCGCCGAACACCCAGGTCGCCCACTTCTGCACGGCGACGATGAACGCGTGCCCGAGGCCGGAGACGAGCACGGTCGCGGCGACGAACACGAGGATTGCGACGATGGTCAGCACCGGGTTCGCTTTGGCGTCTCCGTTGGTACCGAACAGGATCGTGAAGAGCGACAGGAGCACGAAGGCCGCTGTGGTGGTGTTCACGGTCTCCCACCCGAGGCGGGACAGCAGCGACACGGCGGTCGGTCCGATGTTGCCGCGGACACCGAACACCGCCCTGCTCAGGGTCAGCCCGGGCGCGCCACCTCGGCGGCCGGCGATCGAGATGACGCCAACGACCGCGAAGGAGCCGGCGGCGCCGATCACCGCGACGAGCAGCGCCTGCCAGATGTTGAGGCGCTGGAACGCTACGAGGGTCGCGCCGAGGGGTAGGCCGAGGATCGAGATGTTCGCCGCGAACCAAACCCAGAAGAGGGCGCCTGGTGCGCCGTTGCGTTCATCGTGGGGGACGGGTTCGATGCCGCGTTGCTCGATCGTGGTCAGGGTGCCACTGGAGAGCGTGGTGGTGTCTTGGGCCATGGGGTCCTCTTACATCATTGGAAGGGTGCTGCACGAAAGGGATGATCGGACGGCGGCGGCCACGGAGAACCGCCACCCTCCGGTCAGGTCAGGCCGATTGACGGAGCGCGAGAAGCCCGTCGACCAGCGGATCGAGTCTCAGGTGATTGACGGTGGTGACGGCGTCCACCGCATCGGAAGGCCAGGCGTCAGGTCCGTGTACCGCTCCGAGGACGGCACCCGCCATCGCAGCGATCGTGTCGGTGTCGCCGCCGATCGATGCCGCCGTGCACAGCGTCTCCCAGGGGTCTTCGTCGAGCGATACGAGGGCGAGCGCTGCGACGACGGATTCCTGGCTGGCGACACTCGTGCCGATGAGTTGTGAGACGGCTTCGATGCGATCGGCCGGCGGCACGGTCGGTAGATACTCGATTGCCCACGTCGTCCGGGCCGCGATGTCGGCACCAGCGATCCAGTGGCCGCGATGGGTGCCGATCGTTGCGGCAGCGATCGCGGCGTCGAGCGCTTCGGCTCGGGTGGCGCCGTCGATTCCGGCGCTCACACCGGCGGCGATCGCGCTTGCGCCCGCTATACCGAGCCCAGTGTCGTGGGTCACACGTGAGGCGTTCTGCACGGCGTCGACCAAGCGGACGAGGTCGACTGACGGCACGGCGATCCCGACCGGGGTGATGCGCATCGCGGCGCCGTTGGTGGTGCCGGTCGATCCGGCTTCGGACGCCGGGACACCGTCGAGGATCCTCTGCACGGCAGTTTTGGTACTCGGCCCCAGTAGATCGAGCGAGCCTTTTGCCTCCATCGCACGTTCCCACGCGATGAGTGCTTCGGCGAAGCGGGTCGGGTGGAGTCGCCCTCTGCCTTCGAGGAGCAACTCGGCGACGAGCACAGCCTGTTCGGTGTCGTCGGTGATCGTGCCCGCGGGCATGCCGGCAGCGATTCGCTGGTGCGGTCCGGCGTCGACGAAGCCGGTGATCCTCCCGTGGTCAGCGCGGATCTGCGCGAGTGACATGGATTGGGTCGGCATGCCGAGGGCGTCGCCGATCGCGAGGCCGGTCATCGCGGCAAGAGCAGCGGTCTGGTGAGTCACGGAGTCCTGTCGGGTCGAGAGTGTGGTCACGGCGCTGTTCCGAAACGCATGTGCAGTCGGAAGCGATCTGGGTCGAGCAGACTGTCGACGCGCTCGACGAACACGCCTTCGGCGGTGCGCGAGACGCGGCGGCTTCGAAGAAAGGGTGTGCCGTCGGCGCGCTCGAGCAGGCGGGCATCGTTCGTGTCGAGCGGCACGACGTCGATCCACTGCTCGGCGCTGGAAGGGATGAGGCCGGCTTCGGCGATGGTGGCGGTGAGCGAGTCGTCGACGAGGCCTTCGATGATCGCGGACGCAAGACGTCCCACGTGCGGCAGGATGCTCCGCTCGAGCGATACGGGCCGCTCGCCGGTGACGGCACGGATGCGGTCCACCGCGACGAACACGGGAGTGGCCGCGTCGAGCTCAGCTTGCAGGTCCGGACTGTCCAGGCGCGCGATCCGCAGGATACGAGTCGTTACCTCGGTGCCCGAGGCAGCGATCGAGCGGGCCCATCCGCCGCGTGGATCGAGCGTCGCCCCGTCGAATGTCACGACCGACCCGACGCCCCCGTGAGTCGAGATGTACTCATCGTCAGCCAGGTCTGCGAGAGCGGCGCGAACGGTGCCGCGGCTCACTTCATAGCGAGCAGCGAGGTCGTGCTCACCCGGCAGACGTTCACCGGCGCGGTACCGTCCCGTGGCGATCGCGTCACGGAGGGCGTCAGCGACCAAGCGTCGCTTCGATGAGACAGGCATGGCCGAAAGAGTACATGTACAAGACCTGTTCAACAACCACTACGATTTGATGCTCGCGGACGATGGCGGTCGCAACTCGTCAACACACCACCCGCCAGGTGTTGCGGACGATCGGAGAGGCGGCGGGTGAGGTCGGCGTTGGCCGTCGCGCGGGAGTTTGGTAGCCCTCGCGTCGTGCTCGTCGGTTGCGAGACAGGGCCGAAGCGGCTCCGAGTGCGAAGTGGGTAGCGTCGGCGGCGGCTACAGGAGCGCCGGTACCGGTGTCCGACAGCCGGTCCTTCAGCGGGCACCGCCTGCCCGCCTCTTCTCGCCACGACGGCTCCTGTCTCAGATGGCTGGTCCGGCGATGGTCTCACCGAGGGCTCGGTATGTGGACGTCGGAGCCGCTTCCTCCTGGCGCGGTCATGGGTCGTCGTCGTTCGATCGGCTCGCTCGAGGAGGACGGGCGCGGCACGGCGGTGTGTGCGCCGCCGGAGCTGTCGCCGGTGCTTGCGTACTTCCAGTCACCCGATCGTCTGGTCCGACGAGGTGTCGCTCGGGCGCCACGCCTGGCCGTTGACGCAGTTCCGGTGGAAGCAGGTCACCGCGAGACCGAGCTGGTCACGAGCGCCACGTCGAGTCCCGCCGCGGAGAGCCGGCTGACGGAGCCCCGGCTTTCCACTCAGGCGCGACCTCTCCGCAACCAGTCCGCGAACGTCACGACACCCACCAGCATCACCACGACGCAGACGACGAGGGACGCACCAGCGAAGCCGCCGCCGCCGCCGAGCACCAGGCACGCGTCGCCGAGGACGCACGCCGTGATCGACCGGATCAGGAGTACGGGGCTCTCCAAGCGGAAGCCTGCTCTCGCTCGTCGCACCTCTGGACGGCGTCCGTTGCACAGCCGTTGTCCGGCCGCGATGACTCGAAGCCGTTCTACCGGGGCAGCGCGTGCCACCAGCGGATCAGCAACGCATCCTGGTGGGCCGGGAGCGGTCAGCCCGGTGCCGAGGGCATCGGTCGCGGTGACGTCGAGCGGCATCGGCACGGAGCCCCGCCGGTGCTCGTGCACCACGGACTCGTCCTCCTCCTCCCCCGGCGGGTGACAGAACGTGGTCTGCAGCTGCGTCACCGGGTCGGTGAGCGTGTCCGTACCGGCGTACTGATCCGCAGTCGCCGCACGACGACCGGCCGTGATCGCACGGCCGGTACGGAATCGCGGAGCGCCTGGGCCCGATCCCGGATGATCCCCCGCGCCCCGCACCTGACGGCGCCCGGCGGCCGCCGGACCGCCCGCCGCCCGCCGACCGCCGCCGCCGCCGCCCCTACCGCTTCAGGTTCGTCAGCTCCTGCAGCACCTCGTCGCTCGTCGTGATGATGCGCGCGTTCGCCTGGAACCCGCGCTGCGCGACGATCAGGTTCGTGAACTCCTGCGACAGGTCGACGTTCGACATCTCGAGCGTGCCCGACGCCAGCTGCCCGACCCCGGGGTCGCCCGGCGCACCGACGGTCGCCTGCCCCGAGTTCGCGGTGGCGCGGTAGCCCGACGCCCCGGTCTTCTCGAGGCCGGCCGGGTTCGCGAAGGTCGCGAGCGCGATGCGGCCGATCGCCAGCGATGCGCCGTTCGAGAAGGTGCCGACGACGGTGCCGTCCTTCGCGATCGAGTAGCCCTGCAGGGTGCCGGCGGCCTTGCCGTTCTGCGACGCGATCGAGGACGTGTCGAGCGTCGCGAAGCCGCTGAGCTGCGTCATGTCCACGGCGATCCCGCCGACGGTCAGCGAGCCACCGGCGGTGAGCTTGCCGTCCGCACCGAAGGTCAGCGTGCCGGTCCCGGTGCCGCCCTGGCCGTCGGTGCCGGCGACGGACCACCCGGTGGCGGTCCGCGTGTACGTCAGGGTGAGGGTCTGCTTGGTGCCGGACGCGTCGAACACCGTCGACTCGCGTACGCGCGTCCCGCCCACGGCGGTCTCCGACGGCAGGTTGCCGGTGACGGAAGCGGTCGTGGTGCGCGTGGCCGGTGCGGCGGCGTCGAGCGGCAGGACGATGTCCCCGAGCTGTCCGCCCTGGTTCACGACGCCGTTCGTCGCGGGGTAGCCCTGCACGATCTTGCCGTCGGCGGACACCAGGCGACCGTCGGCGTCGAAGTCGAACGCGCCGGCGCGGGAGTACACGGTGTCGTTGCCGAGGCGCGTGACGAAGAAGCCGTCGCCGGAGATCATCAGGTCTGTGGCCTTGCCGGTGGCCTGCGCGGAGCCCTGTGCGAAGTTCGTCGAGACCCCGGCGACCTGGACGCCGAGACCGATCTGCGCGGGGTTCGTCCCGCCGATGCCGGTCTGCGGTCCCCCGGCGCCCTGGGTCATCTGCGACAGGGTGTCCTGGAAGACGGTGGACGACGACTTGAAGCCGACGGTGTTGACGTTCGCGATGTTGTTGCCCGTGACGTCGAGCATCTCCTGGTGGGAGCGGAGGCCGGAGATCCCGGAGTAGAGCGAGCGGAGCATGAGGTGTCCCTTTCAGAACGAAGAGCGAAGAGCGAAGAACGAAGGAGAAGAGAGGGACCGCGTCAGGCGGTCGTGATACCGGAGATCACGTCGAGGTCGACCTCCTTCCCGTTCACGGTCACGGTCAGCACGCTCGAGGCGTACGACACGGCGGTGGCGGTCCCCGTGACGGCGGACCCGGAGGCGGCGTCGGTGTAGCTGACCTGCTTCCCGACGAGGTTCGCGGCGGCGATGCGCATCTGCAGCGAGAAGTTCTCGTTCGCCGTCGTGGTCTGGTTGGTGACCTGCTCCATCATCGCGAGCTGCGTCTGCTGGCTGATCATCTGGTTCGTGTCCATCGGGGACGACGGGTCCTGGTTCCGCAGCTGCGTCACGAGGAGCTGCATGAACACCTCGGAGTCCATGGTCTGCGACTTCTTCGTGGTGCTGTTCGCCGCGAGGGCCGCGGCCTGCGCCGCGGTGTCGACGGAACCGGTGATGCCGGAGAGGGGCATGGTCGTGGCCTTTCAGGCGAGGACGTCGAGTCCGACGGCGCGGACGGTGGACGGACGGGGGGTGGGCTGCGGGGCGGGCGCGGGGCGCGCCTCCAGGCCGGGGTCGGACCGCAGCGGCGACGGAGCCGGACGGTCGTCGCGACCGGGCTGCGCGCCGGGGTGGTTCTGCGACGACAGGTCGAGCGTCGTCGCGACGCCGGCGCCCGCGGCGTCGCGGCGCAGGTCCGGCAGGACCTGGCGGACCGCGTCGCGGCCCGCCTCGGACGCCGCGAACAGCTCGACGTGCATGCCGTGCGGCGTGACGTGGGCGCGGACCGTGACCGGTCCGAGCGTGTCGGGCACGACCTGGACGGTGACGACGTGCTCGCCGGTGCCGACGTGCGCGAGCGCGAACACCGGGCGGGCGAGCTGCTGGGCGAGCGGGGCACTCGTGGCCGGGGCGCCCGTGGTCGGCGTGGGTCCGGCGGTCGGGGCCGCCGGCGGGGTCGGGACGGTGACGGCCGGCTCACCACCGCGGGGTGCGGAGACGGCCTGGAGGATCGGATCACCCTGCTCGGTCCGCGTCGCCTCCGGTGCGTGGCCGGTCCCGCGGGACGGCTGCGCGGGGCGGGTCACGGGTACGGCAGGTGCGGTCGCGAGCGCAGCCGCGGTGTCCGCGGTCGCCGGCGCCGGCGCGGACGCCGTCGCCGTCGCCGTCACGGGGGTCACCGGCACTGCGGGCGCGGCGGGCGCCACAGCCGTGGTGGACGGGGTTGACGGGGTGCCCGTGGTGGCCGGGCTGCTCGTCGCCGCCGGCTCCCCGTGCGCGAGCGGCGCCCGGGCTGCTACCGGTGCCGCTGCCGTCGCAGGCGTGGGCGTGGGCGTGGGCGTCGTGCCCGGGTCGATCGACACCGCCGGGTTGTCGCGGACCGGGGCCTGCGCCGGTGTACCGCTGGTCGGAGCCGGGGTGGTCGGGGCCGTGGTGAGCGGAGCCGCGGTGGGCACGATCGTCGACGCCGCGACGACGGGCGTCGCGGTCGCGGCCACGGGCCCCGCCGCCGTCTCGTTCGCCGAAGTGGTCGAGGCCGGCGTCCCCGGCGCCGTGGCAGTGGTAGTGGCGGGTCCCGCGGGCGCGATCGACGGCACGGGCACCGGGAGCGCGGCCACGAGTGCGACCGGGAGCGCCGCGGCGGCGTCGCTCGCAGCGACCAGCTCGCCGGTCGTCGTGGTACCGGCGCCGTCGTGGTCGGTTCCGGCGTGCTCGGTCGCGGTGTGCTCGGGCTCACGACCGTCCCGGGGCGCGGCCTGGTGCGCCGAGCCCGCGACCGCGGCCATCGCGGCGCCGAAGGGCTCGGCCGAACCCGACGCCTGGCCCGGGCCCGGCGCGGACGCGGGTGGCGTCGGCGCCGACCGGACGGCCGGCGTGGGGACGGTGGACACCGGGCTCATGCGGCACTCCCGCGCATCATCGACAGGAGCGCCGCGGTCTGCAGGTCCGTCGCGCTCGACGCCGCAGCGCCCGCGGACACGACCGGGGTCGCGGGCGTCTCGGACGGGACGATCCGGCGGATGGTGGCGATGTCGGAGTCCTTGTACCAGTTGTCGACGATGCGGACGTCCTTGCCCGGGCGCGGAGCGTGCAGGACCTTGCCGTCGCCGAGGTAGATGACGATGTGCTGCTCGCCCTTCGGCACGATGAGGTCCCCGGGCTTCGCGTCGGCCAGGGACGCGACCGGCACACCCATGTCCGCCTGGTCCGGCACGACGCGGGGCATCGTGACGCCGAGGTCCTTGAACACCGTCTGCACGAGACCGGAGCAGTCCATCCCGGAGCGGGTGGTGCCGCCGAACACGTACGGCACACCGAGGTACTTCTTCGCGTCCGCGACGACGTCCGCCCCGGTCGCGCCGCTGCCGGTGGCGAGCGTGCCCTTGCCGGCGTCGACGGAGGTCGCGGGCGCTGCGGTGGCAGCGCTCGCCGCGGAGGTCGACGCGGACAGCGGGTCGTCGGCCGCCGAGGAGAGCGCGTCCGCGAACGTCGTCGAGGACGCGGCGCCGGAGGACCCGGTCGTGGTCGTCGTCGTCCCGCCGGTCACCCCGCTGCGCAGGGCGTCGATGCGTGTGCGGATCTCGTCGATGCGGGAGAGCACGGCGTCCACGCTCATCGGGCACCACCTTCCGTGCGGCGTCGAGCCGCGATCTCGTCGAGGGCGTGCTGTTCCGCCCGGAGTTCCTCGGCCGCCTGCTGGCGCGCGTGCTGCGCCTCGAGCTTCTCGAGCCCGAGCGCGGCCCGGCGTGCAGCGGTGTGCTCGGCCTGCGCGGCGTCGGCGTCCTCGCGGCGGGACCGTGCGACGGCCTCGAGCTCCTCGAGCATCCCGCGCGTCGACGCCCGGGCGGCGGCGACCGCGCTGAGGGTCGCCGCGTCCGTGATCGGCTGGGACGCCTCGCTGTCGGCCAGGTTCCGCCGGGCGGCGATCCGGGCGTCCGCGGCGTCGCGCACCCGGTCGTTCGCGGCGGCGAGCACGGCGGCGGCGCGGTCCTGCTGCGCGTGCCGGAGCCGGAGCAGCCCGGCGAGGGGGAAGCGCTTCGCCATCAGCCGGTCACCCCCAGCCGTGCGACGAGCGTCTCGAGCGCGTGCCACGAGGACGCGGCGTCGGCGCGCTCGTCCATGCCCTGCTGCAGGAACGCCTCGATCGCGCCGCGGTGGTCGACCGCGGCGTCGACGAGCGGGTTCGTCCCGCGCTGGTACGCGCCGACGTCGAGCAGGTCCTGCGCCCCCTGCCGGGCGGCCATCACCTTCCGGAGGACGGTCGCCGCGGCACGCTGCTCGGGCGTCGTGACCTTCGAGGCCACGCGGGACACCGAGCCGAGCGCGTCGACGGACGGGAAGTGCCCGGTCACGGCGAGCTTCCGGTCGAGCACGACGTGCCCGTCGAGGATGCTGCGCGCGCTGTCCGCGATCGGCTCGTTGTGGTCGTCGCCGTCGACCAGGACCGTGTAGAGCCCGGTGATGCTGCCGACGCGGTCCGTCCCGGCGCGTTCGAGCAGTCCGGCGAGCACGGAGAACGTCGACGGCGGGTAGCCCCGGGTGGCCGGGGGTTCGCCGACCGACAGGCCGATCTCGCGCTGCGCCATCGCGACGCGGGTGAGCGAGTCCATCATGAGCACGACGTCGGCCCCGGCGTCCCGGAACGACTCCGCGATCCGGGTGGCGACGAAGGCCGCACGGAGTCGCATGAGCGCCGGCTCGTCCGAGGTCGACACGACGACCACCGAGCGCGCCAGGCCCTCCGGACCGAGGTCGTCCTCGAGGAACTCCCGCACCTCGCGGCCGCGCTCCCCCACGAGCGCGATGACGTTGACGGCCGCGTCGCTCCCGCGCGCGATCATCGACAGCAGCGACGACTTGCCGACACCGGACCCGGCGAACAGGCCCATGCGCTGCCCGCGCCCGACGGTCGTCAGGGTGTCCAGGACGCGGACGCCGAGCTGCATCGGCGCGTCGATGCGCGTGCGGGCCATGGCGTCCGGCGTCGGGTGGTCGATCGGGACGGCGCCGTCCGAGTCCAGGCGTCCGCGGCCGTCGATCGGACGGCCGAGCCCGTCGAGCACGCGGCCGAACAGCCCGACGCCCGTCGGCACGAGCACCGGACGGCCGGTCGGCCGTGCGGGGGTGCCGGCGGTGATGCCGGTGAGCCGGCCGAGCGGCATGCAGCGCACGCCGGTGTTGTCGGTCGCGACGACCTCGACGGCGGTCTGCGGTCCGCCGTCCGCGCCGACGGTCACGACGTCGCCGATGCGCGCGTCGAGTCCCGCGACGGTCAGGCCGAGTCCGACGGCGCTCGTCACGACGCCGACGCGCTGCGGCCCCGCGGCCGCACGGGCATCGTCGAGGCCACGGGGGCGGAGCAGCGTCGCGGTCACCGTGCCGTCTCCAGGGCCTCGCGGGCACGACCGAGCGCGGCGTCCAGGCGGGCGTCGAGCAGGCCGTCCGGCAGGTCGACGACCGCGTCCCCGTCGCGGAGCGACAGGTCGGCGACGACCGGGACCGGCAGGTCGAGTCCGGCGACGCGCGTCGCGTCCGCGGGGCTGGTCCGGACCGCCAGGGCGACCGTGCGGTCGACCAGCGCGAGCGCCCGCCGGACCGTCGCCTCCGCACCGTCCGCGCCACGGTCCTCCAGGCCGGCTCCCGCCCCGTCGGCGTCCGCCGCCGTGTGGTCACCGACCGTCTGCCGGGAGGCGCGCACCGCGTACCCGACGACGGCCTCCGCCAGGTCCAGGGCCGCGTCGACGAGCGAGTCCTCCGCGTCCGCCAGGACGGGCGCCACCTGTGCCAGGAGCGCGTTCGTGGCGGCGTCGAGGACCTGCACCCGGCGGGCGGTCTCCGCCTGCAGGGCCGCGACGCGCGCGGCGTGCTCGGTCTCGAGGCGCGCGTGCAGCGCCGCGGTCTCCGCCTGGGCGGCGCGCAGCCCGGCCGCGTAGCCGGCGGCGTGCCCACGGACGTCGGCGGCCGCGGCGCGGTCCCGCGCGACGGTGCCGTCGAGCACCGGGTACGCGACGCGCTGCAGGACGGGGTCAGTCAACGAGCTCGTCCTCCTCGGTGCGGTGCACGGTGATGACGCCCTGCGCCTCGAGCTCGCGCACGGAGCGGACGACCTCGGCGCGCGCCTCCTCGACCTGGGACACGCGGACCGGCCCCATCGACTGCAGTTCGTCGTCGAGGAGCTGGCGGTTGCGCTCGGAGACGTTCGCACGGATGGTCTCGACGACCGGGCCCGGAGCGCCCTTCATGGCGGTCGCAAGGAGCTTCGAGTCGATGCCGCGGAGCACCTGCTGGATGTCCCGGGACTCGAGCTTCACGATGTCGGTGAAGGTCAGCATGCGGGAGCGGATGTCCTCGGCGAGCTCCGGGTCACGCGCCTCGAGCCCCTCGAGCACGGCCTTCTCGGTGGCGACGTCCGAGCGGTTGATGATGTCGACGAGCGGGGCGATGCCGCCGACGACCTCGACGCTCTCGCGCGGGGAGACGACGGCACCGGCGCGCTGCCGGAGCACCCCGGCGACGATGCCGACCGCCTCGGGCGTGGCGCTGCCCATCGTGGCGAAGGCCTGGGCGACGTCGGTCCGCACGCGCTCGTCGACCCCGGCCAGGACGGCACTCGCCTGCGCGGGCTTGAGGTGCGCGAGCACGAGGGCGATCGTCTGCGGGAGCTCGCCCTCGAGCAGGCTGACGACCTGCCCGGGCTCGGCGTCGTCGAGGAACTCGAACGACTGCCCGGCCAGGTTCGACGCCAGGCGGTCCATCACGCCGGCGGCGCGCTCGGAGCCGAAGGACGCCTCGAGCAGCCCGAGCGCCGCGTCCTTGCCGCCGCGCTTCTGCACGTGGCCGCGCTGGGTCATCCGGTGGAACTCGCTCATCGTCCGGTCGACCACGGTGTCGTCGACGCGGCGCATCCGGACGATCTCGGCCGAGATCTCCTCGGCCTCGAGCTCGGTGAACTGCTTCATCACCTCGGCGGCGCGCTCGGTCTCCATCTGCATGAGGATGAGGGCGACCTTCTGCGCGCCGGTGAGGGGACGCTCGGCGGCGGTCCCGCCGCCCGCCGGGGTGTTCCCGGCGGCGGCACTCCCAGCGGCGACCGGCACGACGCCGCTCACACCGGGGACCGGTCGTCCAGGAGCCCGCGGAGGAGCTCGGCGGTGCGCTTCGGATCGCGCTCGGCCAGGGCGGAGATGTCCTGGCGGCGGCGCTCGGCGCTGATCTCGTCGGTCGTGAGGACCTCGGTCGGGGCGTCGTCGTGCGGCAGGGTCGGGAGCGCGACCGTCGGGGCGTCCCCGGCGGCCAGGCCGCTCCGCTCGGCGTCGTCGAGCGCGAGCGGCAGCTCGAACGTCTCGCCGGCGAAGGCGTCGAGCTCGCCGACGTCGACCGCCTCGCGCTCCTGGCGACGGCCGCGGCGGGCGAGGACGATCGCCAGGACGATCGCGGCGGCGAGCACGGCGACGACGATGCCGGCGGTGCGGATCGCGGACCACATCGACGCCTGCTGGTCGGCCTGCTGCTGCGCCTCGAGCGCCTTCTGCGCGTCCTGGGCGGCGGAGCGGTCGAAGTCCATCACCGCGACGCGGACCTGGTCGCCGCGGACGTTGTCCACCCCGGCCGCCGCGGCGACGAGGTCGTTGACGCTCTGCAGGTTCGCGTTCTTCACGGCGTCGGCGCGGGCGTTCAGCGCGACGGAGATGGTCTGCCGCTGCACGCCCCCTGCCGGGATCTGGGTCGTCTCGGTGGTGTGGTCGACGGCGTTGTTCTTCGTCGCGGACTCGTTCGTGTAGCCACCGGTGCCGTTCGACGCGGCGCCGTTCGGGACGGCGACGTTGTCCGGGCCGAGGACGCCGGTCGCCCCCGCTGCCCCGGCGGCGCCCGCGCCGTACTGCTCCTTGGTGCTCGACTCGTTGAGCGCGACCGGCCCGGAGGTCGGGGTGGCGAAGCTCTCGGACGTGCGGGTGCCGGACTGCTCGTTCATCGTCGCGGAGACGACGACGCTCGCGTTCCCGGCCCCGAGGGTCGTGTCGAGCAGGTCCTGGATCTTCTTGCTCGTGGTGGCGTCGTAGTCCGCCGCCTGGTCCTGCCCGCTGCCGGTTGTGCCGGTGCCGACGGCCGACAGGGTCTGGCCCTTCGAGTCGACGACCGAGACGTCGGTCGGCTGCATGCCCTCGACGGCGGCGCTCGTCAGGTGCACGATCGACTGCACCTGCTCGGTGGTGAGCTGCTTGCCGTTCTCCGTCGCGACGAAGACGGACGCGGTGGGGTCCTTCTCTTCGGAGGTGAACACGGTCTTCTCCGGGATGGCGAGCTGCACGGTCGCGGTCTGCACGCCGTCCATCGACGAGATCGTCTTCGCGAGCTCACCCTCGATGGCGCGCTTGTAGGTGACGTCCTGCTGGAACTCCGAGCTCGTCACGCCCATCTTGTCGAGCAGCGAGTAGCCGCCCTCGTTCGACGACGGCAGCCCGTTCGACGCGGCCTTGAGCCGCTCCGAGTAGACCTGCGCCTGCGGCACGAGGATCGTCGCCCCACCGTCGCTGAGCTGGAACGGCACCCCGTCGGTGGTCAGCTGGTCGGTGATCGAGCTCGCGTCCTTCGCGGCGAGGCCGGTGAACAGCGGCGCGTAGGTCGCCTTCCCGAGCCAGCTCGCGAGCGCGATGCCACCGAGCACGACCGCCGCGATGCCGATGATCGCGATGGTCCGCTGCGCGGCGGAGAACCCCTTGACGTAGGCGACGAGCCGGGCCCACGTGTCCTGGACGGCGGCGGGCATCAGGCCTGCATCCGCATGATCTCGTTGAACGCGTCGACGCCCTTGTTCCGCACGGCGGCGACGAGCTCGAGCGTCACCTGCGCACGGGTGGCGGCGATGGTGGCGTCGTGGATGTCGTCGAGGTTGCCCGTGACGGCCTTGAGCGCGAGCGTCTTCGAGGTGCTCTGCAGCTGCTGCAGACCGTCGACGGCGTTCGTCAGGCTGCCGGCGAAGCCGTCGCCGGCGCCGGTCGTCCCGGTGGTGGCGTCGGCACCGCCGAGGCCGCCGGTCCCGGTCACGTCGGACGTGCTCGGGAACGCGCGGGTCATCGCGTTCGTGGTCACACCGTTCACGGCGTCGATGGGCATCAGTTCTTCCCGATCTGCAGTGCCGCCTCGTAGGCGGTCTTCGCCCGGTCGACCACCGCGGCGTTCGCCTGGTAGCCGCGCTGGGCCATGATGAGGTCCGCCATCTGCGTCCCGAGGTCGATGTCCGGCATCCGGACGTAGCCCTGCGCGTTCGCGAGGGGGTTCTCCGGGTCGTAGGTGACCCGGCCGGCGGCGCTGCCGAACGCGGCGCCCTTGACGTAGGCGCCGGAGGTCCCCGCACCCTCCTGCACCTCGACGTACCGGGCCTGGAAGGCGGAGTCGTCCATCGAGCGGACGGTGTTGACGTTGGCGATGTTGTCCGAGATCGCGTCGAGCCACTTCCGGTGCACGGTGAGGCCGGTGCTCGCGATGCCGATCGCGTCGAAGGTCGTCACGAGCTCGTCCGCATCGCCGCGCGCACGCTCGTCAGTTCGCTGTTCATCGCCTGCGTGGCGAACTGGTACCGGAGCACGGTGTCGACGTTGGAGAGCGTCTCCTGGTCGAGGTTGACGTTGTTGCCGTTGGTGTTCGTCGGCTCGAGGCTCCGCGCCGTCGTCGCCGCGGTGTGGCCGTCGCCGTGCACGATCGACTGCGCGAGCGCGTCCTCGAACTGCACCTTCTCGGCGTGGTAGTTCGGCGTGTTGATGTTCGCGATGTTGTTCGCGATGGTGCGCTGTCGGAGCGACAGGCCGTCGAGCGCGCTCTGCAGCGCGGCGCTCGTCACGGAATCGAACACTGGTCGACCGTCCCCTTCGGCAGCGGCGTCCCGAGGGACGTCGCCGGTTGGCGGGTGGCCGATCCGTGGCCGAACTGGTGAGCGATCCGTGCTCGACGACCGCTGTCGGCGTGCAGCCCCGGCTCGTTAGTCGTCGCCCCGAACGGGGGTGGCGGGCGTGGGTGGGTGGCGGCCCGACCCGCGTCAGGCGGACGCGTCGAGGTACACCGACCCGCGCGGCTCCCGCGTCGCCGAGACCGCGCGGAGCGCTCCGAGGTGCTCCAGCACCTGTCGCCGCTCCGCCTCGAGCGTCGCCGTCCGGTCGCGCTGCGCCGCCAACAGCCGGGAGGCACGCCCCACCAGCTCCCGCGGCACCGGTCCCAGCCCGGTCGGCTCCGACCACGCGGGGCCGCCCGCCACGGTCAGGTCGCGTTCGAGCGCGTCGAGCACCGCACCCCACGCCGCGAGGTCGGCGCCGGGCCCGAGGTCGGGGTCATCCTCGCCGCTCGGCTCAGGCGACACCGAGCGCTCCCCCGGTCGCACCCGGCAGCGGACGGGTCGCGGGCAGGGCGGCGGCGGCCTCGTGCCACGACTGCCGGAGCGGCTCGAGGATCCGGATGCAGTCGCGGGTGGCCTGCACGTCGCGGTGCACGTTCGCGGTGATGAGCGAGGTCGACGCGTAGTTGTAGATCGCGAGCAGGCCCTCGCCGCCGTCCCACACGTCGATGCGCAGCGTCGACGACAGCTCGCCGACGATCGCCTGCGCGTGCAGGAGCTGCTCGCGGGCGGCGTCCCAGTCAGCACCGGTCTGCGCTGCCTCGGCGCGGTGCAGGTCGAGCATCAGCCGGTCGTACAGCATCGTGACGAGCTGCGCCGGCGTCGCGGAGAGGACGGCCTCGTTCGTGTACTGGGCCCGGCGCTGGTCGGTGACCGTCCGCGGCTGCGCGGACTGGCGGAAGGCGGCGGACTGCAGGTCGAAGGCGTTCATGGTGGCTCCCGTCAGCTCGACGACGACAGGGTCGCGAGGTGGCTGGCGATGAAGGAGGACTGGGACTGCAGGTTGCTCAGGCTCGTCTCGAGCGCCGCGTACTGCGCCTGCAGGGTGGCCCGACGCTGCGTCAGGCGGTCGGTCCAGCTGTCGATCTGGGCGCTGAGGTCCGTGGCGACGGACTGCTGCCCGGTGATCGACGTCGTGATCGACCCGGTGTACTTGTCGGATGCGGCCGTCGCGGCAGCACCGACGTTCGTGGCGACGCCGGACAGCACGGCCTGCGTGCCATCCGGGTCGTCGGCGAGGGCCTTCTGGAACGCCGCGGCGTCGAAGGTGAAGTCGCCGTCCTTCGTGATGACGATGCCGATCGACGAGGGCGACTTCCCGTTCACGGGGGTCGACATCGTCGAGGTCAGCCGCTGCACGACGTCGCGGGTGGTGGCGTCGCCGGTGAGCACGCCGGCGGTGGTCGACGTCGTACCCGTCGTCGGGCTCGTGGTGCTCGTGACGGCGGTGTTCGTGCCGTAGTACGCGGTGATCGCGTTGAGCGCGTCGACCAGTCCGGACGCGACGGCCTGGGCCTTCGAGGTGTCCTGGCCGATCGTGACGGTGACCGGGTCGCTCGAGGGCGCCGACACCGTGACGTCGACGCCGGGGAGCAGGTCGGTGAAGGTGTTCGTGGCGCTCGTCACGGTCTGCGCGGCGTCGGTCCCGGCCCACAGCGTGACGCTCGCGTCCTTCGCGGCGGTGACCACCGCGGCGCCGGTCTGGGTCAGGACGTTCGTCGCGGTCCCCGCGGTGACCTGGTCTCCCGTGCCCCGGTAGACCTGGAACGCCGAGGCGGCCCCGGTCTTCGTCGCGGTGAGCTGGAGGCGGAACAGCTTCGTGCCGTCGGTCGCGGTCCCCGCGGCGACCTTCGTCGCGGTGACGCCCGCGGCGGCGCCGTTGATCGCGGTGACGGCGTCGTCGAGCGACCCGGACGCCGGGGTCACGCTCGTCTGCTTGCCGTCCGACCCGACGATCGTGATCGGCTCGGCGTCGGACGCCCACGTGGACATCGCCGCGGTGACGCCGACCTGCGCGGACGCGGTCCCGCCGATCGTGAACGACAGCGAACCAGCGGCGGCGGCGTCCCGCGTCGAGACCGTGGCCGCCGTGGAGGAGCTCTTCGCCGTGAACACGTCGAGGGACGTGGGCTTCGCCGCGTCCGTCGCCTTCGACGCCAGGGTCTGCACGAGCCCGTTGATCGTCTGCAGTGACGAGATGAACGAGTTCGTGTCGGTGAGCTTGTTCTTGAGCAGGGTCTGCGGGACCTGCTCGATGGTCATCAGCGAGTTGATGAGGTCCGTCGTCTTGAGACCGCTGACGAGACCGTCGATCGCGAGGCTGCTCGCGGAGGACACGGAGGACATCGAGGGCTCCCTGCCGTCGGGACGTCGTGGAGGGTGGTGACGCCGTCACCCGGGGACCTGGACTCCCCCGGGCGACGGCGTCGGGTGCTGCTAGCGCAGGAGCGAGAGCACGCCCTGGGTGCTCTGGTTCGCCTGCGCGAGCATCGAGGTGCCGGCCTGGCTGAGGATGTTGTCGCGCGTGTACTTGACCATCTCCTCCGCCATGTCGACGTCCGTGATGCGGGACTGCGCAGCGGTCAGGTTCTCCTTGGCCACGTTCGTCACGTTGATGGCGTGGTCGAAGCGGTTCTGGATCGCGCCGAGGTTCGAACGCGCCGATGAGACCTTGGCGATCTGCTGGTCGATCAGGGTGATCGAGGCCTGCGCCTTGTCCGCCGTGTCGAACGCGAGGCCACCGGTGACGGGGGCGTTCGCGGTGCCCGCCGCGACGCCGGTGCCCGGCGCGGTGACGTCGACGGTGCCGCCGTTGTTGGCGGTGACCGTGATGCCGGTGCCGGCGCCGTTCGCGTCCTTGTCCACCGTGACGGTGAAGTTGGCCGAGAAGTTGGCGTCCGCCTTGAGCGCGTCCGCGTAGCCCTGCACCGAGGTGAAGGTGCCCGCAGCGCCGAGGTTCGCGGTCGTGACGGTGGTCTCCTCGCCGCCGTTGGTGACCTTGAACGACGCAGCGCCCGCCAGCTTGCTGACGTCCGCGATCGCGAAGCCGGTGCCGGTGCCGGTGGTGCCGCCCTGCAGGTTGTCGACGATGTTCTGCACGTTCGCGCCCGACAGGTCGACCGCGATCTGGCTGTCGGCGCCCGCGTTCGCCCCGACCTGGAACTTCAGGGTCGAGTTGTTGTTGAGCAGCGACGTGCCGTTGAAGTTCGTCGACGACGCGATGCGCCCGAGTTCCTTCTGGAGCTGGCCGACCTCGGTCTTGATCGCGTCACGCGACGTGGCGTTGTTCGAGTCGTTGCCGGCCTGGACGGCCAGGTCGCGCATGCGCTGGAGGATCGAGTGGGTCTCGGTGAGGCCACCTTCAGCGGTCTGCACGACGGAGATGCCGTCCTGCGCGTTGCGGGCGGCGACCGTGAGGCCACCGACCTGCGACTTGAGTCCCTCGGAGATCGTCAGACCGGAGGCGTCGTCCGCAGCACGGTTGATGCGGAGACCCGTCGAGAGCTTCTCGAGGGACTTCGACAGGTCGTTCTGCGTCGAGTTCAGGTTCCGGTACGTGTTGAGTGCCGAGAGGTTGGTGTTGATGGACATACCCATGGTGGTTTCCTCCGTGAATCCTTGGGTGGGTGGTGTCTGCCCGTCCATGGGCTGACACTCGTGACTCTCGACCGACCGACCGGGGTCGTTAGGTGCGAGACGGAAAAGTTCTAGCCGGCCGCGACCGCGCTCGGGGTCGATGCGTCGTGCACGGCCCGCGCGACCCCGGCGGCGGCGTTCGCGGCGACCCGGGCGAGGTAGGCGCTGCGCCGGGCGGCGGTGGTGCGGGACACCGGTTCGACGGCGGTCCCGTCGCCGTAGTGCTCGGCCAGGCCGTCGTGCAGCAGGCGCATCGCCTCGGAGCGCTGCTGCGACACCGCGGAGTGGGTGATCCCGAGCTCGGCGGCGACCTCGGTCACCGAGCGGTCGCCGAAGTACACGTTCTCGACGACGAAGCGCATGCGGTCCGGCAGCGCGGCGACCGCGGCGCGCAGGTAGCGGCGCTTCTCGGCGGCGAGCAGGTCCTCACCGGGCAGCGGCTGGTCGGCGGCCAGGGTGTCGTGCACGGTCTCGTCGATGGGTCCCACGGAGCGGCCGGCGTCGGACATGGCGTCGGCGGCCGTCTGGCGGTCCACGCCCATCGCGTCGGCGATCTCCTGCACGCCCACGGAGCGACCCAGTCGGGCGGACAGGGCCTCCTGCGTGGCGAGGGTCTCACGGATGCGCTTCCGGGTGCCGCGGGACGCCCAGTCGGCGCTCCGCATGTCGTCGGCGATCGCACCGGCGATGCGGGTCCGGGCGTAGGCACCGAACGGGACGCCGAGCGTGGGATCGAAGGCCTCGGCGGCGGCGACGAGCGCGAGGGAGCCGACGGCGGCCAGGTCGTCACGGTCCAGGTGGGTGGCTCGGGAACGGACGTCGGCGACGATGTAGCCGACGAGCGGCAGGTGCTCCACGATCATCGCGTTGCGTGCGTTCCGGTCCATGCTGTTCCCCTGGTCGACCTGCGTGAGTTCCGACCCGTCCGTGGGCCGCTCCCGTCCGTGGGCACGACGAGCACCGGCCTGCTGGTGGCCGGTGTGTACGCCGAGGAGCGCGCGGTTCCCTCCGCGCGGCGCCCGCATCCCTGCGATGCGGTGCGCGGGGATGTCCCCCGCGCTGCGGTTCGAATGTATCGGCTGGCAATCACCTGAGGGGGGCCTCAACCGACCCCAGTGCGGGGGTGCATCAGGCGTTTGGGCGTCGGCATTTGGGGGGACCTCCGGCAGGGAACGAGCGTTCTTGTCCCCCGTTCCGGGTGACATGGCCACCGGCCTGGAGGCACGGGTCGGCTCCGCCCCGTCGGCTGCGGTCCGGCGTCGGCTTACGGCGGCGACGGGCGCGTCGATAGGCACCCCTGTCCACCGGAAGGCGGACCGGACGACCCCACCGACCCCGATCGACCCGACCCCCGGGAGGAGCTGATGAGCGTGAACGACCTGTCCGCCGTCCTCTGGCGCGAGCGTGAACTGCTCGAACTGCTCACGTTCAAGCTCGAGGAGGAGCAGCTCCTGCTCGCCGCCGGGCGCTCCCGCTGGGTCTCGCACGCCAGCCGCGAGGTCGAGCAGGTCCTCGAACGCCTCCGTAGCGCCGGACTCGAACGGGCCGCCTCGAGCGCCGTCGTGGCCGAGGAGTGGGGTGTCTCCCCCGACGCTCCTCTGCGTGACGTCGTCGCCGCGGCGCCGGACGGCCCCTGGGGCGAGATCCTCGCAGCACACCTCGGCGCCATGGTCGAGCTGACCACCCAGATCGGCTCCCTCCGCGACGAGAACGACCGCTTCCTGCGCGCCGCCGCCCAGGCCACCGAGGAGACCCTCGCGGGGTCGGTCACCGGCGCCGCGACGTACGACGCGTCCGGTGTCCCCGCTGCCGGGTCCGAGCGCGCCCGCCTGTTCGAGGGGACCCTGTAGCACCGTGGTGAGCACCTTCGGATCCCTCGCGACCGCGTACTCCGGCCTGTCCGCCGCCCGTGCGGGCATCGACGTCACCGGGCAGAACATCGCGAACGCCGGCACCACCGGGTACACCCGGCAGCGCGTCACGCAGTCCTCCGTCCCAGTCGTCCAGACCGGCTTCGTGCACGGCACAGCGGCCCTCGCCGGCCAGGGCGTCTCGGTCGACGGCATCGCCCGGCTCGGCTCCCTGACGCTCGACGCCGGCCTCCGCGTCGCGACCGGGTCCTCGGCGTGGGCGCAGACCCGCGCGACGGGCCTGTCCGCGATCGAGGACAGCACGAACGAACCCGGCAAGGACGGCCTCTCCGCGAAGCTCGACGCGTTCTGGTCGTCGTGGGGCGACCTCGCGGCGCACCCGGACGACGCCGGCGCGGCCTCGACCGTGATCTCGAGCGCGACCGCGGTGGCCTCCGCCCTGGCGGCGGGATCGAAGGCGGTCGACGCGCAGTGGACCGCGACCCGGGCGACCGCGGCCACCCAGGTCGGGCAGCTCAACGACGCGGCGGCGCAGGTCGCCGACCTGAACGGCCGGATCCGCGGGACCGTGGCGTCCGGCGGCAGCGCGAACGAGCTGATCGACCAGCGCGACCAGCTGACCCAGCAGATCGCCGGGCTCGCGGGCGGCACGGTCCGGGCGAACAGCGACGGCACGGTCGACGTGCTCCTCGACGGGAACGCGCTCGTGCAGGGCAGCGACGCCCGCACGGTGCAGCTCGCCGGCGACACGCGGCTCGGTGGCACGCAGGGCGTCCGGCTCGAGTGGTCGACCGGCAGCGCCGGGACCGTCGCGCTCGGCGGCGGCTCGATCGGCGGCGCGCTCTCGCTCCTCGCCCCCGCGTCCGGCGGCACCGGCGGTGCCCTGGCCGAGGCCGCCGCGTCCTACGACGACGTGGCCACGCGCCTCGCGACGACCGTGAACGCGGCGCACGCGCAGGGCACCACCCCGTCGGGGACCACCGGCGCACCGTTCTTCGCCCTCGCCGCCGGGACCGGCGCGGCCCAGGGCCTGTCGGTCGTCCCGACGGACGGTTCCGGCCTCGCGACGCGGAACGCGGCGGGACAGCTCGACGACTCGTTCGCCGACACGCTCTCGCGACTCGGCACGGCCGCCGGGGGTGCCGACACGGCCTGGGCGACCTTCGTGGCGGGGGTGGGCAGCGCCTCCAGGACGGCCACGTCGGAAGCGACGCTCACCGGACTCGCCCTGACCAGCGCACGCACGCAGCAGCAGTCGGGCGCGGGTGTGGACCTCGACGAGGAGAACGTGAACCTGCTGAGCTACCAGCACGCGTACCAGGGCGCGGCGCGCGTCCTGACCGCGGTCGACGAGATGCTCGACACCCTCATCAACCGCGTCGGACTCGTCGGGAGGGGCTGACCGTGATCACCCGTGTGACCACCCAGATGACCATGGCGGCCGCCGGCGAGCGGCTGCAGGCGAACGCGGCACGCGTCGCCGAGGCGACGCAGCGCGCGACGACGCTGCAGGCGATCGCGAAGCCGTCCGACGACCCGGTCGGCACCGGCTCGTCGATGCAGGTGCGGAAGGAGCAGGCCGCCGCCGCGCAGTACGCGCGCAACGCGAACGACGCCGTGGGCTGGCTCGCGACGACGGACAGCACGCTGTCGAGCGCCTACTCGGTGCTCGGCAAGGTCCGCGACCTCACCGTGCAGGCGGCGAACTCCGGCACGATGGGCGACACCGACCGCGACGCGTTCATCACGCAGTTCCGCGCGCTCAAGGCCGACCTCGAGGCGACCGCGAACGCGACCTACGGGTCCCGCTCGGTGTTCGCCGGCTCGTCCACCGACGCCGCCGCGTACACGCCGGGGACCGGCTTCGCGACCGCGACCACCCCCGTGCAGCGCCGGGTCGGGGACGCCACGACGATCCGCGTGGACACCTCCGGCGCCGCGGTCTTCGGCACGGGATCGACCTCGGCCTTCGCCGCGATCGACGGCATCGTCGCCGACCTGCAGAACGGCGTCAACGTGAACGCGAAGCTCGACGACGTCGACACCGCGATCAACGGCGTGCGCTCGGCGCAGGCGGACGTCGGGGTGCGGCACGCCGCGGCCCTGTCGGCGCAGGACGCGCTGAAGAGCACCTCGGTCACCCTCGAGAACCGGCGCTCGGGCATCGAGGACCTCGACCTCGCCGGCGCCGTGCTCGACCTGCAGGTGCAGCAGACCTCCTACCAGGCAGCCCTCGCCGTCACCGCGAAGGTCCTGCAGCCGACCCTGATGGACTACCTCCGATGAGCATCGACCTGACCTTTCCCGTCCCGCCGTTCGGCCTCGCCCCGTCGCCGGTCTTCTCGCTCGTGCCCGTCGAGGGCGTCGAGGGCCTGTTCGGCCTCGTCGGCGAGGACGCCCGGCTGTTCCTGCTCGACGCCGCGGTGCACCTGCCCGACTACGCCCCGGAGCTGACCGACGAGCAGGCCGCGACGATCGGCCTGACCGACCCCGCCGAGGCGATGCTCCTCGTCGTCGCGAACCCCGGCGAGGGCGGCACGACCGTGAACCTGCTCGCCCCGGTCGTCGTGAACGCCCGCACCGCCGTCGGCGCGCAGTTCATCCTCGAGGACCAGGACCTGCCGCTGCGCGCCGAGCTCGCCGCGCGGTAGGCGCACCGGGGGGGACAGCACCCGCCGGTGCTCCCACTCGGGCCGGGTACCGTCTGCCGCATGGCTCGACAGCAGAAGAACGAAGCGCTCGTGCCCATGCCGCCGGCCCCGATCCGGCCCGACGACCGCGACGACCAGGACGGCCGCGTGGCTCCGGAGCGTCAGTCCGGATGGGTGAACATGCTCGACAGGGTGATCGCCGTGCAGCGACCCGTGGTGGTCGCGCACGTGAACGCCCTGCGCCGCCGACACCCGCAGGCGAGCCCGGCGGAGATCATCCAGATCCTGGAGCGGCAGTACCTCACGGCCGTGACCACCGGCGGTGCCGCCGTCGGCGCGAGTGCGGTCATCCCGGGCGTCGGCATGGCCGCGGCCCTCGGGCTGAGCGGCGCGGAGACGGTCGGGTTCCTCGAGACGACGGCGCTCTTCGCCCAGTCCGTGACCGAGGTGCACGGCATCGCCCTCGACGACCCCGAGCGATCGCGCACCCTGGTGATGGCGCTCATCCTCGGCGCACCCGGCACGCAGCTCATCAAGCAGCTCGCGGGACAGGCCGCCGGCGGTCAGGTCCGCACGGCGTTCTGGGGCGAGATGGTCACGTCCACGCTGCCGAAGCAGGTCGTGAGCGGCATCGGCGGCAAGGTCCGCGACCAGTTCGTCAAGCGCTTCGCCGCCCGGCAGGGCACGTCGATCCTCGGCCGAGCGCTGCCGTTCGGGATCGGTGCCGCGGTCGGTGGCCTCGGGAACCACGCGCTCGGGCGGAAGGTCGTCCAGGCGGCACGCGAGGGCTTCGGCATGCCCCCGCGCCACTTCACCCTGGTGCTCGAGGCGAAGCCCACCAAGGAGTCCAAGGCGGCGCAGAAGGAACTCGCCCCGAAGGGGCGGTCCCGCCGCCGCGCGCGTCGGGACGAGGACCTCTGGTCCGACACGCCGTCGCGCGACGCCCTGGACTGACGCCCGGACGGACGGGAGGCACGTGGCTACCCCGCCCCGCGCCTCCCGTCCGACCGCTGGTCGCGACCGCGTCAGCTGCGCCGCACCGGCGTCCGGACCACCTGACCGGCGTGCGCGAACCCGCCGCCGAACCCGAACAGGAGCGTCGCCGCGCCCTCCGGCAGCTCGCCGCGCGACCAGGCCTTCGACAGTCCGAGCGGCACGCTCGCAGCCGAGGTGTTGCCGGACTCGACGACGTCCCGGACCACGAACTTGTCCTGCCCGCCCAGGGCCTCGACCAGCGGCTCGATGATCCGCAGGTTCGCCTGGTGGAACGCGAACACCTCGATGTCGTCGAGCGTCATGCCCGCGGCCTCGACGACGGCGCGGGCGTGGCCGGCGGCCTCGGTGATCGCCCAGCGGTAGATCGAGCGGCCCTGCTGCGTGAAGTACTCCGGGTCCTTCGTGACGAGCACCGCCTCGTTCAGGTGCGGCACGCTCCCCCACGACACCGGCCCGATCTCCGCGGTGTCCGAGGCGCCGAGCACCGCGGCACCCGCACCGTCGCCGACGAGCACGCACGTCGACCGGTCGGTCCAGTCGGCGATGCTCGACAGCGTCTCGGACCCGATGACGAGCGCGGTGTCCGACGCCCCGACGCGGATCGACTGGTCGGCGAGGGCCATCGCGTACTCGAAGCCGCTGCAGGCCGTGTTGATGTCGATCGGCGCCGGTCCGTTCGCCATCCCGAGCGCCGCGGCGACCCGGCCGGCGGTGTACGGCGCTCGGTCACGGTGCGTGGTCGACGCGACGATGACGAGCCCGATGTCCGACGGTTCGAGTCCGGCGTCCGCGATCGCGTTGCGGCCGGCCTCGATCGCCATCGACGTGACGGTGTCGTCGGGTCCGGCGATCCGACGGGTCTTGATGCCGGTGCGCGTGGTGATCCACTCGTCGTTCGTGTCGACCATGGTCGAGAGCTCGTCGTTGGTGAGGATGCGCGCGGGCTGGTGGTGTCCGAACCCGAGGATCCGGCTGCCACGGAGTGCTGGGGTGTCCATCCGCGGCACGCTACTCCCCTCGGCGGACTCCACATGCCCGAGCAGGAATGCGCGTCAGTCCTTGCGGGCAGCGGCGGTGGCGCGGTCGTTCGCCTTCTTGATGGCCTCGACCAGCTCGCCCTTGTCCATCGTCGAGCGGCCGTGCACGTCCAGGCGGCGTGCGACCTCGAGCAGGTGCTCCTTCGTGGCGTTCGCGTCGACGCCGCCCTGGGTCTCGCCGGAACCGCGCGTGCCGGCGGCGCCCTCGTCGGACGGGCCGGCGGACTCCTTGGCCTCCCAGTGGTCGCCGACCTTCTCGTACTCGTGCTTCACCGCGGCGAACGCGGTCCGGTGCGCGCGCTCCCCCGGTCCGTAGGTCTCGTTCGCGGAGTCGAGCGTGGCGGCGTACACGTCCTGCGCGTGCTGTGGCGACCGTCGGAGCGTGCTGGGGATGTCGTCCTTCGCGGGCATGGCGGTTCCTCTCGTCGGGACGTGCTGGTCCCCACCAGTCCTACGCCGGCACCCCGACGGCACGCTGGCACGTCCGCGCCGGCACACCCGCGCCCGCACGCTCGCCGAGACCGGTACCCGCAGGGCCTGGCGCGCCCGGCGCACCGCGCGTAGACCGGACCCATGGACTACACACACCTCGGACGGACAGGGCTGTCGGTGTCGCGAGCGGTGCTCGGCACCATGAACTTCGGACCGGAGACCAGCGAGGACGACTCGCACGCGATCATGGACCGGGCGCACGAGCTCGGCGTGAACTTCTTCGACACCGCCAACGGCTACGGCGGCTCGGTGGGCAAGGGTGCCACCGAGGAGATCATCGGCCGCTGGTTCGCGAAGGGCGGTGGCCGCCGCGAGAAGACCGTCCTCGCCACGAAGGTCTACGGCGAGATGATCGACTGGCCGAACGGCGGCAAGCTGTCGGCGTACAACATCCGGCAGTCCCTCGACGCGTCGCTGCGCCGGCTGCAGACCGACCACGTCGACCTGTTCCAGATGCACCACGTCGACCGGGACACCCCGTGGGACGAGATCTGGCAGGCGATGGAGCTCGCCGTCGCGCAGGGCAAGGTGCTCTACGTCGGTTCCTCGAACTTCGCGGGGTGGCACATCGCCCAGGCGCAGGAGGCCGCGCGGCACCGCAACTTCCTCGGGCTCGTCAGCGAGCAGTCGATCTACAACCTCGTCGTCCGCGACGTCGAGCGCGAGGTCCTCCCGGCCGCCCGGCACTACGGCCTCGGGCTCATCCCGTGGTCCCCGCTGCAGGGCGGTCTGCTCGGCGGCATCATCGAGAAGACCGAGCAGGGCTCCCGTCGCCTGAGCGGCCGCAGCGCCGAGTACGTCGAGGGCCACCGCGACCAGCTGTCGGCCTACGAGTCGTTCGCGAAGGAGCTCGGGCACACCCCGGGTGAACTCGCCCTCGCGTGGCTGCTGCACCAGCCGGGCGTCACCGCCCCGATCACCGGCCCGCGCACGATGGAGCAGTGGGAGTCGGCCGTCCGCGCGACGGACATCCGCCTCGACGACGCGGCGCTGGCGCGGCTCGACGAGCTGTTCCCCGGGCACGAGACCTCACCGGAGGACTTCGCCTGGTGACGTGACTCGGCGGCGCACCACGCGCCGTGGTCGCGAGCACGGTACGGAGGCGCGGTGCGGGTCGGACCCGCACCGCGCCTCCCGTCCGTCACCCGCCCGCGACCCCCGCGCGCTCCCGCCAGCCGCCCGCCCCGAGAACGACGACGGGCCCCACGCCTGCTGTGTGCGCGGGGCCCGTCGTGCGGGAGGTGTGGTGTCTAGCGGACCGACACCGGGGTCTTGTCCGACTCCTCGTAGAGGACGTAGCCCTCTTCGCCGTGGACGGCGGTGTCGATGCCGGCGACCTCGTCCTCGGTCTTGACGCGGAAGCCGATGGTCTTCTCGATGGCGAAGCCGATCACGAGCGCGAGGACGAACGAGTACGCGCCGACCGCACCGGCGGCGGCGGCCTGCTTGCCGAGCTGGACCAGGGAGCCCGAGTAGATCAGACCGGTCGTGTTGGCGAAGATGCCCAGGTAGAGCGTGCCGAAGATGCCGCCGACCAGGTGGACGCCCACGACGTCGAGCGAGTCGTCGAAGCCGAGCTTGTACTTGAGGTCGATCGCGAAGCAGCAGATCACACCGGCGAGGAAGCCGAGCAGGATGCCCCAGCCGGGGGTGAGGTTGGCGCAGGCCGGGGTGATCGCGACGAGGCCGGCGACGGCACCCGAGGCGGCACCGACGGAGGTGGCCTTGCCGTCCTTGAGCTTCTCGATAAGCAGCCAGCCGAGGACCGCGGCAGCCGGAGCGGCGAGGGTGTTCACCCAGGCGAGAGCGGCAGTGCTGTTCGCAGCGCCGGCCGAACCGGCGTTGAAGCCGAACCAGCCGAACCACAGGATGGCGGCACCGAGGAGGACGAAGGGCGGGTTGTGCGGCTTGTGCGCGCCCTTGGCGAAGCCGACGCGCTTGCCGAGGACGAGCGCCAGGGCGAGTCCGGCGGCACCGGCGTTGATGTGGACTGCGGTCCCACCGGCGAAGTCGATGACACCCCAGGTCGCTGCCCAGCCCGAGGTCAGGTTGAAGACCCAGGAGGCGACCGGGAAGTAGACGACCGTCACCCAGACACCGGCGAAGATCATCCAGGCGCCGAACTTGGCGCGGTCGGCGATGGCACCGGAGATCAGAGCGACGGTGATGATCGCGAACGTGGCCTGGAACCCGACGAACGCCAGGTCCGGGTAGGGCGCGGCGAGCTTCGTCGCCTGCGACTGCTCGAACGCCTGGCCGAGGCCGATCTGGTTCCAGTCGATGCTGAAGAAGCCGACGATGCCGGTCACGGCGGTGTGGTCGCCGGTGTTCGCGAAGGCGATCGCGTAGCCGTACAGCACCCAGAGGACGCCGACGAGCGCGATCGCCCCGAACGACATCATCATCATGCTGATGACGGACTTGGCCTTCACGAGGCCGCCGTAGAAGAAGGCGAGGCCGGGTGTCATGAACAACACCAGCGCCGCCATGATCATGATGAAGCCTGTTTGGCCCTGATCAAGCATCTGTTCACCTCTCGCGAATGCAGGCGGCTCTCGGTTCCGCCTCGGGTGCTGATGAGTCTGGCGAGGCGAGGTTTCACGAGGGAGCACGAACTGTTTCGTGGGTGTAACGCGGTGGGCCGTTCTGTAAACGTCGTGTTTCGGGGAGCCGGACACCCCCCGGACGGGAGGCGCGTGGCGGCCCCGCCACGTGCCTCCCGTCCGGTGGGCCGCCGGCCCCGCCAGCCGGTCCCGTCAAGCGGAGGGTCGGCGTCCGTCAGTCCGCGGCGCGCGACAGCGCGACCACGCGCGACGCGGCGCGCAGGTACTTCTTCCGGTACCCGCCGTCGAGCATCGCCTGCGGGTACACCTGGTCGAGCGGCGTGCCGGACGCGACGATCCGGACCTGCGCGTCGTACAGCCGGTCGACGAGCGCGACCCACCGCAGCGCGTCCGTCTGGTCGGTGAACGCCGCGACGTCGGTCAGGCCGACGGCGTCGAGTTCGTCGACCAGGGCGACGTACTTCGAGGGGTGCACCGACGCCAGGTGCGCGACGACGGCCCGGAAGTCGTCGAGCGTGGTGGCCCCGGTCGGCAGCGCCGCGGGGACGTCGTCGACCGTCCGGGCGTGCTCGTCGACCGCGCGGCGTCGGTAGTCGAGCCCGTCGATCCGCATGGTCTCGAAGCGGTCGGACATCGCCTGGATCTCGCGCAGGAAGTCCTGCGCCGCGAACCGGCCCTCGCCGAGCGCGCCCGGCGGGGTGTTCGACGTCGCCGCGAAGCGGGTGCCGGTGTCCGCCAGCTCCTTGATGAGCCGGGTCATCACCATCGTGTCGCCGGGGTCGTCCAGCTCGAACTCGTCGATGCAGACGAGCGCGGTCCCGCGGAGCAGGTCGACCGTGCCCTGGAACCCGAGCGCGCCGACGAGCGCCGTGTACTCGATGAAGGTGCCGAAGGTCTTGCGGGACGGCTCCGCGTGGTACGCCGCGGCGAGGAGGTGGGTCTTGCCGACGCCGAAGCCGCCGTCCAGGTACACGCCGGACCGCACCGGCGCCTCGGCGGGCTTGCGACGGCCGAACAGGCCGCGCTTCGCCGGCTCCGGCCGGGTCGCGACGAAGGCCTCGACCGCGTCGCGGACCGCCGCCTGCGAGGGGTACTCCGGGTCCGGTCGGTAGCTCGCGAACGAGGCGTCCGCGAACTGCGGCGGCGGCACGAGCGCAGCGGCCATCTGCTGCGGCGTCACCTGCGGGTCACGGTCGACGAGGTGTGCAGGCAAGTGGGCCCCTCCGGGAAGCATGTCGTGCGGTGTCACGTTGCAGGTGGCGGACGGCACGTTGCGCGTACCGTTGCCCGCGGGCACCGAGGACCGATCCTAGCCTCGGCCGCCCCGTTCGTCCCGCACCCTGGAGGTACCCCCGATGACCGCACCGGTCGACCCGTCCGAGAAGTTCGCCGCCTACGCCCACCCGGAGCGCCTGGTGTCGACCGAGTGGCTCCAGGAGCAGCTCGACGCCGGGACCCCCGACCTCGTCGTCGTGGAGTCCGACGAGGACGTCCTGCTCTACGAGACGGGCCACGTCCCCGGAGCGGTGAAGATCGACTGGCACACCGACCTCAACGACCCGGTGCAGCGCGACTACGTCGACGGCGAGGCGTTCGCGCGACTCGTCGGCGGCAAGGGCATCGGCCGCGACACCACCGTCGTGATCTACGGCGACAAGAACAACTGGTGGGCCGCCTACGCCCTCTGGGTCTTCACGCTCTTCGGGCACGAGGACGTCCGCCTGCTCGACGGCGGCCGGGCGAAGTGGATCGCCGAGGACCGTGCGCTGACGACCGACCGCCCCGAGGTGACCGCGGTCGACTACCCCGTCGTCGAGCGCCACGACGAGCTGGTCCGGGCCTTCAAGGACGACGTGCTCGCGCATCTCGGCAAGCCCCTGATCGACGTGCGGAGCCCCGCCGAGTACGACGGCTCGCGCACCACCGCCCCCGACTACCCGGAAGAGGGAGCCCTGCGCGCCGGCCACGTGCCGACCGCCGTCAACATCCCCTGGGCCACCGCGGCCGCACCGGACGGCACCTTCAAGTCGCGCGAGGAGCTCGACGCGGTGTACCGCGACGGTGCCGGGATCGGCGACGCGGACGAGGTCATCGCGTACTGCCGCATCGGCGAGCGGTCGAGCCACACCTGGTTCGTGCTGCAGCACCTGCTCGGGTACGAGAACGTGCGGAACTACGACGGGTCGTGGACCGAGTGGGGCAGCGCCGTCCGCGTCCCGATCGCCGTCGGCACCGAACCGGGTACCGTTCCCTCTCGATGAGCACCGAACTCCCCCGTTCCCTCGCCGAGATCCGCGACGACTTCCTCGAGCTCTCGCAGCAGGACCGCCTCCAGCTGCTCCTCGAGTTCTCCGACGAGCTCCCCGCGCTGCCCGAGCGGTTGCAGGGGCACGAGGACGAGCTCGAGCGCGTCGAAGAGTGCCAGTCCCCCGTGTTCATCACGGTCACGGTCGGGGCCGACGGCGACGCCCCGGACGTCGTCCGCATGCACGCGACCGCCCCGCGCGAGGCGCCGACCACCCGCGGGTTCGCGTCGATCCTCGCGCAGGGGCTGTCCGGCCTCACCGCGTCCGAGGTCCTGGCGGTCCCGTCGGACTACCCGCTGACGATCGGGCTCAGCGAGGCGGTCAGCCCGCTGCGCGTCCGCGGCATGGTGGGGATGCTCGGTCGGGTGCAGCGGCAGGTGCGGGCGGCGGTCGCCGCCGCCTGATCCGCACCCCCTGACGGACGGGAGGCACGGTGCCAGCTGGCCCCGTGCCTCCAGTCCGTCGTTTCGTCGCGTACGACATTCCGCATGCTGGACGCTCCGATGCGGCCTGTGCCAGGATCGAGGGGTCATCGGGGGGAGACGACATGGCGAAGATCCACGGCAACGATCCGACGGGCTACTCGTACGGCGACGCCGACACGCTGAAGACTGCGGCGCGCAGGCTCGCGACGTCGATCGACGGCCAGACCGGCGCACGGTCCACGGCGGTGACGAACGCGGAGCGGGAGTTCCGGGGGTACTTCTCCGAGGTCTTCGCCGACAACGCCGGCATCGCCTCGCGCAGCGCCGGCAAGCTCTCCGAGGCGCTCTCCTCACTCGTCGGGTTCGTCGACGAACTCCGTCAGGCGGCGGAGCAAGAGGACCGACGCCGTGCCGACGCCAAGGCGTGGGAGGCGCGGAAGCGGGAGCGTGAGGAGAACTTCTTCGTCGGTGCCGCGCACGAGGTGTCGACGTGGTTCGGCGCCGAGGACGACCCGAAGCCCCCGGAACCGCAGCCTGAGCCCCAGCTCCAGGCCGATGCCGTCTCGGTGCGCGGTCGTACGATCCCGACGGCCGGAGGCGGCAGCGGAGGCACGTCGTCAGCGGTGCCGGCCGATCTCCGCTCCTTCGCGTCGAGCACCAGGGGGGCCGACGACTCCCTCGCCGGCGCGGTGTCGTCGTTCCGGAACGCCCTCAGCGACTACGAGTCCGGGTGCAACACCCGATGGGGCACGCTGCACGCGCAGTCACTCGTGACCGCGGTGCAGGACTGGCTCACGGACAACGGGCACGACGCGGCTTGGGCCGACACGGTCGCCGCGCAGTTCGAGGCCGCGGGCGGCGGAAACGGACCCGCCACGCTCTCGGACGCCTCGATCGCCGCGGCGCTGGCCGCGGCAGGCGTGGCGGTCGGACGCGACGACTTCACCATCGGCCCGTTCTCCGCGATGGGGACACCGCCCACGAACGGGTTCGCCGACGACCCGGTGAACACCGCGACGGGGAACTTCCTCGAGCCAGAGGACGACCTGACGTTCGGCGGTGCTGCGGCGTCCCTCCGGTTCTCGCGGACGTACAACTCGCTCGACGATCGGGTGGGGTCCTTCGGTCTCGGTTGGTCGTCGGTGCTCGACATCCGGCTGGAGCTCAGCGACGAGCTGGCCTCGATCGTGCTCGAGGACGGGCGCCAGGTCGACTTCCCCCGCGAGGGCGACGGTTGGGGTCGCGGCGTGGGGCAGGACCTCTGGCTCCGTCGCGATGGGACCACCCTCGTCGTCTCGGACAACACGGGGGGTCGGTGGACCTTCTCCGCCGCCGGTGTCTGGCTCTCTGCCGGACGTGGCCCGGGCACGGGCGTGTCCGCTCTCCGCGACGCCGACGACCGGATCACCCGACTCGAGCACGAACTCGGTCGTGCGCTCGGCGTGGAGTACGAAGGCGACCGCGTCGTGTCAGTTTCAGCGTCCGATGGCCGGCGTGTGCAGTACCGGTACGACGATGCGCGCCGCCTCGTCGCCGCGCAGGACACCGTCGGCGCGCGACGCTACCGGTGGAACGACGCCGGCTTGATCGACCAGGTGACCGCCGCGACGGGCGTCGTCGAGTGCACCAACACGTACGACGGCCGGGGGCGTGTCGTCGAACAGCGCACTCCGTTCGGACGCACCGTCCGGTTCTCGTACCTCCAGGGCAGGGTGACGTCGGTCTCGGACGCTGACGGCGGCAACGCGAACACCTGGATCGCCGACCGGAAGGGCCGGGTCGTCGGGATCATCGACGCCGACGGTGCGCGTCAGTCGATGTCCTACGACCGGTACGGCCACCTGGTGTCCGTCACCGAACGCGACGGGTCGGTGACGGTACACGGGTACGACGACCGCGGACGCCGAACGCGCACCGTGACCCCGGACGGCGCCGACCTGACGTGCGGGTACGACGACCAGGACCGGCCCACCACCGTGGTCACCGCAGACGGCGCGATCGTCGAGTACGAGTACCGGGGCGACGACCGGAACCCTTCCGTCGTCACCGATCCCGTCGGCGGACGGACGCTCCTCGAGTGGCGCGCCGGGCAGTTGGCTCGCTGCACGGACCCGACCGGTGTGGTCGTCACGTTCCACCACGACGACCACGGCGACCTCGTCGCGATCGAGGATGCCGACGGGGGGACGGCGTCCTTCACCCGGGACGCAGCTGGGCGTGTCGTCGAAGCGGTCACCCCCCTCGGCGCCCGGACGACGTACCGATACGACGCGGCAGGCCTGCTGACCGCTCGCGAAGCTCCCGACGGCGGCGTGTGGCGGTTCGAACACGACGATGCCGGGCGCGTGATCGCCACCACGGATCCGACGGGCTCCCGGACGGCCGTGGAGTACGGCACGCACGGCGAGGTCACCGCGACCATCGACCCGCTCGGCCGCCGCATCACGACCCTGTTCGACGACCTCGGCAACGTCTCGGCCGTCACCCTGCCCGACGGGGCGGAGTGGCGGTTCGTGCACGACGCGCTCTCGCGGTTGCGCACCGTCATCGACCCCGCAGGCGGTTCGTGGAACCGTGAGTACGACGCCATCGGCGCCGTCGTGGCAACCGTGGACCCGACCGGTGTCCGCACCGCTGCCGAGCGGAAGCGTGCCGACGGCACGACGATCGTCAGTTCCGCGTTCGAGGACGTCAGTGTCCGCACCGATGCGCTCGGACGACCGATCGGCCTCCGGCAGGGAGACGGCTCCACCACCGTGACCGTGCGTGATGCGGCTGGAAGGATCGTCGAATCGCTGGACGGTGAGGGTGGTCTGACCCGCATCGAGCGCGACCTCGCGGGCCGGATCATCGCCGTCACGACGCCTGCCGGTCGGACGACGACGTACACGTACGACCGGTGCGGGCGTCCGGAGACGGCCACGGACCCGCTCGGCGGCCGGACGTCGCTGCGGTACGACGCCGACGGACGCGTCGTCGAGCGGACGGATGCGAACGACGACGTCGAGCGCACCGAGTACGACGCGGTCGGTCGGGTCACCTCCGTCGACGTCCCTGGCTTCGGGATCATCCGGTACCGCTACGACCGGGCGGGACGTGTCGTCGAGGCACGGGACCCGCGGTTCGGTCGCCGCTCGTTCCGGTACGACGCGGCGGGGCAGCTGGTCGCGGCGACCAACGGCCTCGGCGGGGTGACGCGCTACGAGTACGACGCCCGCGGGCGGCTCGTCCGCACCACCGATCCGCGCGGAGCAGTCACGACGCGGACCTACACCGAGCTCGACAAGGTCGCCAGCTCGACGGACCCCCTCGGCCGCACGACGAGCGCGACGTACGACGCTGCCGGTCGCCAGGTCTCCCAGACAGAGCCCGACGGCACCGTGCTTCGGTGGGAGTACGACGCAGCCGGTCGAGAGACGGCCCAGTACGTGGACGACGCACTGGTCGCTCGCATCGAGCGCGACCCGCGCTCGCGGACCGTGACCATCTCCGACCACACCCGACCGGACGTTGCCACTGCCCACCTGCTGGAGTACGACCGGCGGGGTCTCCTCGTCCGCCGAGTGACGGACGGTCGAGAGACGCGATGGACGTACGACGCGGACGGCCTGCGTACCTCGGTGCACGCGCCGGACGGCTCCGTGACGCGCATCGAGCGTGATCCCGCGGGTCGGCCGGGCACCGTCGAGCACACCGCGTTCGGCGCCGTCCATCACGAGTACGACGGCGCCGGACGACTCACGGCGGTGCGCACGGCAGGGACGAGCGACTCCTGGTCCCACGACCGCGGTTTCGTCGTCGGGCACACCAGCTCCGTTGGGGACTCGACGGCGACGTCACGGTTGACCCGCGATCGAGACGGACGGATCGACCGGGTCGAGCGCACAGGCACGACGACCGTCTACGAGCACGACGCAGCGATGCAACTCGTCCGGGCCGAAACCGACGGTGTCGAGACCACCTGGTCCTACGACGCCGCTGGCCGACTCGTCGTCGAACGCACCGAGAACGGCACCCGCACGTACGAGTACGACGACGCAGGTCAGCTCGTCGCGGTGACCGGCCCCGAGGGGCGGACTGCGCACGAGTACGACGCCCGCGGCCAACGGGTCCGGAGCACCGCCCCGGATGGCAGGGAGACCAGGTACTCGTGGGACGGGCGCGGGTGGCTCCGACTGATCGCGTCGGGCTCCTCGAGCACGTCGATCCACGTGGACGCGCTCGGCGACCTGGTCGACGTCGACGGGATGCGGCTCGACTGGGATGCCGCTGCCGCCGTTCCCGCCTTGCTGACAGTCGACGACTCCCCAGTGTTGCGCACGCCCACCGGACTGCTCGGTAGCCCGGACGGCACAGGACCATCAGGATGGCGAGCGGCCCGTAGGACTTCGGACACTGATCCGTGGCAGCTCCTCGCCTCCTTCTCCGGAGAACCCGAGCGCGCACTCGCGTTCGGCGCGGACGGAACACCCGTGGTGGCGGGTCTCGAGTGGATGGGTGCACGTGCGTACGACCCCACGACGCGTGGATTCCTCTCCACCGATCCGATCACCGCACCAGCGGGAGCGGTCTGGGGCGCGAATCCGTACTCGTTCGCCGGCAACGATCCGCTCCATGCGCTCGATCCTCTCGGACTCGCACCGGTCACCGATGCGGAGCTCGAGGCGTACGCCGCCGCCGAGCAGGGGCCGCTCGCCCGTGCAGCAGCGGCAACTGGCGACTGGTTCAAGGACAACTGGGAGTACGTCGCCGGCGGGGCGATGGTCGTCGCGGGTGGCGCCCTCATGCTCACCGGGGTCGGCGGCCCACTCGGCGGCATGCTCATCGGCGCCGGTGCGGACACGATCATCCAGAAGGCCACGACCGGAGAGGTGAACTGGGGCCAGGTCGCCGTCAGCGGAGCCTTCGGAGCGGTCGGCGGCGGCCTGGGCGCAGCGATCGGCAAGCACTTCGTCGGGAACGCCGTCGAGGGCGCCGTCGAGAACGTCGCGAACACCGTCGTCAGCGGTCAACCACTCACGCCCACAGACCTCCTCGGTTCCGCCACTGAAGGTGCTGCGGCGTCGGCCGCTACCGGTGGCATGATGTCGAAGGTGCACCTGCCGTCGGCGGTGAACAAGCTCGGCGACGAAACGCCGCAGGTCAAATCAGTCCCCGACGGCCAGTGGTTCCCACGGAGACCCCTCCCTCGAGACGAGACAACAGGTGCCGACCTGCCAGAGTCAGACTTCGCCCACACCCAGCTGGGGTGGCGCAAGGGCAGTAAAGGACCCTACCCACAAGCGCGCGAATTTTCTGATGATGGTCAAGTCGTGCGAACCATCGACTTCACTGACCATGGTCGCCCCAAACTTCACACCAACCCCCATCAGCATCGGGCAGTGCCGAATCCAACGGGCGGAACTGCGCAGCGGGGCGACCCTGAGCCACTACCGGAGCTCCAATGATCTCGTACGAACGTCCGATATATTCTGCACCCGTGGGCCAGATCACTTTCCGGAACGTGTTCAGGGCCCTCAGTCCAGAACCCATGCACTGGCTGATAACCGAGCTCTGGATGACTGCGATACCGGGATCAAGTGTTGATGTCTTGGACTTGGAACGCAAAGTCTCCAAAGCTGATGGGCAAGGAGCATGGTTCTCGCATCTGGAGATGGTGCGGATCGCTGAAAACTGCGACCAAATGATCGATGGTGAGTTCCTGGGCTATCTGACCGCCAGCGGATCAGAATCTCCCGTGCCGGTTGTCCGCATTGATTTCTTCGACAGCGCAACGGCGACTGTGATAATCGACGAAACGGCATTGTCAGTATCCAGCGAGCTTGAGGAGCTCCTCGGAGTCGGAGTTCCACAGAGCGTGATGGAGACTCGTGCCTCAGAGATTTGATCGAGCAAGCTCCGCTGGTCAGATCGGAAATCGGCTGGACAAAGGCGACCCTGACCAGTTACCCATCGCTCAACGCGAGATCCACAAGACCGAGGCGGACGCGCACGCGCACGAGATGAGCGCTCGTCCGTCCACGGAAGCACGGCCAGACGATGGATCGCCGCAAGGAGCGCGCACGATGAACGAACTGGTCGTCGAGGACGTCCCGTTGCTCCTCGTCGGAGAGACGGTCGACACCATCTGGGTCGATCACGCGCTCCGACTCCTGCTCTCGAACGGCGCCACCGTCATCCTCGAGTGCCCGTTCTCCCTCGGTCGGTCCCCCGACGCCGCAACGATGATCGACCCGGAGGGCGACAAGTCGGGGCTGGTGCCGGCTCTCCGCCTGCACACGCTCGAGGTCACCGCGGCGCGCGCCACGGGATCGACGCTGACGATGACGTTCTCGGACGGCTCCCGACTGACCGCCGGACCGCACCCGGAGTTCGAGTCATGGCACTACGTCGGACCGGAGACCCCTCCGACGATGATCGTCATGATGCCGGGCGGGGGCCCCGCTATCTGGCTCCACCACGAGCAGACGGAGCAGGAACCGGCGGAACGGGTCCGGTCGCTCCTGCTCGCGTACCTCGACACGCTCCCCGCGCGGCGAACGGCGGAGCTCCGCCAGCAGGCCGAGGCGGTGCGGGCCGTCCGCGAGACAGCTCCGCGGATCTGGGACGTCGTGCTCGCGGAGACACCCCGAGCCGACTTCCCCGACGGTCCCCTTCCGGGATCGCTGGCCTACCGCACCGACCAGGCACCGCTCGCGGGTGAGGTCCTCGTGTGGATGCTCGACGGCCGGATCGATTCCGTCGAACTACCGTGGTTCACCACGGAGATGCCGGCCGGACTCCCACGACCGGAGCAACTCATCCGCACCGCGATCGAAGGTGACGGAGGACACGGTGTTCGGTAGACGGAAGAACGCCGAGCGGTCGGCGCAGCAGTTCCATCAGGCCGACAGCCGCGAGCAGCTGTTCGCGGAGCTCTCCGCCGAGACCCGCGCCGACCCCGAGGCGTTGTTCACGATCGAGGTCGTCGACCACGCGCAGCCAGGGCCGGCCCTCGACGAGCGCGCACAGCGACTGTCCCGGAGCGGGGTAACACGGACACCGCTGGCGGCCCCGGATCCGGCCGTGCTCCCTGCGTCCGCCGCGACCGCCGACGCCTTCCACCCGCTGAGCCGGCCGCCGTTCTCGGCGGCAGCCGGTGACGTCTTCGTGATCCCGGACGGAACCGGCGGTGCCGTGCTCGGGCACGTGATCGCCGAGGTCTTCGACGCCGTCTACGTCGCCGTCTTTCGGCGCCCGGAGGACGTTCCGCCGCCGGCGGACCCGCTCGTGGTGCTCGCCACACAGCCCGTCGTCGCCGGGCTCACCCTGCCGGCGAGGTTCCAGCCGGGCATGTGGGAGGTCGTGGGCACGGCCACACCCGACACGCGCCGACTGCTCCCCGCGTACTCGTGGGGCACCGCCGCGGACGGTGTGCAGGTCACGGACTTCTCCGGCAGCAGGTCGCGGCCAGCGAGTGTGGTCGAGGCCGAGACCGTTCCGCGACAGGCGGTCGTGTCCCCGTTCTTCGTCGACATCGCCGTCCGGGCGGTGGCCGGCGTGGTCGACTGGCACCCGGACTTCGAGCACCTCCGCTACCGCGCGTCACCGCGGTCCGTCGATGTCTTCCCCGAGGTTTGACGTGACGACCTCCGGCACGAGCGTCCCGGTCCTCCGCGCGACCCTTCCCAGGCGCTCCGATGTCCCTCCCCGTGCCCACGAGATCCTGGCCGCTCTGCCGGACGACACCGAGGTGGTCGCCTACGACGCCCCCGCCGCTGCGCTCGCCCGCGCACTCCGCCGGAGCAGACGAGCGGGCGAGCCCGGCAACGATGCCCTCGCGGCGCCCCTCGATGCGCTCGGGGACGACCCGGTCCTGGTCCGCCAGGTCGACCTCGGCAACGAGCTCCTCACGGTCCTGCACCGGTCGAACTCGTCCGACTCCTCGCGCCCGACGACCCCGTCAGACGCTTCGAGCAGGGCGCTCGATCGACCGCGCAGACGTTCGCGACCAAGTTCGGTCTGGCCGCCGAGCGGGGCTCCACGGTCCTCGACCTCGACTCCTTCGTCGCCGCGGTGTCCCGCTTCGGCGCTGACGACCTCCCCTTCTGTGCACTCGACGTTCCCGGGGCGGTGGTGACCGTCGCGTTCACGCCGGACCGCACGGCGGTCCTCGCGACGACGATCGCGCGACGACCAGCGGACGACCAGGGCGAAGACAGGAGCTGACCCGGGACGGACGGGAGGCACGGTGCCGGCTGGCACCGTGCCTCCCGTCCGTCACCCGGTCGCGTCTACCGAGCGCTGGTCGCGTCCGTCGGCTGCACCACCTCGGTCAGCCACGCGAGGATGCGCGCGTCGAACCAGTCCGCGTCGTGGTTCCAGAGCTTGGTGTGCCGCGCCGTGGTCTGCACCTCGAGCCGCACGATGTCGGGCCGTGCGCGTGCCAGGTCGTGCGACGCCGAGGACGGCACGAACCCGTCGTCGTCGCTGTGGAGGATGAGGATCGGCACCGTGAGTTCGTCGGCCCGCGCGACCATGTCGAGCTCCCGCAGGTCGACGGGGTGGTCGAGCCCGGCGACGTGGTGCAGGACGGGGGTGCGGAGGAGCCGCTGCGCGACCTTCCGGACCGACCGCGGCAGCTTCAGGACCCGGCTCTGCGACTTGAGCACCGCGTGCCAGTCGACGACGGGCGACTCGAGCACGATGCCGTCGACGAGCCCGGCGAACCGGGACCGGACGAGGGTCTGCAGCACGACGGCCCCGCCCATCGACCATCCCATGAGCACGACGCTCCTGGCCTGCTGCGCGGTGAGCCAGCGGAGCACGGCGTCGACGTCCTCCCACTCGGTGCTGCCGAGACCGTAGCGGCCGTCGGTGCTCCGCGGCGCGACGCCGTCGTTCCGCCACGAGGCGAGGACCACCGAGTACCCGGCGGCGCGGAAGACCGGGACGGCGCGGATGGTCTCGGCGCGGGTCACGCCCCGGCCGTGCACGAGGACCGCCCACGGTGCGTCGGGGTCGTCGGCGCGGACCACCCACGCGGGCGCCGGGCCGTTCGGCGTGGGGATGTCCACGTCCTCGACCGGGACGTCGAGCTCCCCGGGCGTCAGGTAGAACCAGCCACCCCACCGGCCGCGGCGGGCGGAGCGGGGGTCGCCGGCGTCGATCGCGATGATGCGCCGGGTGACGGTGGTGTCGGTGGTGCCGAGGACCTCGCCGACGCGCATGTGCCCGGTGCCGCCGCCGAACCACAGGCTGTACCGGCCCTGCAGCTCGGTGTCCGCGGTGCGCTCGAGCGTGACGGTCATGGCACCGGGGTCGACGGCGTGGATCGGGACGCGTTCGGTGCGCTTGCGGTCGGGCGTGACGACGGCGCGGGCCACGGCGGCGACGAAGCCACCGACCACGGCGGTGGTCACGGCGGCGGCCGCGATGCCCGCTCCCAGCGCCACGAGCCCGGCCGACCGAGCGGTCTCCTGGACGACGTCCTCGGCGGGTCGCGCGGATCGGGACATGGTCCGGAGCCTAGTCTGCATGCGTGTCCGAATCCCGTGAGCCCGAGGCCTTCGAGCGACTCCGCGCGTTCGTGGCGTCGGGCCGGACCCGCACCGAGACCACGGTCACCGAGATCCCCTCGCCCTCGCGGATCGCGCCCCACTCGATCGCCCTCGCGGCGGACGTCTCGGGCGCCGTGCACGGCATCGACTCCGACCTCGGCACGGGGCGGTTCATCGCCCTCCACGACCCCGACGAGCCGGAGGGCTGGGGCGGTGCGTTCCGCATCGTGACGTTCGCCCAGGCACCGCTCGAGCCGGAGATCGGCGTCGACGAGTTCGTGGCCGACGTGACGTGGAGCTGGCTCGTCGACGCGCTCGCGGCCCACGGCGCGACGTACGACCGGGCCTCCGGGACGGCCACCAAGATCATCTCGCGCGGGTACGGCGACCTCGCGGCGCAGGGCGACGGCGCACAGCTCGAGCTCCGTGCCTCGTGGACGCCCCGTGACGAGGACCTGACCGCGCACGTCGAGGCATGGGAGGAGATCGTCGCGATGCTCGCGGGACTCCCCCCGGCATCGGACGGCGTGACCCTGCTGGCTCCGAGGAGGACCACGAAGTGACCGACCCCGCCAGCGAAGCCGACCACACCGCACCCGGCGGCTCGGCAGCTCCGGCAGCACCGGGCGGCCCGGCCGCCCCGGCAGCATCGGCCGCCCCAGCCGACCACGCGTTCGAGGACTCGCACGCCGCCGTGCGCGTGATCGAGGACCGCGACGAGTACCTGCGCGCGGTCGCCGCCATCGGCGCCGGCCACGGCCCCGTCGCAGTCGACGCCGAGCGCGCGAGCGGCTACCGGTACTCCCAGCGGGCGTACCTCATCCAGGTCTTCCGCCGCGGCGCCGGCGCGTTCCTGTTCGACCCGATCGCGATCGGCGACTTCACCGAGCTGCAGGACGCCATCGTCGACGAGGAGTGGCTCTTCCACGCGGCGTCGCAGGACCTGCCGTGCCTGCAGGAGGTGGGCCTCGTCCCGACCCGCATCTTCGACACCGAGCTCGGGGCCCGCATCGCCGGCTTCCCGCGCGTCGGCCTCGGCGCGGTGGTCGAGCAGCTGCTCGGCATCACGCTCGCCAAGGCGCACTCGGCGGCGGACTGGTCGACCCGCCCGCTGCCGCAGTCCTGGCTCGTGTACGCGGCGCTCGACGTCGAGCTGCTGCCCGACCTCCGTGACGCCCTGGCCGCGGCGCTCGACGAGGCCGGCAAGTCCCGCATCGCGGAGGAGGAGTTCGCCGCCGTCCTGACCCGCGCGCCGAAGCCGCCCCGAGCCGAGCCGTGGCGCCGGCTGTCCGGCATGCACGCGCTGCGGGGTGCCCGGGCCCTGGCGATCGCCCGCGCCCTGTGGACCGCCCGCGACGAGTACGCCCGCGCCACCGACGTCGCCCCCGGTCGCACCATCCCGGACGCCGCGATCGTCGCCGCAGCGGCCGCCTCACCGGCCTCGAAGGCCGAACTCGGTGCGCTCAAGGCCTTCACGGGTCGGGCCAGCCGGTCGGAGCTCGACCGCTGGTGGGCCGCCGTCGACGAGGGCCGCACGACCGAGGACCTGCCGAAGCTCCGCGGCTCGGGCGAGGCCACGCTGCCCCCGCCCCGGGCGTGGGCCGACCGCAACCCCGAGGCCGACCGCCGTTACAAGGCCGCGCGGGCCGCGGTGGTCGCGCGCGCCGAGGAGCTCGACCTGCCCGTCGAGAACCTCCTCACGCCGGAGACGCTCCGCCTGGTGTCGTGGGAGCCGCCGACGCCGATCGCGACCGAGACCGTCGGTGCCGTGCTCGCCTCCCACGACGCCCGCCCGTGGCAGGTCGAGGAGACCGCGTCGCGCATCGCACACGCCTTTGTCGCTGCTGGACAGGCCCTTGCTGCCGAGAGCAACACCGGCTCGTAGGAACACCCCAACGGGCATGCGCCCGTCCAGGCTCCGGGCATAGCGTCGGAGCAGTCGCCGGGCACAGCCCGGCCGGTCGGGGCGGAACGTGCCCCGACTCGATCGAAGAGGATCTGGAGGCCCGAGTGCCCAAGGCATCAGACGTCGTGTTCGTGGACGGAGTCCGCACCCCGTTCGGACGAGCCGGTGAGAAGGGGGTGTTCTGGAGGACCCGCGCGGACGACCTCGCGGTCCACGCGATGCGCGGGCTGCTCGACCGGAACAGCCAGCTCGACGGTGCGGCGGTCGACGACGTCGCCGTCGCGGCAACCACCCAGCAGGGCGACCAGGGCCTGACGCTCGGCCGCACCGTCGGCATGCTCGCGGGTCTGCCGAAGTCGGTCCCCGGCTACGCGATCGACCGCATGTGCGCCGGCGCCATGACGAGCGTCACGACGCTCGCCGGCGCGATCGCCTTCGGCGCCGCCGACGTCGCGATCGCCGGCGGGGTCGAGCACATGGGCCGCCACCCGATGGGCTTCGGAGCCGACGTGAACCCCCGGTTCGTCGCCGAGCGCATGGTCGCGAGCGACGCGCTCGTCATGGGCAGCACCGCGGAGCGCCTGCACGACCGGTTCCCCGCGATCACGAAGGACCGCACGGACGCCTTCGCCGTCCAGTCGCAGCAGCGCTACGCCGCCGCGTGGGGCGCGGGCAAGCTCCAGCCCGACGTCGTCCCGGTCGAGGTCAACACCGGCGAGGGCTGGGACGTCGTCACGGCGGACGAGCCGCCCCGCCCGGGCACCACCCTGGAGGCACTGGCTGCGTTGCGCACGCCGTTCCGGCCCCACGGACGGGTCACCGCCGGCAACGCGGCGGGCCTGAACGACGGCGCGACGATGAGCCTGCTCGCATCGGAGGACGGTGCGAAGCAGCACGGTCTGCCGACGAAGATGCGCATGGTCTCGTTCGCGTTCGCGGGCGTCGACCCGGAGGTCATGGGCATCGGCCCGGTCCCCGCGACCGACAAGGCCCTCCGCAAGGCGGGACTCACCATCGACGACATCGGCCTGTTCGAGATCAACGAGGCGTTCGCGGTTCAGGTGCTCGCCTTCCTCGACAACTACGGCATCGCGCAGGACTCCCCGAACGTCAACGCCTGGGGTGGCGCGATCGCCGTCGGCCACCCGCTCGCATCGAGCGGTGTCCGCCTGATGAACCAGCTCGCGGCACAGTTCGCCGAGCGCCCGGACGTCCGGTACGGCATCACCACGATGTGCATCGGACTCGGCCAGGGCGGCACCGTCATCTGGGAGAACCCGAACTTCAGCAAGAGCGCGGCACGGAAGGCGGCCTGAGCATGACCACCACCCCGATCGACCACCTGACCGAGCTCAGCGCGGACGAGGTCGTCACCCACTCGTACGTCAAGCACGTGGCGCTGCCCTCCGGCGGCACACTCGCGCTCATCACGCTCGACAACGGTAAGGACCACAAGCGCCCCTCGACCCTCGGACCGCGGACCATGCGCGAGCTGTCCGACGTGCTCGACACCCTGCGTGACGCAGCCGCGAAGGGCGAGGTCCAGGCCGTCGCGATCACCGGCAAGGAGTACTGCTTCGCGGCCGGCGCCGACCTGTCGCAGGCCGCGGCGCTGCCCTCCCGCGAGGTCGCACACGAGCTCGGCGTGCTCGGGCACGCCACCCTCCGCAAGTTCAGCGAGCTGGGCGTCCCGTCGTTCGCGTTCGTGAACGGCATCGCCCTCGGCGGCGGCCTCGAGGTCGCCCTGCACTGCACGTACCGAGTGTTCTCCTCGGCGGCGCAGGGCATCGGCCTGCCCGAGGTGTTCCTCGGGCTCATCCCCGGCTGGGGCGGCGCGACGCTGCTCCCCCGCCTGATCGGGCCGGAGAAGGCGCTCCGCGTCATCGTCGAGAACCCGCTCAAGAACAACCGCCTGATGGACGGCCCGGCCGCGGTCGAGATCGGCATCGGCGACGCGCTCATCCCGTCGGTCACCTTCCTGCCGTCCGCGGTCGCGTGGGCCGACGGCGTCGTCTCCGGCCGCACCAAGGTCGTCCGGCAGAACGAACCCGGCATGCTCGAGAAGGCCGCGTGGGGCACCGTCGTCAAGGTCGCCCGGAGCCAGGTCGCGTCGAAGATCGGCACGGTGCCGAAGTCGCCGTTCCGCGCCCTCGACCTCGTGGCGGCAGCGAAGAGCGGCAGCCTGGACGAGCGCTTCGCAGGCGAGGACGACGCCCTCGCCGACCTGCTCGCCGGCGACCAGTTCGCCGCGTCGATGTACGCGTTCGACCTCGTCCAGAAGCGCGCGAAGCGTCCCGTCGGAGCCCCGACGGACGTCGAGGCGAAGAAGATAACGAAGGTCGGCGTCCTCGGCGCCGGACTCATGGCGTCGCAGTTCGCGCTCCTGTTCGCGCGCCGCCTCGGCGTCCCCGTGGTGATCACGGACGTCGACCAGGCGCGTGTGGACGCCGGCGTCGAGCGCATCCGGTCCTCGGTCGACGAGCTCCTCGCCAAGAAGCGGGTCTCCCCGGACGACGCGAACCGCATCAAGGCGCTCGTCTCGGGCTCGGTGTCCTACGACGCGTTCGCGGACGCCGACTGGGTGATCGAGGCCGTCTTCGAGGAGATGTCGGTCAAGCAGGACGTGTTCCGGAAGATCGAGCAGGTCATCGCACCCGACGCGATCCTCGCCACGAACACGTCGTCGCTGTCGGTGTCCGAGATGGGCTCGGTGCTGTCCGACCCGTCGCGGCTCGTCGGCTTCCACTTCTTCAACCCCGTCGCAGTGATGCCGCTCCTCGAGGTCGTCCGCACCGAGCAGACCTCGGACGAGACGCTCGCCACGGCCCTGGCCGTCGCGAAGACGCTCAAGAAGACCGCGATCATCACGGCCGACCAGCCCGGCTTCGTCGTGAACCGCGTGCTCGCCCGCGTCCTCGGCGAGGCGATGCGCGGCGTCGAGGAGGGCACGCCCTTCGCGACCGTCGCCGAGGGTGCGGCACCGCTCGGTCTGCCGATGTCGCCGTTCGAGCTGCTCGAGCTCGTCGGGCTGCCGGTCGGCGCGCACGTGCTCGACTCGCACCACGCCGCGTGGCCGGAGCGGTTCTACCCAGGTGACGGGCTGAAGCGCATCGCGGAGCACGGCGCAATCCTGACCCGCGACAAGAAGGGCGCCGTCACCGGGTACGACCCCGCTGCCGTGAAGCTCGTCGCGCCCGCGAAGAAGGACGCCCAGCCGGTCGACGCCGCGACCATGCAGCAGCGGTTCGAGGACGCACTGGCCGACGAGGTGCACCGCATGCTTCAGGACGGGGTGGTCGAGCACGTCGAGGAGATCGACCTCGGCCTGATCCTCGGTGCGGGCTACCCGTTCCAGGCCGGCGGCATCAGCCCGTACCTCGACCGGTCCGGAGCGTCCGAGCGCGTCTTCGGCGGCACGTTCCACGACCCGGCGATCGTCGGGCCCGCCTCGCGCTAGCCGGACCCGCCGGTCGATCGAACCACGGAACCGACATCGAACCAGGCACTCGTCCTGGTTCGATGTCGGTTCCGTGGTTCAACGGCGCGGCGAACGAGCGCGGGCCCGCCACCGCACCGCGCGAACCACGCGTTCAACGCTCCGCGGACTCCCGCGTGCGCGCCGGCTTCGCCTGGGGCAGCTTCGTACCGACGACCTGGTCGATGACGTCCCGCGCTATCGCCTGCGCGGTCAGCCCGACGTCGGCCAGGATCTGCGACCGCGACGCGTGGTCGATGAACGCGTCCGGCAGCCCGAGCTCGTTCACGCCGGTGTCGACCCCGGCCGCCCGCAGGTCCTGCCGCAGCCGTGTCCCGACGCCCCCGACCCGGACGCCGTCCTCGATCGTGATGACCAGCCGGTGCTCGCGGGACAGGTCGATCAGCGATGCGGGGATCGGCACGACCCACCGCGGGTCGACGACCGTCGCGCCGATGCCCTGCGCCTCGAGCAGGGCCGAGGCGTCGAGCGCCACCGGCACCATCGAGCCGACCGCCACGAACAGCACGTCCGGCTCCTGCCCGTCGGTCGGGTCCCGGAGGACGTCGACCCCGTCGGACAGACGACGGAGCGCCGGCAGGTCCGGTCCGACGGAGCCCTTCGACCAGCGCAGCACGGTGGGGGCGTCGTCGACGGCGACGGCCTCGCGGAACTCCTCGCGCAGCGTGACCGCATCGCGCGGTGCGGCGATCCGGATTCCCGGCACGACCTGCAGGAGCGCGAGGTCCCACATGCCGTGGTGCGAGGGACCGTCCGGACCGGTGATGCCCGCGCGATCGAGGACGAACGTCACCCCGGCGCGGTGCAGTGCCACGTCCATGAGCACCTGGTCGAACGCCCGGTTGAGGAACGTCGCGTAGAGCGCGACCACGGGGTGGAGCCCGCCGAACGCGAGCCCGGCGGCGGTGGTCACGGCGTGCTGCTCCGCGATGCCGACGTCAATCACCCGCTCGGGGTGCTGCTCCTGGAACAGGTGGAGTCCGGTGGGGCGCAGCATGGCGGCGGTGATCGCGACGATCCGCTCGTCCGCGGCGCCGACCGACGCCAGTTCGGACGCGAAGACCGACGTCCACGAGGGCCCCGACGACACGTCGAGCGACTCCCCCGTCTCCGGGTCGATGTGCCCGACCGCGTGGAACTGGTCCGCCTGGTCGCGGAGCGCCGGCTCGAAGCCGTACCCCTTCTCGGTGATGGCGTGCACGATCGTCGGCGCTCCGTAGGCCTTGGCCTGCCGGAGCGCCGCCTCCATCGCGCGCTGGTCGTGCCCGTTCACCGGACCGATGTACTTGATGTCGAGGTTCGAGTAGAGCGCCTCGTTGTTCGTGAACCGCGACAGGAAGCCGTGCAGGCCGCCGCGCACCCCGCGGTAGAAGGCCCGACCGGGTGCACCGAAGCGCGACGCGACCGCCTGCGACTTCTCGAACAGCGCACGGTACTCACGGCGCGTGCGCACCGAGCTGAGGAACCGCGCCATCCCGCCGATCGTCGGCGCGTAGGACCGGCCGTTGTCGTTCACGACGATCACCATGCGGCGGTCGTTCGCGTCCGAGATGTTGTTGAGGGCCTCCCACGTCATGCCGCCCGTGAGCGCGCCGTCCCCGACGACGGCGACCACCGTGCGGTCGTCCTGGCCGGTCTGCCGGAAGGCCCGCGAGATGCCGTCCGCCCACGACAGGGACGACGACGCGTGCGACGACTCGACGATGTCGTGCTCGGACTCGCTGCGCTGCGGGTACCCGGCGAGGCCGCCGCGCTCCCGGAGGCGCGAGAAGTCCTGTCGACCCGTGACGAGCTTGTGCACGTACGACTGGTGCCCGGTGTCGAACACGAACGGGTCGTGCGGCGAGTCGAACACGCGGTGCATCGCCAGCGTGAGCTCCACCACCCCGAGGTTCGGCCCCAGGTGCCCGCCGGTCTTCGCGACCTCGGCGACCAGGAAGCGACGGATCTCGGCGGCGAGCTCCGTCATCTGCGCGTCGGACAGACGCTTGAGGTCGCGCGGCGACGAGATGCTGCTGAGCAGGCTCACGAGCGCTCCTTTCGTGGGGCAGGTCACCACACTATCCGCGGGACCGGACGACGGACTGGAGGCCCGTGGCGGTGTCGCCACGGGCCTCCAGTCCGACAGGTGGTCGCGTCAGCGACCGGTGCGCGCGTCGCGCGCCGTGCTCACACGAGCGAGCGGAGCACGTACTGCAGGATGCCGCCGTTGCGGTAGTAGTCGGCCTCACCGGGGGTGTCGATGCGGACGACCGCGTCGAACTCCACGGGCTCCTTGCCGGCGGGCGAGTGCTCGCTCGGCGTCGCGGTGACGTGCACCGTCTTGGGCGTCCGACCCTCGTTGAGCTCGGTCAGCCCGGAGATCGAGACGACCTCGGTGCCGTCGAGGCCCAGGGACTCGGCGGACTCGCCGGCCGGGAACTGCAGCGGGACGACGCCCATGCCGATCAGGTTCGAGCGGTGGATCCGCTCGAAGCTCTCGGTGATGACCGCCTTGACGCCGAGCAGGTTCGTGCCCTTGGCCGCCCAGTCGCGCGACGAGCCCGAGCCGTACTCCTTGCCACCGAAGATGACGAGCGGGATGCCCTGCTCTTGGTAGTGCTGCGAGGCGTCGTAGATGAACGACTGCTCGCCGTCGGCCGTCGTGAAGTCACGGGTGTACCCGCCTTCGACGCCCGCGCCGTCGTTCGCGTCCGCCAGCAGCTGGTTGCGCAGTCGGATGTTCGCGAACGTGCCGCGGATCATCACCTCGTGGTTGCCGCGACGCGAGCCGTAGGAGTTGAAGTCCTTGCGGTCGACACCGTGCTCGGCGAGGTACTTGCCCGCCGGGCTGTCCGCCTTGATCGACCCCGCCGGCGAGATGTGGTCCGTCGTGACCGAGTCACCGAGCTTCGCGAGCACGCGGGCGCCCGAGATGTCCGAGACCGCGTCGGGCTGCATCGTCATGCCCTCGAAGTACGGAGGCTTCCGGACGTAGGTGGACTCGGTGTCCCACTCGAAGGTGTCGCCCGTCGGGGTCGGCAGGTTCTTCCAACGGTCGTCGCCCTCGAACACGGAGCCGTACTCGTGGGTGAACATCTCCGTGTCGATCGACGTGTCGATGACCTGCTGGACTTCGCCCGCGTCGGGCCAGATGTCCTTGAGGAACACGTCGTTGCCGTCCTGGTCCTGGCCCAGGGCGTCGGTGTCGAAGTCGAAGTGCATCGAGCCGGCCAGCGCGTAGGCGATGACGAGCGGCGGCGACGCGAGGTAGTTCATCTTCACGTCGGGGTTGATGCGACCCTCGAAGTTGCGGTTGCCCGAGAGCACCGCGGTCACGGCGAGGTCGTTGTCCTGCACGGCCTGCGAGATCTCCTCGGGCAGCGGGCCCGAGTTGCCGATGCAGGTGGTGCAGCCGTAGCCGACCGTGTAGAAGCCGAGGTCCTCGAGGTAGCTGGTCAGCCCGGCCTTCTCGTAGTAGTCGGTGACGACCTTCGAGCCCGGCGCGAGGGTGGTCTTCACCCACGGCTTGGCCTTGAGGCCCTTCTTCGCGGCGTTCCGCGCGAGGATGCCGGCGGCCATCATGACCGACGGGTTCGACGTGTTCGTGCAGGACGTGATCGCGGCGATCGCGACGGCGCCGTGGTCGATCGTGAACGCGTCGCCGTCGCCCACGGTGACCGAGGTCGGCTTCGAGACCGTCCCGGGTGCGCTCGAGGCGTGCACCGGGACCTCGGACGGCTGCGCGTCCTGCAGGTCGTCGACGGCGTGCTCGTCACCGGGGGCCGCGGCGACCGGGTCGGACGCCGGGAAGGTGTCGGCGACGGCCTTGTCCGCCTCGGAGTGGTCGATGCTCGCGTAGTTCGCGAGGTCGACCTCGAACTGGTCCTTGGCCTTCGAGAGCTCGATGCGGTCCTGCGGGCGCTTCGGGCCGGAGATCGACGGGACGACCGTCGACAGGTCGAGCTCCATGTACTCGGAGTACACGGGCTCCACCGACGGGTCGTGCCACAGGCCCTGGGCCTTGGCGTACGCCTCGACGAGGGCGATCTGGTCCTCCGACCGGCCCGTCAGGCGCAGGTAGTCGAGCGTGACGGCGTCGACCGGGAAGATCGCGGCGGTCGAGCCGAACTCGGGGCTCATGTTGCCGATGGTGGCGCGGTTCGCGAGCGGGACCTCGGAGACGCCCTCGCCGTAGAACTCGACGAACTTGCCGACCACGCCGTGCTTGCGGAGCTCCTGCGTGATGGTGAGCACCACGTCGGTCGCGGTGACGCCGGCCGGGATCGAGCCGGACAGCTTGAAGCCGACGACCTTGGGGATGAGCATCGAGACGGGCTGGCCGAGCATCGCCGCCTCGGCCTCGATGCCGCCGACGCCCCAGCCGAGCACGCCGAGGCCGTTCACCATCGTGGTGTGCGAGTCGGTGCCGACGAGCGTGTCCGGGTACGCGTAGAGCTCGCCGTCGAACTCGCGCGTGTACGTGACCTTGGCCAGGTACTCGATGTTGACCTGGTGGACGATGCCGGTCCCCGGCGGGACGACCTTGAAGTCCTCGAACGCGGTCTGGCCCCAGCGGAGGAACTGGTAGCGCTCCCCGTTCCGCTCGTACTCCAGGTCGGTGTTGCGCTGCAGCGCGTCCTCGCGGCCGAACAGGTCGGCGACGACGGAGTGGTCGATGACCATCTCGGCCGGCGACAGCGGGTTGATCTTGTTCGGGTCGCCGCCGATCTGCGCCATCGCCTCGCGCATGGTGGCGAGGTCGACGATGCACGGCACGCCGGTGAAGTCCTGCATGACCACGCGGGCCGGCGAGAACTGGATCTCGGTGTCCGGCTCGGCGTCGGGCCGCCACGAACCGAGGGCGCGGATCTGCTCCTCGGTCACGTTCGCACCGTCCTCGGTGCGGAGCAGGTTCTCGAGCAGCACCTTCAGGCTGTACGGGAGCTTCTCGTGCCCCGGCACCGTGTCGATCCGGTGGATCGCGTAGTCGACACCCCCAACCGACAGTGTGTCCTTCGAGCCGAAGCTGTTGACTGCAGCCACTGTGCCGCCTCCCTACTGATCGGTGTGCCCCCATCTTCGCGGGCCGCGGAACGTCCCACCAGCAAGGCAAACCTAAACCCGGCGGCGCTGCTGCGCCCCCGGCAAACTGTCTCGATGTCGAGACAACTCTACACCGCGGCGGGGTCGTCCCGTCGCGTGAACACCGTGCGGACGAGCAGCCACGTGACCCAGAGCACGGCGGCGTAGAGCGGCACGCCGAGGATCAGCTTGAGGCCCGCGAGCAGTTCGACCTGCGCCGTCAGGTACAGCGGCACCTCGACCGCCAGGCGCACCGCGAACAGCCCGACCCAGATCCACGTGGCGACCGTGAGCACCCGGCGCTTCGCGGGGTCGGCGCGCCAGTCGACGTGCGAGCCGTCCTCGTTCGCGGGCAACAGGAAGCCGACGACGACGCCGATGAGCGGCCAGCGCACGGCCAGCGTGACGAGGAGTCCGACCAGCCAGACGGCGTTGATGACGATGCCGGGGATGAAGTTCGTCTCGGCGCGGCCGGTCAGCAGTGCAAACCCGGCCGACACCGCGACGCCGAGGATGCCCGCGAAGGACATCGTCACCGACTGCCGCTGCACCAGCCGGAGCACCACGAAGACCAGCCCGACGACCACCGGGATCACGACGCTCGGGACGAGCTCCTTCGTGATCGTGTAGACCACCAGGAACGCGAGCCCGGGCAGGATCGACTCGGCGAGGCCGCGGACGCCGCCGACGGCACCGAGCAGGTCGCGGCCGGACGGTGTCTCGCCCGGGGCGACCCGGGCGATCCCGGCGTTCTGCACCGCCGCGCGGAACTGCTCGGAGAAGCTCGGCTGGTCCGGAGCGACACCCGGCCCGTCGCCGGACGACGCCGTACCGGACGGATCGGTGCCGGGCGTCCCCGTCTGCGGTCGGTTGGTCTCGTCGCGGTCCGGCACCGTGCCTCCTGGCCGTGTCTCGAGTCTGGGCGTGCCGGTCAGACGGCCGACTGCGTCGACTTCGGCATGTGCAGCGGGATGAGGTCGCGCGGCGGCATCGGCGTGGTGCCGCGCACCACGACGACACTGCGGAACAGCTCCTCGATCTCGGCGGCGTCCTCCGGACGCTCGGCGGCCTTGCCGGCGATCACGCCGCGCAGGAACCACCGCGGACCGTCGACGCCGACGAAGCGGGCCGGGCGCGCGCCGTCGGTGCCGCCCGAGCCGTCCGTGACCACCGGCACGAGGGCGCGGAGCTCGGGGCCGAACGGACCGTCCACTTCCTGCACGGTGCCGCCCTGACGCTCGATCTGCTCGGCGATCTGCGCGCGGATCTCGTGCCAGAGCCCGGTGGACCGCGGCGCGGCGAACGGCTGGACCTGCAGCGTCGACTCGTCGTAGTCGAGCCCGACGGCGACGACGCGCTGTGAGCCCTCCTCGACCTCGAGCCGCAGGTGCAGCCCCTCGCGCGGCAGCACCTTCACGCCACCGAGGTCGACGTACGGACGGACCAGGTTCGCCTCGGTCTCGTCGTGCGGCCCGTTGGCGGCACGGTCGTCCGGGGCGGACTTGTCCGTGGGCGCGACCGCGTCCACCTCGTCGAGGTCCGCGTCGGCGTCGGCTGCGAGCTCGACCTCCGGCGTCGTCCCCGCGACCTCTGCGTCCTCGGCGACGGCCTCCGCCACCTCGACCTCGTCACGCTTGCGTCGGCCGAACTTCATGCGCCCGTCCCTTCCTGGATGTCGACGGCGGCGTCGCGCGCGACACCGCTCCGGTCACCGTAGCCCGAGGAGCCGAACCCGCCCTCACCGCGACGGCTCTCGGGGAGCTCGTCCACCTGTGTGAAGACCACCCGGGGCACCGGCATGACGACGAGCTGGGCGATGCGGTCGCCCGCGTGCACCTCGTAGGGCTCGGCCTGGTCGGTGTTGAGGAGTGCGACCTTGATCTCCCCGCGGTAGCCCGCGTCGACGGTCCCCGGCGCGTTCACGATCGTGATGCCGTGCTTCGCCGCGAGCCCGCTCCGGGGCACCACGAACGCCGCGTACCCCTCCGGCAGCGCGATCCGCAGTCCGGTGCCCACGAGGCGTCGCTCGCCGGGACGGAGCACGAACGCCTCGGTCGAGACGAGGTCGGCACCGGCGTCGCCGGGGTGGGCGTACCCGGGAGCGTGCTCCCCGGTCCAGAGGACGTCGACTGGTTCGGTCACGTGACGAGGGTAGTGCAGACCGTGACCGTTCCGTGACCTGCCCCGGTTCGTGGTCGAATGGTCCCGTGACCCTGTACCGCGAACGTCTCTGGGCGCCGCCCGCCCTCTACCTGGCGACGGCGCTCGTCATCCCCGCGAGCCTCCTCGTCTTCCTGCCGATCAGCGTCCTCGCCGGCGTGCTGGTCGCGATCGGCATGTACCTCGGGATCGTCGTGCTGCTCTGGGCGCTCGCCCCGACCGTCGAGGTCACCGAGACCGAGTTCCGTGCGGGCAAGGCGCACCTGCCGCGGACCCTCGTCGGCGAGGTCGCCGGCTTCGAGGGCGCCGAGGCCACCACCCAGCGCGGGCCGAAGCTCGACGCCCGCGCGTGGACGCTCTTCCGCGGGTACGTGCGCGGGGTCGTGCGCGTCGAGGTCGCGGACCCGGCGGACCCCACCCCGTACTGGCTGGTCAGCGTGCGGAACCCGTCGGCGGTCGTCGCGGCGTTGCGCTCGTAGGCGGTCACCGCCGACCCGGCCTGGAGGCACGGAGCGCGCCCGCCCCGCCGGTCACGTCCGCCTGCGCTCGCGTGGTCGACCATGCGGACTGCCCGGACGTGCGGAACGGCCCGCCTCCCCGAGGGGAGGCGGGCCGTTCCGCGTCGCTCGACGCGGTGTGCTGCTCAGAGCGCGGCGCACTCCGCGCAGACCGGGCCGAGCTTCGACTCGTGGTCGAGCTGCGAGCGGTGCTTCACGAGGAAGCACTCGACACAGGTGAACTCGTCGACCTGCGGCGGCAGCACGACGACGTCGAGGTCGACGTCGCTGAGGTCCTGTCCGGCGAGCTCGAAGCTGCCGGGGTTGTCCGAATCATCGTCGACGACCCCCGACATCTTGTCGGGAACGCGCTCCTTCAGGGCTTCGATCGACTCCGAGTCGGAGGAGTCGTCGGTCTTCCTGGGGGCGTCGTAATCGGTGGCCATGCCCATCCATTTCTCGTATCGAGAGGTCGTCGCCGGTGATCGGCGGCGACAGTTTGCACCACGACCCGGCAGAGCGCAAACCGAACGCGGTGCGGGATCGTCAGGCCGTGCAACCCGGCGCCGGACCCGGACATTCCCGCGTGCCACGGACGGACCCGCCACCCGTCCCGGGCATCCCGCGGCGCGCCCGTGCGCCTCCCCGCGATCGACCCCGGCCGGCTGCATACTCCTCGGGTACGCGCACGACCGTACGAACGCTCGGGAGGCGGAACATGCAAGACGTGAGAGTCATCGGAGTCGAGTCCGGGGCACTCCTGCTCGCGACCGACGGCGGCACCGAGTTCCGGTTGCCGGTCACCTCGTCGCTGCCGGGGCAGGTCCGTCAGGCGAACCCCGAGGCCGGTCCGCAGAAGCGCGTGTCCCCGAAGGACGTGCAGGCCCGGATCCGCGGCGGCGCCGATGCGGCCGACGTCGCGTCGGCGCTCGACGTCGACGTCGAGTACGTCCGCCGCTTCGAGGGTCCCGTGCTCGCCGAGCGCGCCTTCGTCCTCGACGCCGCCCGCCGCGTCCCGGTCACCCCCGTCGACACCGACGCGCCGGACACCTTCGGCGAGGCGATCACCGCCAAGCTCGAGTCCGGCGACGCGACCGCGGTCCACTGGGCGTCGTGGAAGCACGTCGAGCAGGGCTGGGTCGTCCGCGTCCGCTACACCGCCGCCGAGGTCGAGCACGACGCGCAGTGGCTCTTCGACCCGAAGACCTCGACGCTCACGCCGGACAACGGCGACGCGCACCGTCTGTCGCACACCGAGGACGAGGGCATCGCGCCGCGCCTCCGTGCCGTCGAGAACGACCACCAGGACACCGACGGCACCCGCTTCGACTCCGGCGCGTTCCGCGTCGAGCAGCCCGACGAGGACCTCACGAACCCCGAGGTCCAGGAGCGTCCGCTACGGGCGCCGCTCCCCCGCATCGGTGTCGCGGTGGCCGAGGAGCGCTCCCCCGGGAACGAGACCGCCGACCTGCTCGAGGCCCTGCGTCGCCGCCGGGGCGAGCGCGAGGCCGCGACGTTCGGGGAACAGCGCGACGAGCCGCGTGGCACCTCGATCAGCGTCGTCGACATCCCGCTCGCCGGCTTCGACGCGACGCCCGCGTCCGCACCGGAGCGCGAGGACGCCCGACCGGCGTCGGCCCCCGAGGCCGAGAGCCGTCCCGAGCGCAAGAAGCGCAGCCGCCGCTCGATGCCGAGCTGGGACGAGATCGTCTTCGGCACCCGTCCGGAGGACCCGGCCTGATCGGACCGTCCTGCGCCGTCAGGCGCGGAACGCACCGCCGAGCCGGAGCGGGACGAAGGTCTCCTCGTCCGTCATCGCGCCGTGCTGCCCGATCATGCGCTTCGGCGTCTCCCGCGGGCCGACCTCGCGGTCGTCGTTGAACGCCCACGACCCGCGCGCGACGACGACCACGTCCCCGATGCGCGGGAGCACCCGGTGGTCGGTCGTCCCGAACCACCCGGCCGCGACGGCCTCGGTCCGGCTCGCCACGTACGCCTTCTTGCCGTAGCGGGACCGCCAGGCCTCGACGAGCGCGGGCACGTCGGTCCCCGGTGCGACGGTCAGCTGGCGGCAGCGCGGGTCCCCGGCCACGCCCACGACGTCGCGCAGGAGCTCCGGGTCCATCGGGATGTTCGCCTCCGGTGGCACGTCGAGCACCCCGTGGTCGGCGGTCACGAGCAGCCCGACGTCCGGCGCACCGCGGGACTCGAGCCGTGCGAGCTCCCCGTCGAGCAGCTCGAGCGCGGCCGTCCACCGGTCGGACTCCCACCCGTGCTTGTGGCCGATCGAGTCGAGCTCGGGGACGTAGAGGTACACGAGCGACCGCCCGGTCGCGGTCTCGGCCAGGGCCGCGTCGACGCGCTGCGGGATGGTGTCGGCGGCGACGTACCGCGCACCACCGAGGACGTTCGCGGTCATCCCCGAGGTCCGGTACCGCGTCGGACCGACCACCACGGGGTCGACGCCGAGCGCCGGGGCCTCGCTGAACACCGTGCTCGCGAGGAACCAGTCCGCGGGGACGACGTCGTCCCACCCGCTCAGCAGGTTCATCACCTGCCCGGTGTCCGGGTTCCACCCGCTGTAGCCGACGACCCCGTGCACGCCCGGCGGTCGTCCGGTCGTCAGGGTGCTCAGCGCCGCGGCCGTGGTCGTCGGGAACCCGCTCCGCAACCGCTTCTTCGTCCCGGCGAGCCACCGGGCGTGCCCGGCGCGCGCGGCCAGCGCGCCCGCGCCCAGTCCGTCGACCAGCACCACGACCGCGGAACGGGCGGGACGGAGGGCGATCCGTGCCTCCCGTCCGGTGGTGCGCAACCACGTGTCGTCGGCAGCGCCGAGCGCGACGAGGCAACTCGGCAGCACGTCGGCGAGGTTCGCTGTGGCGTCGGGGGCGCTCGGTACGCTGGGGGGCACCCCACGATCCTCCCAGAAAGGTCCCATGGCACGCACGGAAGCAGTCGGCCTGCCCGACGGTGAGCGCATCGAGGACGTCGACGTCTCCGAGGAGATGCAGGGTTCGTTCCTCGAGTACGCGTACTCCGTCATCTACTCGCGGGCCCTGCCGGACGCGCGCGACGGACTGAAGCCGGTCCAGCGCCGCATCCTGTACCAGATGGCCGAGATGGGCCTGCGTCCGGACCGCGGCCACGTCAAGAGCGCCCGTGTGACGGGCGAGGTCATGGGGAAGCTCCACCCGCACGGCGACGGCGCGATCTACGACGCGCTCGTCCGTCTGGCGCAGCCGTTCACGATGCGCGTGCCGCTCGTCGACGGCCACGGCAACTTCGGCTCGCTCGACGACGGCCCGGCCGCGGCGCGGTACACCGAGGCTCGGCTCGCCGAACCCTCGATGGCGATGACCGAGGGCCTGAACGAGGACGTCGTCGACTTCGTCCCGAACTACGACAACCAGATCATGCAGCCGGCCGTGCTCCCCGCGGCCTTCCCGAACCTGCTCGTCAACGGTGCCGCGGGCATCGCGGTCGGCATGGCGACGAACATGGCGCCGCACAACCTGGGCGAGGTCGTCGAGGCGGCCAAGCACCTGCTGCTCCACCCGGACGCCACGCTCGACGAGCTGATGGAGTTCGTGCCGGGGCCTGACCTGCCCTCCGGCGGCACGATCGTCGGGCTCTCCGGCGTGCGGGACGCCTACGCCACCGGCCGCGGATCGTTCCGCACCCGGGCGAAGGTCAGCGTCGAGAACCTCACGCCGCGGAAGGCCGGGCTCGTCGTCACGGAGCTGCCGTACCTGGTCGGCCCCGAGCGCGTGATCGAGAAGATCAAGGACGGCGTCCAGGCGAAGAAACTCGTCGGCATCTCCGACGTCAACGACCTGACCGACCGGAACCACGGGCTGCGGCTCGTCATCGGCATCAAGTCCGGCTTCAACCCGACGGCCGTGCTCGAGCAGCTCTACAAGCACACCCCGCTCGAGGACGGCTTCGGCATCAACAACGTCGCGCTCGTCGACGGGTCGCCGCGCACCCTGGGCCTCCGCGAGCTGCTCGACGTCTACGTGCGGCACCGCATCGCCGTGGTCACGCGGCGCTCGGAGTACCGACTGGCCCGCCGGCGCGAGCGACTGCACCTCGTCGAGGGCCTGCTCATCGCGATCCTCGACATCGACGAGGTCATCGAGGTCATCCGCTCCTCCGACGACTCCGAGGCCGCACGGACCCGGCTGCAGGACGTCTTCGACCTGTCCGAGGTGCAGGCCGAGTACATCCTCGAGCTCCGGCTCCGTCGTCTGACCAAGTTCTCGCGCCTCGAGCTCGAGGGCGAGCGCGACCAGCTGCTCGCCGACATCGCCGCGCTCGAGGAACTCCTCGCGTCCGACGACCGGCTCCGCGCCCAGGTCGCACTCGAGCTCACCGAGGTGTCCGACCGGTTCGCCACCCCCCGCCGAACGCTCCTCACCGAGGCCGACGCTCCCGTCCGCGGCGGACGCAAGGCCGCGGTGGACCCGGAGTCGCTGCAGATCGCGGACGCGCCGTGCCGGGTGCTGCTCTCGACGACCGGTCGACTCGTCCGGGTGGACATCCCGGAGACCGACCTCGGGATCGTGCGGGTGCCGAAGCGCTCGAAGCACGACGCCGTCCGCTCCACCGTGGTGTCGACGGTCCGCGGACAGGTCGGGGCGCTCACCTCGACCGGCCGCGTGCTGCGGTTCTCGCCCGTCGACGTGCCCGCCGTGCCGCCCGCCTCGGTGCGGCTCGACGCCGGGGTCCGTGTCGCCGAGTACCTCGGTATCGCCCGCACCGAGACCGTCCTCGCCCTCGTCGACCTGGCCCCGGGTGCGTCCGACTCGCTCGCGATCGGCACCGCGCAGGGCATCGTCAAGCGCGTGGCCACCGGAGCGTGGCCGGACAAGGACGAGTTCGTCGCGATCGGGCTCAAGCCGAAGGACGCCGTGGTCGGTGCGGCGCAGGCGCCCGAGTCGGACGACCTCGTGTTCATCACGTCGAACGCGCAGCTGCTGCGCTTCCCGGCCGCCGGGGTCCGCCCCCAGGGACTGCCGGCCGGTGGTGTCGCCGGGGTGTCCCTCGCCGACCGCGCGACGGTGATCTGGTTCGGCTCCGTCCCGCGCTCCGACGACGCCGTCGTCGCGACCGTGTCCACCGCCTCGGGCGCGCTGCCCGGCACCGACGCCGGTCGCGCGAAGGTGTCCGCGTTCTCGGAGTTCCCGGCGAAGGGCCGTGCCACCCAGGGTGTCCGGGCGCACGCGTTCCTGAAGGGCGAGGACGGGCTGACCGTGGCGTGGGCGGGCATCGCGCCGCCGCACGCCGTGGGGTCGGACGGTGCCGCGCGGACGCTGCCGGACTGGCTGTCGAAGCGGGACGGGTCGGGCGCGCCGCTCGAGGCCGTCATCGCGACGATCGGCGGGAGTGCCGCGGCGCTCGACGGGACCGCGGGCGAGGCGTAGGCGGGCGCGGCGCCGGGCTGCGCTGCCGCGCCGCCGGGCTGCGCCGCGCTGCCGCGCTGAGTTCACGCGCGGAGCGACACCTCACGGCCTTCGCGCCGCGTGAGATGTCGCTCAGCGCGTGAAGTCGCAGAGGCGCGCCAGCGCCCCCGCGCGCGCTCCGCGCCGGCGCGCGCCGGCGCGCGCTACGCGTCGATACGGTCGCGGTCCAGCCCCTCGCCCGCGAGGATGAACTCCTTGCGCGGGGCCACGTCGTTGCCCATCAGCAGCTCGAAGACCTTCGCGGCGGCCTCGGCATCGGTGACGTTCACGCGCCGGAGCGTCCGGTGCGTGCGGTCCATCGTCGTCTCGGCGAGCTGGTCGGCGTCCATCTCCCCCAGGCCCTTGTACCGCTGGATCGGCTCCTGGTACTTCTTGCCCTGCTTCGCGAGCTTCTTCAGCACGGCCTGCAGCTCGGCCTCGGAGTACGTGTAGAGCGTGTCGTTCGGCTTGCCGCGGTTCACCACGACGACCCGGTGCAGCGGCGGCACGGCGGCGAACACCCGGCCCTGCTCGATCATCGGCCGCATGTACCGGAAGAACAGCGTCAGCAGCAGCGTGCGGATGTGCGCGCCGTCGACGTCGGCGTCCGACATGATGATGACCTTGCCGTAGCGGGCCTGGTCGATCTCGAACGAGCGGCCGGACCCGGCGCCGATGACCTGGATGATCGAGGCGCACTCGGCGTTCGACAGCATGTCCGACACGGACGCCTTCTGCACGTTGAGGATCTTGCCCCGGATCGGCAGCAGCGCCTGGTACTCGCTGTTCCGGGCGAGCTTGGCGGTGCCGAGCGCGGAGTCGCCCTCGACGATGAAGAGCTCGGTGCCCTCGGCGTCCTGCTTGCGGCAGTCGGCGAGCTTCGTCGGCAGCGAGGAGTTCTCGAGCGCGTTCTTCCGGCGCTGGGTCTCCTTGTGCGCGCGGGCCGAGATGCGGGTCTTCATCTCGGCGACGACCTTCTCGAGCAGGGTCGCCGCCTGCGCCTTCTCGGTCCGCTGCGTCGAGGTGAGGATCTCGGTCAGGCGCTTCGCGACGACCTGGTCGACGATCTTCCGCACCGCCGGGGTGCCGAGGACCTCCTTCGTCTGGCCCTCGAACTGCGGTTCCGGCAGGCGGACGGTCAGCACGGCGGTGAGGCCCGCGAGCACGTCGTCCTTCTCGAGCTTGTCCTGACCGACCTTGAGCTTGCGCGCGTTCGCCTCGACCTGGGTGCGCACGGCCTTCACGAGCCCGGACTCGAAGCCGGTCAGGTGCGTCCCGCCCTTCGGCGTCGCGATGATGTTCACGAAGCTGCGCTCGACGGTCTCGTAGCCGCTGCCCCACCGGAGCGCGATGTCGACCTCGCACGCGCGCTCGACCGAGGTGGACACCATGTGGCCCTTGTCGTCGAGCATCGGGACGGTCTCGGTGAAGGTCCCCGTGCCCTGGATCCGCCAGACGTCCGTCACGGCTGTGTCGACCGCGAGGTGCTCGACGAACTCGCTGATGCCGCCCTCGTACCGGAAGCGCTCGACCACCGGACCGGCGGCCACGGTCGTGCCGGTCGCCTCGGCCCGCGCGGCGGCTGCCTCGATCGACGCGGCGCGCTCGTCGGTGATCGTGATGCCCAGGCCGGGCACGAGGAACGCGGTCTGACGCGCCCGGCTCACCAGGTCGGACGTACTGAACTTCGCGTCGGGCGTGAAGATCTGGCGGTCCGCCCAGTACCGGATGCGCGAGCCGGTGACCCCACGCTTGACCTTGCCCACCACGCGGAGCTCGCTGCCCGAGGTGAACGGCGAGAACGGCGCGTCGGGGCCGTCGCCCGCGAAGGTGCCCGGCTCGCCACGGTGGAAGGACATGGCGTACGTCTTGCCACCGCGGTCGACCTCGACGTCGAGCCGCTCGGACAGGGCGTTGACGACCGAGGCACCGACACCGTGCAGGCCTCCGGAGGCCGCGTACGACCCCGAGCCGAACTTGCCGCCGGCGTGCAGCTTCGTGAACACGACCTCGACCCCGGTCAGGCCGGTCTTCGGCTCGACGTCCACGGGGATCCCCCGTGCGGTGTCCCGGACCTCGACCGAACCGTCGGCGTGCAGCACGACGCCGATCTCGTCGCCGTGCCCGGCGAGGGCTTCGTCGACCGAGTTGTCGATGATCTCCCACAGGCAGTGCATGAGGCCACGGGAGTCCGTCGAGCCGATGTACATGCCCGGTCGCTTCCGGACCGCCTCGAGCCCCTCGAGGACGGAGAGATGGCGCGCGGAGTAGTCGGAGCTCACCTCCCGATCGTACCGACGGGCGCCGACAGCCTCGGCTCGGGCGAGCGGCGCGCCTCGGACTGGGGACATCCGGTCCGCGGTGAGCGAAACCGCGTGCGCGGGGTGCACGACTCCCAGCCACCGCGTGTTCAAATAGGTGGACCAACCGGCACCACCTGCGATCCGTGAGGAGCACAGCAATGACCCAGACCGTGCACGACCTCTCCATCGACGAGACCACCAGCCACCAGCTCACCGCGGTGGACCGTTGCGACAGCTGCGGAGCGCAGGCCTACATCCGCGCCACCATGGCGAGCGGCGAGCTGTACTTCTGCGCGCACCACGGTGCGGAGTTCAAGGACAAGCTCGCGGCCACCGCGATCGAGTGGCACGACGAGAGCAGCCGGCTCTACGAGTCGAAGTAGCAGCCGACCACACAGCGGACGGGAGGCGCGGTGCCAGCTGGCACCGCGCCTCCCGTCCGTCGTCCGGTCGCCGATCAGGCGATGCGCTTGAACGCCTTGTCGACGTAGCGGTCGATGGTCGCGCGCGCTTCGCGCGCGTACCGGTCGACCGTCTCGGTCCGCGCCGCGTCCGGCGTGTACTCCCGTCCGACGCGGGCAGTCGCGGCAGCGAGCACGGCGTCGGTCAGCTGCGGGTTGAGGGGCAGGATCGGCCCCTGGGTGTGCGTGCCGAACGACGTCCCGACGATCGCGCCCTCGACCGGCGATCCGGCCTGGTTGCCGCCGCCAGAGACGACGTCCGCGAAGGGCGTCACCCCCGCGGCGAGCTCGATGCGGGTCGCGTGGTCCTCGAACCCCGCGATGCGGGTCGCGGCCCCGCCGAGCAGCGGGTAGCGCGTCTCGAGCACGAAGTAGTTGACGCGCCGCTCCGCGCCGCGGACCGCGCGGGCGTCGAAGACGCCGAAGCCGGCCACCGGAGCGCCCTCGGTCGGGACCACCTCGTTCGTCGCGAGGTCGAAGCCACCGCCGACGGCGACGATCGGGACGCCGGACCCGGCGAGGTCACGGAGCGGGGCGCCGATGCGTGCGACGTCCGCGCCGAGCGACCGCATGGCGCTCAGCGGGCCGTTGCCGACCACGACGACGTCCGCCGCCGTGGGCAGGGCACCGCCCGGGGCGTACTCGACGACCTCGGTGTCCAGGCCGGCGGCCGCGGCTCGACGCACGAGCGCCGCGACGTTGCCGCGGTCACCCGAGACGCCCATCTGGCGCGGGTACACGTGCAGGATGGTCAACCGGTCGGCGGTCATGCCGTCTTCTCCATGTCGCCGTGGCCGAGGGCCTTGCGGGCGATCATCATGATCTCGTAGTTGACGATGAAGTTCTTCGTGCCGCTCGTCGTCGCACCGAGGCCCTGCATGAGCTTGATCGCGGCCTCGACGTCGGGCTCGACCCGGCCGATGCGGACTCCGGCGTGCTCGAGCGCGATCGCGATCTGCCACGCCTTGTCGCCGGACACGACGTCGACGTGGTCGAGGTTCGAGAAGTCGATGTCGTAGATCCAGGAGATGTCCGGCGTGCCCTCGTCGATCGCCATGAGCACCTGTTCCGGGTGCGCGGGCAGGGCGTCGAGGTTGAGCTGCAGGCTCGCGGCGTTCTTGAACATCGTGAACTCGGCGGACTCCCCGGCGATCGGCAGGCGTTCGCCACGGCCGTACGCGGGCTTCATCGTGCCGAACGCCTTCGTCACCGCGTCCGGGCGGAACTGCGCTCCGAGCGCGGCACTGGCCGTCGCGGTCGCTGCGGCCGCGTCGACCGCGTAGTGCAGGCCACGCGCGGGCAGGCGCACCGGGACGTCGGTGCCCTCGAAGCGGATCGTCGCACCGTCGCCGGTGTTCGCGACGACCTCGGACTCGGCCGGGTTCGGCTCGCCGTCGGTCCGATCGAAGTCGTCGGCGTTCTGCAGGCCGTTCGGCGCGGCGGCGACCACCTCGGTGCTCGCACCGAAGCGCAGCACCCGCTGCCCGGTCCGCGCCGCGTAGGCGTCGAGGAACTGGTCGTCACGGTTGGTGATGACGTTCGCGGACGCCAGCGCCGCCGTGTCGAGCATCATCGTCGCGACGCGCTCGGTCTCGAAGAACCGGTAGAGCTGGTCGACCTGGACGTTGAGCATCGTCACCGTGGACGGCGACAGGATGCCGGCGAGCTCGACCGCGAACGCCTCGTCGACCTCGAGGATGCCGATGTCGGCCTTCAGCCGGCCGGTCAGCGACACCTCGGACAGGAGCGCGGAGGCGATGCCCTGCGGCAGGTTCGCGCCGGACGGGTTCGTGAACACGCGGAGCCCGTGCGCCCGGACGATGTCCGAGATCATGTGCGTCGTCGTGGACTTGCCGTTCGAGCCGAGCACGAAGACGACGCCGTTCGGGAACTGCTTCGTGACGTGCTGCAGGAAGTCCGGCACGAGCTTCAGGACGATGTAGCCCGGGTAGGCGGACCCGCCGCCCCGCGCACGGGCGAGGGCGCGGAGGATCCGCCCGACCAGGATCGGGATGAGGAAGCGCATCGGCCTACTCGAGGTAGTCGCGGAGCGACTGCGAACGGGACGGGTGACGGAGCTTCGCCATCGTCTTGGACTCGATCTGACGGATGCGCTCACGCGTCACGCCGAACGTGTCACCGATCTGGTCGAGGGTCTTCGGCTGACCGTCACCCAGGCCGAAGCGCATGCGGATGACGCCGGCCTCGCGCTCGGAGAGGGAGTCGAGCAGGCTCTCGAGCTGCTTCTGCAGCATCGTGAACCCGACCGCGTCCGCCGGGACGACCGCCTCGGTGTCCTCGATGAGGTCACCGAACTCCGAGTCGCCGTCCTCGCCCAGGGGCGTGTGCAGCGAGATCGGCTCGCGGCCGTACTTCTGGACCTCGACGACCTTCTCCGGGGTCATGTCGAGCTCGCGGGCGAGCTCTTCCGGGGTGGGCTCGCGCCCGAGGTCCTGCAGCATCTGGCGCTGCACACGGGCCAGCTTGTTGATGACCTCGACCATGTGCACCGGGATGCGGATGGTGCGGGCCTGGTCGGCCATCGCGCGGGTGATCGCCTGACGGATCCACCAGGTGGCGTACGTCGAGAACTTGAAGCCCTTGGTGTAGTCGAACTTCTCGACCGCACGGATCAGGCCCAGGTTGCCCTCCTGGATGAGGTCCAGGAACTGCATGCCGCGGCCGGTGTAACGCTTGGCGAGCGAGACGACCAGGCGGAGGTTCGCGCCGAGCAGGTGGCTCTTCGCGCGCTGGCCGTCCCGGGTCACCCAGCGGAGCTCGCGCTCCTCGGGCTTGGACAGGCCGGTGGTGTGCTGCAGCTTGTCCTCGGCGAACAGGCCGGCCTCGATGCGCATCGCGAGCTCGACCTCCTGCTCGGCGTTGAGCAGGGCGACCTTGCCGATCTGCTTGAGGTAGTCCTTCACCGGGTCGGCGGTGGCACCCGTGATGGTGGTCGAGTAGACCGGGGCCTCGTCGTCGTCGGACTGCGAGATGACGAGCGCACCGGCGGCCACGGCAGCGGCGGCGTCCGGCTTCGCGGTCTTGTCCTCCGCGTCGCCCTCCGGCTCGTCCGTCTCGGTGTCGTCGGTGACCTCGTCCGTCGGCTCGACGCCCTCGTCCTCGACGTCCTCGTCGTCGTCGGCCTTCTTCTTCGCGCGGCCGGCGGTCTTCTTCGGTGCGGCCTTCTTCGCGGGGGCCTTCTTCGCGGTGGTGGCGCGCTTCTTCGGCGCGGCCGTCCCCTCGGCCTCGGCGCCCGCGGCGTCGTCCGCCGTGACGCCCTCGGGCTCGGTGTCCTTCGTGGGATCGATCGTCGTGCTCCGGGCAGCCATGCGATCACCTCTCTCGTCGTGCCACGTTCGTGGGGTCGTGGCCTCCCTCGCCGCCCAGGGCCTGCGCCGCGGTCGTGCGCGTCGTCAGGTCCTACCGTTCCGGGCAGCACGAGGACCCATGTCAAGTCCCCCGACTTCTGCGCAGCTCGGGAGCTGCGCGGAGGCGAGGGGCCCTGATGGGTCCGACCTTCATTATTGCACGGCCTTCTTCCGCAGGCGTGCAACCAGTGCAACCCAGAGGGGCCCGACCCGTATTCCGTCCTGGGCGTGCATCTCCCGGCGGGTGCGGCGACGGGCGTGCAGGAGCATGCCGACGCCGATCCCCACCACGACGTACTGCACGGTGAGCGCGATCCGGAAGTTCTCCCACGCGAACACCGTCCGCCCGGTCGCACCCGACACGACGTCGAGGAGCGTGCCGATGAGGAACATCATCACGAAGGCCGCGAGGAAGCCGCCGACGTTGACGACCCCGTTCGCGGAGCCGAGGGAGCCGACGGGGTTGAAGCTGCGCGCGAAGTCGAAGCCGATGAGCGAGCCGGGACCGCCGACCCCCATCGCGACGACGAGCAGGACGAGCAGCCAGGTCGGCGGGTGCCCGGGCCACAGGAGCACGGCCGTCCAGACCAGGGCGAGCGCGGCGACGATGCCGAGCACGAGGTTCGACCGGCGGAGCGGGAACCGGGCGCACAGCACCCCGAGGACCGGTCCGGCGACGAAGCCCACGACGACGATCACCGTCAGGAACGTCGCGGCCTCGGACGGGGTGTAGCCGAGCCCGCGGAGCATCGGGACGCCCCAGAGCAGCGAGAACACCGTGCCGGACGACTGCGTCACGTAGTGCGACCAGAAGCCGAGCTGGGTGCCCGGGCGACGGAGGGCGTGGCCGAAGGTGTGGAACGCGCCGCGCCAGGAGTGCGGGAGCGCCAACGGGATGGTGTCGGTGCGTACCGGGACCGGGCCGTTCCGGACGAAGACCACCGCCAGGAGCAGTCCGACCAGGCTCGCCGCCGCGGCCACGCCGAACGCCGGGGTCCAGCCAGCGGTGTGCAGGAGGACGGCGAAGGGGAACGCCGACAGGATCTGGCCGACCTGCCCGAGGTTGCCGGTCCACTGCGAGATCTGCGGCAGGATCCGCCCGCTGAACCACATCGGCACGAGGCGGATCACGGAGATGAAGGTCATGGCGTCCCCCGCCCCGACGAGCACCCGGCCCGCGATCGCCGGAACGATCGTCGGCGAGAACGCGACGACGGCCTGCCCCACGACGAGGAGCGCGGCGCCGAGCAGCACGAGCTTGCGGGGGCCGACGCGGTCCAGCGCGATGCCCACGGGGATCTGCAGGCCGGCGTAGACCGCGATCTGCACGACCGCGAGCGTCGACAGGACCGCGGCGGAGACGGCGAAGCGGTCCTGCGCGTCGACGCCCGACACGCCGAGCGACGAGCGCTGCACGACGGCGAGGACGTAGGCGAGCACCGCGACGCCCCACACGAGGAAGGCACGACGGGAGTTCACCGCTCCAGGCTAGCGACGGCGCGGGACTGCCCGACACGCGTCGCGGAGGACGGGAGGCGCGGGGCGGGCTGTGGAGGAGCCTCCCGTCCGTCCCGTCACGAGATGGTCGCGCGCCGCCGCGCCGGCGGTGCGTGCGGCGGAGCGTCGCGGTGTGGCGCGGACGCTACGTCGGTCGATGGTGTCAGTCAGATGCGGCGTCACCCTCGGAGCGGCGGTCCGCCAGGAAGCGCTCGAGCTCGGCCGCGATCGCGTCCGCGGTCGGGACCTCGCCGTCGACGTTCGTCAGCGGCGACGCGACGGGGTTGCCCTCCATGTAGGTGTCGTGCCGCTCCTCGAGCACGGCGACGAGCCGCTGCAGCTCGGCGTTGCCGGCGACCTGCTCGTCGACGCGGGCGAGGAACTCGCGACCGGACTCGCGGAGCGCGTCGGTGGCGAAGATGAGCCCGGTCGCGGCCGAGACGGCCGACAGGCCGGCGACCGCGGCGTCCGGGAACTCGGTGTCGCCCAGGTAGTGCGGCACGAGCAGGACGAGTCCGGTGACCTGCGCGCCGGACTCGGCGAGGCGGTGCTCTACCAGGTGCAGCACGTTCGCCGGCGCCTGGGTCTCGGGCTTCCAGACGCTCATCTGCTCGACGAGGTCCTTCCGGGTGCCCGACACCGTGAGGCTGATCGGGCGCGTGTGCGGGACGGGCATCGGGATGGACTGCAGCCACGTGGTGTCGGCGACCTGCAGGCGGTCGGCCAGTTCGGTCACCGCTCGGACGAAGCGGTTCCACTGGAAGTCGGGCTCGTAGCCCGTGAGGAAGAGGAACGGCTGCCCGAGCTCGTCGCGGACCAGGTACAGCACGAGTCGCGGCGGGTCGATCGCCGTGATGTGGTCCTGCTCGAAGGTGATCACCGGTCGTCGGGCGCGCCAGTCGAGGAGCGCGTCCGGGTCGAACTCCGCGACGAGCTCGTGCTCGAGACCGTCGAGGATCGAGGACGCGACCTGCGCGACGGCGCCGCCGGCGTCGACGAACCCGGTCAGTCCGGCGACGAGGTGCAGTCCCGCCGGGACGGTCGGAGCGGCCGCGGCGACGGTGTACAGGTCCTCGGGGTGGTTCACCGTCCCCATGCTAGGCGGGACCCCCGACGGCCCCGTCGTCCACGGCCACGCTGTCGGCGAACAGGCGCTGGATAGGCTGGCGTCATGGTCCGACCGACGCTCTCCACCACCTCCACCGCCCCGTCCGACGTCTCCGCCGACGTCCTCGTCCTCGGGGTCCTGCCCGGCAAGGACGGCGGCTCCCCCACCCTCGCGCCGAGCGCTGCGGGGACGGTCGACGCCCTCGCCGACCTCGACCTGACCACCGTCGGTGCGACCGGCGCCAAGGACCAGCTCGTCCGTCTGCCCGGCACCGGCGTCGCGGCCGCGGGCGTCGCCCTCGTCGGCCTCGGCTCGACCGTCGACGCAGCCGCGATCCGGACCGCCGCCGGCAGCGCCGTCCGACAGCTCCCGAACGTCGACGCGATCGCCCTCGCGCTGCCGACCGACTCCTCAGAGCTCGTCGCCGCGGCGCTCGAGGGTGCGGCGCTCGGCGCCTACGCGTTCACCCGGCACAAGGGCGCCGGCACGACCGGCCCGACCCGCGGCGACCAGCGCATCGAGGTCGTCTCCCCTGCCGACCTGCCCGCCGACGCCACCGTCCGCCCCGCGATCGTCGCCGACGCCGCCGCGCTCGTGCGCGACCTCGTGAACACCGCCGCGGGCGACCTCGGTCCCGCCGACCTGGCCGACGTCGCCGTCGCCCAGGCCGAGGGGCTCCCGCTGACCGTCGAGGTCCTCGACGAGCACGCGCTCGAGGAGCAGGGCTTCGGCGGCATCCTGGGCGTCGGCCGCGGCTCGGAGCGTCCGCCGCGGCTCGTCGTCGTGCGCTACGAGCCCGCCGCCGCGACGAAGCACCTCGCGCTCGTCGGCAAGGGCATCACGTTCGACACGGGCGGCCTGTCGCTCAAGCCCGCCGCGTCGATGCTTGGCATGAAGACCGACATGGCCGGCGCCGCGACCGTCCTCGCCGCGACCGTCGCCGCCGCGCGACTCGGACTCGACACGCGCGTCACGGCCTGGCTGTGCCTCGCCGAGAACATGCCGTCGGGCTCCGCGACCCGCCCCGGCGACGTGCTGACGCTGAAGAACGGCAAGACGGTGGAGGTGACGAACACCGACGCCGAGGGCCGGCTCGTCCTCGGCGACGGCATGGCCGCGGCGTCGCTCGAGCAGCCCGACGCGATGGTCGACGTCGCGACCCTGACCGGCGCGCAGGTCGTCGCGCTCGGCGACCGGACCACCGGTCTGATGGGCAGCGACGACCTGGTCGCACGGGTCCGCGCGGTCGCGGACGCAGTCGCCGAGCCGATCTGGCCGATGCCCCTTCCCGAGGAGCTCGACGCCCGGCTCGCGAGCGACGTGGCCGACATGGTCAACGCCACAGTGGGCAACCCGTCGGGCGGCATGCTCCTGGCGGGCAAGTTCCTCGAGCGCTTCGTGGGCGAGGGCGTGCCGTGGGCGCACCTCGACATCGCGGGGCCGTCCGAGCACAAGGGTGGCGGCTACGGCTGGCTCGGCAAGGGCGCGACCGGTGTCATGGTCCGTACGCTCATCGGGCTCGCAGAAGAGCTGCAGTCCAAGTAGTAGGTTGGTCCCGGCGGGGCAGCGCACCGACGCGCCCCCGCCGGAACCAGCGGGACGGGACCGGAACCATGCGGTCCGACCGTCGGACGCCGCCGCCGCGGTGTCCAGTGGGGTCCGACCAGGACCTCGACACGCACGAGGGAGTTGCACCAGGTGACGGAACAGACTTACGACGTCGTGGTCCTCGGTGGCGGCAGTGGTGGTTACGCCGCTGCGCTCCGGGCCGCTGAGCTCGGCATGAGCGTCGCGCTCATCGAGGGAGACAAGCTCGGGGGCACCTGCCTGCACCGCGGCTGCATCCCGACCAAGGCGCTGCTGCACGCCGCCGAGGTCGCGGACGCCACGCGCGAAGCGGACAAGTACGGCGTCGTCGCCGAGTTCGCCGGCGTCGAGGTGCCCAAGGTCATCGAGTACCAGCAGGGCGTCATCAGCTCCAAGTACAAGGGCCTGCAGGGGCTCGTCAAGGCCCGCGGCATCACGGTCGTCGAGGGCTGGGGCCGCCTGACCTCGCAGAACACCGTTCAGGTCGGCGACCAGACCGTCACCGGCAAGAACGTCGTGCTCGCGACGGGGTCGTACTCGAAGTCCCTGCCCGGGCTCGAGATCGGCGGCCGCGTCATCACGTCCGAGACCGCGCTCAAGATGGACTACGTGCCGAACAAGGTCGTCATCCTCGGCGGCGGCGTGATCGGCGTCGAGTTCGCCAGCGTGTGGAAGTCCTTCGGTGCCGAGGTCACGATCGTCGAGGGCCTGCCCCACCTGATCCCGGCCGAGGACGAGTCGATGTCGAAGCAGCTCGAGCGCGCGTTCCGCAAGCGCGGCATCGAGTTCTCGCTCGGGATCCGCTTCCAGGGCGTCGAGCAGCACGAGAACGGCGTCGTCGTGACGCTCGAGGACGGCAAGACCTTCGAGGGTGACGTCCTGCTCGTCGCGGTCGGCCGTGGCCCGCTCACCCAGAACATGGGCTTCGACGAGGTCGGCGTCGCGATGGACCGCGGGTTCGTCACCACGAACGAGCGCCTCGCGACCAACCTGCCGAACGTCTACGCCGTCGGCGACATCGTCCCCGGCCTGCAGCTCGCACACCGCGGCTTCCAGCAGGGCATCTTCGTCGCCGAGGAGATCGCGGGCCTGAACCCGGTCGTCATCTCGGACACGAACATCCCGAAGGTCACCTACTCCGACCCCGAGGTCGCGTCGGTCGGGCTCTCCCAGCCCAAGGCCGAGGAACAGTACGGCGCCGACAAGATCGACACGTACGAGTACAACCTCGCCGGCAACGGCCGCAGCCACATCATCGGGACGTCCGGCGCCGTCAAGGTCGTCCGGGTCGTCGACGGGCCGGTCGTCGGCGTCAGCATGATCGGCGCCCGCGTCGGCGAGCTCATCGGCGAAGCGCAGCTCGCGGTGAACTGGGAGGCCTACCCGGAGGACATCGCTCCCCTGGTGCACGCCCACCCGACGCAGAACGAGGCGCTCGGCGAGGCCTTCCTCCACCTCGCGGGCAAGCCGCTGCACGCGCTCTGACGGACACGTCGACGTGCGCACCGAGACAATGACAACCACCACCACAGCAATCCGCGAACAGGAGCCCACCCGATGAGCGAATCCGTCAACCTCCCGGCGCTCGGCGAGAGCGTCACCGAGGGCACGGTCACCCGATGGCTGAAGAACGTCGGTGACCGCGTCGAGGTCGACGAGCCGCTGCTCGAGGTCTCGACCGACAAGGTCGACACCGAGATCCCGTCGCCCGTCGCCGGCGTCGTGGAGGAGATCCTGGTCCAGGAGGACGAGACCGTCGAGGTCGGCACCGCCCTGGTGAAGATCGGCGACGGCTCGGGCACCGGTGACTCCGGTTCCGGCGACGCCGAGGGCTCGCAGGGTTCCGACGAGGCCGCCGCCGAGGCGACCGAGCCGGAGACCGCGCCGAGCACCGAGCAGCCGGAAGAGGCCAAGGCCCCCGAGCCCCAGCGTCCGGACCCGACCGAGAACGGTCAGACCCAGCCGGCTGCTCCGCAGGCGCCGTCCGCTCCCCCGGCCGCCGCGCCGGTGCCGCAGGCCGCCCCGGTCCCGCCGCCCGCCGCCGTCCCGGCAGCGGTGCCCGCTCCGGCAGCCGCGCCCGCTCCCGCCGCCGCCCCGACCGGTGCTGCCGCGTCCGCGTCGGTGCCGCAGCCCACGCAGGACGGCGCGGCCTTGGTCTACGTCACCCCGCTGGTCCGCAAGCTCGCCAACGAGCAGGGCGTCGACCTGTCGACGATCTCCGGCTCCGGGGTCGGCGGACGCATCCGCAAGGAGGACGTCCTCGCCGCCGCCGAGCAGGCGAAGTCGTCGGCCGCACCGGCCGGTGGGGCCGCTGCTGCCCCGAGCGGTCCGTTCGTCGCGGAGACCTCGCCGCTGCGCGGGACCCGCGAGAAGATGACGCGCCTGCGCAAGGTCGTCGCCGAGCGTGCCGTGCAGTCGATGACCTCGACCGCACAGCTCACGAGCGTCGTCGAGGTCGACGTGACGAAGGTCGCGCAGTTCCGCGACGCGCACAAGGCCGAGTTCCTCGAGAAGACCGGCTCGAAGCTCAGCTTCATGCCGTTCTTCGCCCTCGCGGCGTCCGAAGCGCTCAAGGCCCACCCGAAGATCAACTCGACCGTGGAAGGCGACGAGATCGTCTACCCGGACACCGAGAACGTCTCGATCGCGGTGGACACCGAGCGTGGCCTGCTGACCCCGGTCATCAAGGACGCCGCGTCGCTGAACCTGGCGCAGTTCTCGCAGTCGATCGCGGACCTGGCCGAGCGCACCCGCAACAACCAGCTCAAGCCCGACGAGCTGGCCGGCGGGACGTTCACGCTGACCAACACCGGTTCGCGCGGCGCCCTGTTCGACACCCCGGTCGTGTTCCTGCCCCAGTCGGCGATCCTCGGCACGGGCATCGTGACGAAGCGTCCGGCGGTCGTGAAGGTCGACGGCCAGGAGGCCATCGCCATCCGCTCGTTCGTCTACCTGGCGCTGTCGTACGACCACCGCATCATCGACGGTGCGGACGCCTCGCGGTACCTCGTCGCGGTGAAGAACCGCCTCGAGGAGGGCAACTTCGCCCCGAACCTCGGCTACTGACGCCGCCTGGTCGGGAGCGCCCGATCAGCGGCCCTGACCAGCAGGCCCGACGGCCCCGGTCCCCTCGTGGGACCGGGGCCGTTCCGGTTCACCTGAGCCGCCACCCGTGCGCGGGCCGCTGCCGAGGGTGCGGTGCGGTCAGCCGAGGGCGACCGCGACGGCGACGAGGCCGCTCGCGACGGCGACCCCGACGACCACGCGGCGCAGTCCGATCCGCCGACCTCGACCGACCGGGACGCCCTGTTCGAGCACCGTGCGCACCACCCGGAGCACCCGGTCGAGCGGTTCGTCGACAGGTGCCGGCGGCGCGGCGGCGAACTCGAGGTCGGCAACGGCCGGGGTCCCTCGCGCCCAGCGCACCGGGCGGGGTGCCGCTGCGCCGAGGACCTGCTCGACGACGGACCGGAGCGTGGGACCATCGGCGTCGACGACCCCGTCCAGCAGGGGGTCGACGACGCCACGAGCCGGGTCCTGCGCGTCGACACGGTCCCAGACCGTCCGGGCCGCGAGCACGAGCTGCCGTGGCCCGTCCGGATCCGACCGGCGCCCGTGCAACGGCTCCGCGTCGGACTCGTCCCCGCAGCACCGGGCCGCCCCCGGCGGGCGGTCGACCACGAGCACGGCACCGGCGTCGTCCAGCCCGACGTCGTCCGGACCCAACGCCCCGAGCTCGAGGGCGCCGGCACGGGCGGTCGCGGCGAGCTCGAGCAACGGCACCGAGACGGTGACCGCGACGCCGCTCGTCGGGACGCCGAGCTCCTCGAACGCCCGGTCCAACGGGAGCGCCGCCGGGCGGAGGACCCGGGCCGCCAGGTGTCCGGCGGGACAGCGTCCGACCGCGACGACGGGTGCGAGGTGCGGTCCGGCGCCGACGGCGCGGTCCGCGAGCCAGCGGGCGAAGGCGGTCGGGTCCACGGAACCGCACCAGCGGTCGGTCTCCGCCGTGGTCGCCGGACCCGCAGCGGGCGTCGAGGGCTTCGTCATGGTGACGAGCGTGGCGGAGACGGGGCGTGCCTCCAGTCCGATGCTGCCCACCTGTGGACGGAACCGTTCGCCCACAGCCTGACCGTCCGCGGTCTGCGGGTGGTGGCGCAGGCCGTATCCTGGTCGCATGGCACGCAGCAGTTCTCAAGGTACGACGGCGAAGGAGCCGGGTCGTCTCAAGCAGATGTACCAGGTCTTCACCATGACCCGCCGGGCAGACCCGAAGTCGGTGTGGTGGTTCCTCCTCGCCTTCGTCGGCCCCGTCGTGCTGGGCGTCCTGCTCGCCCTCCTGCTCCCCGGCCAGAACTGGCTCGCGGTCACGCTGTGGATCGTCGCGGGCGTCCTGCTGGGTGTGCTGCTCTTCCTGATCGTCCTCGGCCGTCTCGCCGAGCGCGCCGCGTACTCGCAGATCGCCGGGCAGCCCGGCGCGGTCGGCGCGGTGCTCTCGAACTCGCTCCGTCGGCAGTGGCGTTCGAGCGAGATGCCCGTCGCGGTGCACGGCCGGTCGCAGGCCGCGGTCTACCGTGCCGTCGGCACCCCCGGTGTCGTCCTGATCACCGAGGGGCAGCGCGGCAACCTCAAGCGCCAGGTGGAGGAGGAGCGCCGGAAGGTCCAGCGCATCGTCCCGAACGTCCCCGTGCACGTGGTCCACGTCGACGACGACGCGGACGGTGTGACACTCCACAAGCTGCCGCGTGCGATGAACAAGTACAAGAAGGCGCTCAACCGCAACGAGGTCCTTGCGGTCGCGAACCGTCTCGACTCCCTGACGCACAGCCCGGCGTCGGCGATCCCCAAGGGCATGGACCCGATGAAGGCCCGCGCGGGTCGTCCGCGCTGATCGACCCCGGCTCCCCCGGTCCTCCGGAGGTGCGAAGGCCCCCGACCGTGCCAGGTCGGGGGCCTTCGTCGTGCCGAGCGCTGGGACGGGCGGGCGGCGCGGGCCCGGCCGGCTCCGTCATGTGCACCGGCCCAGGGCTCGGGTGCGCCGTCGATGGAGCAGGAACCGTCGGGTCGCCCGTGGCGGTTTCAGGGGGTGGTTGCAACACCGCCTTGTTGGGGTTCTGAGAGTAGTCGGGTCAGGGCCTCGGCTGGGCTGTCCCAGTCGAGGGTCTGG